>DASXTS010000167.1:0-7600 GCA_036505275.1 Pseudonocardiaceae bacterium
TCCTTGCCCATCACCGGTGGCGGCATCGCCTTGGAGATCTTGTCGGCGATCGAGTAGCCGGGCTGGCCGAACAGCACCCGAGCCGAGTCCTTGATCGCCGCCTTGGCCTTGATCGTCGAGTAGGTGACGATCTGGGCGACGCGCTCCTCGCCGTACTTCTCGGTGGCGTAGCGGATCATGTCGCCGCGCCGGCGCTCGTCGAAGTCGATGTCGATGTCCGGCATCGAGATCCGGTCCGGGTTGAGGAACCGCTCGAAGATCAGCTTGTGCTGGATCGGGTCCAGCTCGGTGATGCCGAGGGCCCAGGCGACCAGGCAGCCGGCCGCGGAGCCGCGGCCAGGTCCGACCCTGATCCCGGTGCGCTTGGCGTACTCGACCAGGTCGGCGACCACCAGGAAGTAGCCGGGGTAGCCCATCTGGCAGATCACGTCGAGCTCGAAGTCGGCCTGCTTGCGGTGCTCGACCGGCACGCCGGCCGGGAACCGGCGGGCCAGCCCGGCGTCGACCTCCTTGCGCAGCCAGGACTCCTCGGTCTCGCCGCCGGGCACGGTGAACGCCGGCATCAGGTTGCGCGGCTCGAACACGCTCGCGTAGCTGTCCACCCGCTCGGCGAGCAGCAGCGTGTTGTCGCAGGCCTCCGGCATGCCGTGCCGGTCGGCCCACAGCGCGCGCATCTCCTCGGCCGACTTGACGTAGTAGCCGTCGCCGTCGAACTTGAAGCGCTTCGGGTCGGCGAAGGTGCTCGCGGTCTGCACGCACAGCAGCACGTCCTGGCCGTGCGCATCCTCCTTGTGCGTGTAGTGCAGGTCGTTCGTGGCCAGCGTGGCCAGGCCGAGGTCCTTGCCGATCCGCAGCAGGTCGGGCAGGCAACGGCGCTCCACGTCGATGCCGTGATCCATGACCTCGACGTAGAAGTTCTCCGGCCCGAGGATGTCGCGCAGCTCGCCGGCCACCGCGCGGGCACCCTCCTGGTCGCCGGCGCGCAGCCTGGTCGGGACCTCACCGCCGGGGCAGCCGGTGGTGCCGATCAGGCCCTTGCTGAACCTGGCCAGCAGCTCACGGTCGATCCGCGGCTTGCGGTAGTAGCCCTCCAGGCTGGCGTACGAGGCCAGCCGAAACAGGTTGTGCAGGCCGTCCGCGTCGGCCGCGAGGAGGGTCATGTGCGTGTAGGCGCCGCCACCGGACACGTCGTCCTCGCCGGCGCCGCCGGCGGCGTTGTACCAGCTGACGCGGCGCTTGACGAACCTGGACTCCGGCGCGACGTAGGCCTCCAGGCCGATGATCGGCTTGATGCCCGCGGCGCTGGCCTTGACGTAGAACTCGTAGCCGCCGTACAGGTAGCCGTGGTCGGTCATCGCCACCGCCGGCATGTCCAGCCTGCCGACCTCCGCGAACAGGCCATCGAGGCGGGCAGCGCCGTCGAGCATGGAGTACTCGGTGTGCACGTGCAGGTGCACGAACGAGTCGCCGGACACGCTGGGGGCCTCCCCTCGACTGTGCCTTGATCACCGGCCATGATCACCGGCCTTGACCACCGGCTCGATCACCGACCAGTCAAGGGAGCGTAGCCGGCCGCACCGACAGCCGCGCCCTGCCGCGCCGCCCCGGGGTTGGACAGGATGGATGTCGTGACGACCGAGCCGGACCCCCGCCGCTGGCGGGCGCTCGCCGTGACGCAGCTCGCCGGCTTCATGGCACTGCTCGACGTGAGCATCGTGATCGTGGCGCTGCCGTCCATCCAGCGCGATCTCGGCGCGTCCGCGGCCACCGTGCAGTGGGTGGTCTCCGGCTACGCGCTGGCGTTCGGGGTGGTGCTGGTGGCGGCGGGGCGGCTCGGGGACGCCCTTGGCCGGCGGCGGATGTTCCTGGTGGCGCTCACCGCCTTCGTGCTCACCAGCGCGCTGTGCGGCGCCGCGCCGACGGCCAGGTTGCTGGTGGCGGCCCGGCTGCTGCAGGGTTGCGCGGCCGGCGTGCTCGGCCCGCAGAACTCCGGGCTGATCCAGCAGCTGTTCCGGGGCGCCGAGCGCGGCAGGGCCTTCGGCGTGTTCGGCGCGTCGGTGGGGTTGTCCACCGCGGTCGGTCCGGTGGCCGGCGGGGTGATCCTGGCCGTCGCCGGTGAGCCGGCGGGCTGGCGGTGGGTGTTCCTTGTCAACGTGCCGATCGGGCTGGCCGCGCTGGTGGTGGCCGCCCGGGTGCTGCCGCGGTCGCGGCCGGCCGGCCGGCTGGCGATCGGCGACCTCGACCTGCTCGGCGCGGCGCTGCTCGGCGGCGGGGTGCTGTGCGTGCTGCTGCCGCTGATCTCGGCCGAAGACGGGGCCTGGCCGGGCGGTCGTGGCTGCTGGTGCTGGCCGCCGCGCTGCTCGCCCTCTTTGCCCGGCGGGAGCGGCGGCTGTCGGCCGAGGGCCGCCCGCCGCTGCTGGACCCGGTGCTGGTCACCGGCACGCCCGGCTACCCGGCCGGCGCGGCCATCGGGCTGATCTACTTCATCGGGTTCAGCGGGCTGTGGCTGGTGTTCGCCCTGTTCTTCCAGGCCGGCCTCGGCTTCTCGCCGCTGGAGTCCGGGCTCGCGGTGACCCCGTTCGCGCTGGGTGGCGCGGTGGCATCCGCGGTGGCCGGCCGCCTGGTCGACCGGTTCGGCCGGTGGGTGACCGTGCTCGGCCTCAGCAGCGTGGCGGTGGGGCTGGCCGCCGCCGCCGCGGTGTTGCCGCTGGTGCCGGCGCAGCTAGCCGGCTGGGCGGTGGCGCTGCCCTTGCTGGTCGCCGGGCTCGGCGGCGGCGCGGTGATCTCCCCCAACATCACCCTCACGCTCGAGTCGGTGCCGGTGCGGATGGCCGGCGCGGCCGGCGGCGCGCTGCAGACCGGCCAGCGCATCGGCGCCGCCATCGGGACCGCGGCGCTCGCCGCCGTGTTCTACGCCGTGGTGGCCGGCCCCGGCGGCCGACACTATGTCGCCGGCGTGGTCGCCGCACTGCTCACCGCCGTCGCCTTCGTCCTGGTGGCGCTCACCCTCGCGGTCATCGAGCTGCGTGCCCGCCGCCGCCCGCCCTCCAGCGTGTCCGCGGTCTCGTACACATGAGTCGGACGTTTCAGCACATCACAGTGGGTGCCAACTGATCGTATTCGCGGAGTAGCGTGCATGGGCGTGGCCGTGCCAGACCCCGTCGACGCCCACCTGCTCGCCCTGGTCGCCGAGGTGGGCCGGGTCGCCGTGCACGACCTGGCCAGACGGGCCGGGATGGACGTGCGCGAGGTGGCCGCCCGGCTGGCGGGGCTGGCGGCGGGCGGGCTGCCGCTGGTGGTCGGCGTGGAGTGCGACCCGACCGCGCTGTGGCACGTATTGAACGAACCGGTGGTCGGTGCGTCCTGGTCGATGGGGCCGTACGGCGCGGTCCCAACCGGCCCGCCAAGTGGGCCGCAGCCGGTGCCCGGCCACCCCTGGCCCGGCCAGCCCTGGCACCCGTCGCCAGGCCAGCCTGGGTACGCCGGCCAGCCCGGACACGCCGGCCACCTCGGTCCCGGCCCGAGCCGCAACGGGCCGCCGGCGGGCTTCGGGCCGAGCCACGGCACGCCACCGCACGGCGCACCACCGCACGGCGCACCACCGCACGGCACACCACCACACGGCGCACCGCACGGCCAGCCCGCGCGGGCGGCGCAGCCGGCGGGGCTGGATGCGGCCGGCACCTGGGGGCCGCCCGGCAGCGCCGCGTGGGCCCGCGGCGACGAGCTGGCAACTACCGTGCGGACGACCCCGGAACGACCGGCGGTCACCGCCCAGCAGCGGACCGGTGCCATCGGCGACACCCTGCACACCGACCCCACCGACCCCACCGACCCCACCGACAACAGCGACAACGGCGACGACGGCGACGCCACCGACGGCCCCGAGGGGCCGCGGCTGGCCATCAGGCTGGCCGAGGTGCTGGACCCCGCCGACTTCCTGTTCACCGCCGCCGGGTACCGGCTGCGGCCCGGCGAGCGGTCGGTCGTGGTGCACACCGAGGTGACCAACAACGGTCGCACGCCGTACCCCGTGCTGCCCGATCTGTACCTGGTGCTGCTCGACGCCGACGGCAACGCCGTGCCCAAGGCGCCGGTGGCGCTGTCGTCGCGGCCGCCGCACCGGATGGGCGTCAAACCGGGCGAGGCGGCCGGCGGGCACACCGTCTACGTGCTGCCCGAGTCCACCGAGCTGGCCGCGGTGCGCTGGAGCGCCCGCCCGGACGACGAGCGGGAAGCACTCACCTGGTCGGTGTGGGGCACCACCTGACCGGGCTGACCGGGCTCAGGACTCGGCGCGCAGCACGTCGAGGGCGTGCTCGAGGTCGGCCGGACAGGGGCTGGTGAACTCCACCCAGCGGCCGTCGGCCGGGTGTGGGAAGCCGAGGGTGCGGGCGTGCAGCCACTGCCGTTCCAGGCCGAGATGCCTCGCGAGCACCGGGTCGGCGCCATAGGTCAGGTCACCGCAGCACGGGTGGCGCAGCGCGGCGAAATGCACCCGGATCTGGTGCGTGCGGCCGGTCTCCAGCCGCACGTCGAGCAGCGACGCCGCACGGAACGCCTCGATCGTCTCGTAGTGGGTGACCGACGGCTTGCCGCCGGCGACCACCGCGAACCGGTAGTCGTGCCGCGGGTGCCGGTCGATCGGCGCGTCGACGGTGCCCCGGCTGGGGTCGGGGTGACCCTGCACCAGCGCGTGGTAGCCCTTCACCACCTCGCGGCCCCGGAACGCCTGCTTGAGTGCGGTGTAGGCGCGCTCGGACTTCGCCACCACCATGACGCCGGTGGTGCCCACGTCGAGGCGGTGCACGATGCCCTGCCGCTCGGCCGCGCCCGAGGTGGCGACCCGCATGCCGGCCGCGGCCAGCCCGCCGATAACGGTCGGGCCGGTCCAGCCGGGGCTGGGGTGCGCGGCGACGCCGACCGGCTTGTCCACCACCACCAGGTCGTCGTCCTCGTGCAGCACCACCAGACCGGCCACCGCGGCCGGCACCGGCTGCACCGCAGCCGGTTGCGCCGGGGGCAACGCAACCTCCAGCCAGGCGCCGGCCACCAGCCGGTCGGACTTGCCGGCCGCCTGGCCGTCCAGCAGCACGTCGCCGGCCTCGGCCATGCCGGCCACCACGGTGCGGGACAGGCCGAGCAGCTTGGCCAGCCCGGCGTCCACCCGCATGCCGTCCAGGCCATCCGGCACCGGCAACGTACGCCGGGTCGTCATGAGCGGGTCACGAGCCAGCCTCGGCCTCCGCCCGCGCCGGCCGGCGCCCGTCGTAGTCGCGGCCGAGCGCGGCGAGCAGTACGAGCAGCGCGCCGCCGACGACGATGGCCGAGTCGGCGATGTTGAACACCGGCCACACGCTGCCGTCCGGGGCGAGCAAGGACAGCCAGTCGACCACGTGACCACGCAGCGGCCCGGGCGAGCGGAACAGCCGGTCGCCGAGGTTGCCGGCGGCCCCGCCGAGGATGAGGCCGAGGCCCACCGCCCAGCCGGCCGAGCGCAGCCGCGGCGCCAGCCGGACAATGGCGATCACGACCCCGATGGCGATCAGAGTCAGCAGCCAGGTCATGCCGGTGGCCAGCGAGAACGCCGCGCCGGAATTGCGGTAGAGCACCAGATAAAGCCCGCCGCCGAGCAACCGGACCGGCTCCCCACCCTGCAGGGCGGCCACCGCCGTGATCTTGCTGATCAGGTCGGCGGCGAGCGTCGCGGCCGCGGCGACGGCCAGCAGCCCGACCCGACGGGCCGGCAGCTGCTCGTCCTGGATCTCGGTGCGCACGCCACCATTGTCCAGCATCGACGCTACGGCCGGCTCAGCGCGTACAACTCGACCACCCGGTGATCCCGTGTGGTCATGGCGACGCTGAGCACGCCATCCGTGCAGCGCGGCAGGCCGAGCGTGTACCGGGTGGACGACCCGAGCTTGTACACCACCTCGCGGTAGTCCGCGCCCGGCTCCCACCGGTACACCACGTCCGGGTAGACCCCGTCGGTCGCCGCCGACCAGTACACGTGCCGGCCGCAGCCCACGAAGGCGGCCGCGATGCCGAGGGCGAGTGGACGCGAGCCGTCGCTGGCCACGATGAGCGGCTGCGCCGCATCCCGCTCCGGCCGCTGGGCGACCTGCCACCCACCGACGTCGACCAGCCCCCACGCGCCGCACAGCCACGGGTTCTGGGGCATCGGCTGCACCTGGCCGCCGGAGCGCAGCCGCTGCCACTGCAGACACCCCGGCTGCGGGACGGACGTTGCCGGCCAGGTGGCCTCGTCCTGGCCCTCGTACAGCCAGCTCGGCGACGTGCCCTCCTGCGCGCACCACGCCACCCGCGATGCACCAGTGCGAGCCTGCACCGCGAGCACGCAGCTGCGCTGCTGGCCGTCCTGCCAGCCCAGCAGCAGCACCTCGTCGCCAACATCGACCAGCTGCGGGCGGAAGCTGTACCCGGCCGGCGGTGCGATCTCGCGGACCGCGCCGGTCGCCGGGTCCAGCGCGATCAGCCGCACCGGCTGGCCGCCAACGACCAGCAGCAGGCCGTCGTGCAGCAGGCTCGCCCATGGCGCCTCGTCGTGCCGCACGCCGTGCCGAAGCAGCTCCGCTCCCGTCGCCTTGAGCTGGACGGTCAGCTCGAGCTGGTCTCCGTCCGGGCGGATGTACACGACGTGCTGGGGACCGACGACGCCGTCGATGGCGTCCCGCTGCGCGGTGAACACCCGCCACCGCGGGGCGAGCTCGGGCTCACGCACCGGCAGGCCTGGATCGGCCACGGCGACCGGCGGCGATGCTGTGCTCGGCGGCGCCGGCGGGGTCGGCGGCGGCACCTGCCCGCGCAGCACCAGGACCGCACCGGTCAGCACCGCCGCACCGAGCACGCCAGCCGCCGCTCGCCACCGCACCAGCCCAGAGTGACAGGCAGCTCTGCGCACCGCCACATGCTCGGTGGTGGCACTGCTGCGGGATCAGCTGCGGCCGGCCTCGCCCAGCCAGCGGGCCAGCCGGCCGGCCCGGTGGACGGCGCGGAGCCGCTGCTCGGCGGCCGCCCTCGCGGCGACCGTGCTGACCACGAGGAGCTGGTCGCCCTCCTGCACGCGGGTGGTCGGCTGCGGGGTGAAGCCGGTGCCGTTGCGCACCAGCAGGCTGACCGTGGCGCCGACCGGCAGCCGCAGCTCGGCCAGGTACACCCCGTGCAGCCGCGACCCGACCGGCACCCGCACCTGGAGCAGGTCGGCGTTCAGCTCGTCCAGCGTCGCCGAGTCGACCTCCATCTCGCTGGCCTCGGCCGGCGCGAGCACGCCCAGCCGGCGCGCGGCCAGCGGCAGCGTGGTGCCCTGCAGCAGGGTCAGCACGATCACCAGCACGAACACCGCGTCCACCAGCAGCCGGGCGCCGGGCACGCCCACGGTGAGCGGGACCAGGGCCAGCACGATCGGCACCGCGCCGCGCAACCCGGACCAGGCGATGAACGCCTGCTCGCGCCACGGCACCCGCAGCGGCGTCGCCGAGACCAGCACCGACAGCGGCCGGGCGGCGAGCACCACCACCGCGCCGGCCACCAGCGCCGGCAGCACCGCGCCGGGCAGGCTGCCCGGCGAGGCGTACAGCCC
>DASXTS010000168.1:0-10460 GCA_036505275.1 Pseudonocardiaceae bacterium
AGGTAGACCGAAACAGGGTCGCCGAGCTGCGCCCTGGCCTGCTCGGCGGTGGTGGCGGGGGGCTGGCCGGTGCGATTGGCGCTCGAAACCGCCATCGGGCCGACGTCACGGAGCAGCTCGAGGGCCACCGGGTGCAGCGGCATCCGTAGCATGACGGTGCCCCGGGTGTCGCCGAGGTTCCAAGCGAGGGACGGCGCGTGCTGGAGCACGAGGGACAGGCCGCCGGGCCAGAACGCCTCGATGAGGGTGCGGGCGTGCCCGGGGACGCCGAGCACCAGGCCGTCGATGGTGGTCCAGGAGCCGACGAGGACCGGCACCGGCATCTGCGGGCCGCGGCCCTTCGCCGCCAGCAGTGACCGGACGGCGGCGGCGTCGAACGCGTCGCAGCCGAGGCCGTACACGGTGTCGGTGGGCAGCACCACGAGTCCCCCGCTGCGCACGGCTCCCGCGGCGGCGGCCAGGCCGGCCTGCCGGGCGTCCGCGACGCTGCAGTCGTAGCTGGTGCTCACGGCGCGCGATTGTGGCACGGGTCGCGCCGCTAGGTTAAGGCGCGTGCCGTCCGCGCAGGTGCCGCTGTGGGTACCGATCGCCGTCGGGTTGCTCGGACTGGGCGGCGTGCTCGGCGCCCAGCTCATCGCGGGCTGGCGGGAGGACCGCCGGTGGCGCCGCGAGGTCGCCAGGGAGGACCTGCGCTGGCAGCGGGAGCGCGAACGGGAGCGCGAGCGGCTGGGCTATGAGCGGCGCTACACCGGCCGCGAGCAGGCGTACGGCCGGGTCATCGGGGTGTTGGAGGAGTGGCAGTGGGTGTTGCACCCGGCCAAGGAGCGGGTGATCAAGGGCGGTGGCACGCTCGATGAGCCGATGCGGCGCCAGCTGGTTACGATCCGTGACGAGGCCCGTGAGGCACTCGGGCCGATGAACCTGCACGCGCCGGAGGACATCCGGCACCTGATGCGCGACGCGGTGCTGTCCAAGGTCCGGCTGACCAGGGAGTTGCTGGGCGAGGAGCGGCGGCCGGGCGAGGAGCCGGACCGGGCGGCGATGTCCGCGCTGTACCGGCACAGCCTGGACCATTACTACGCCATGCGGACAGCAATGCGCCGCGACCTCGGGATCGACGAGCCCGACTAGGAGGTCCGCCGTGCGGTGGCGAAGCGGCGACGGCCGGCCAGGTCGAGGTGGTCCTCGACGTCGGTGAGCACCGCGCGGGCCCGCAGCAGGGCGGGCACCGCCGAGCCATGCGACTCGTCGTGCTCGATGGCCAGGGCGCCGCCAGGGCGCAGCAGCCGGGCCGCCGTGGACACCGCGGGGCGGATCACCGCGAGGCCGTCGGCACCGGCGAACACCGCCGCGGGCGGGTCGTGCTCGGCGACCTCCGGTGGCAGCTCGGTGCCGGTCGGCACGTACGGCGGGTTGCACAGCACAAGGTGCACGGTGCCGTCCAGCTCGGCCAGCGTCGCGGGATGGGTGACGTCGCCGGCGTGCAGAACGATGGGGGTGTCCCCCAGGGCGGCCCGGGCGTTGGCGTTGCGCCGCGCCCAGGCCAGCGCGGCCGGGTCGTTGTCGACGGCGTGCACCACCGCATCGGGCCTCGCCTGCGCGATCGCGAGGGCGAGCACCCCGGAGCCGGTGCACAGGTCCACGACCACCGGCGCCTCGGCGCCGTCCAGGTCCGGAAGAGCGGCCAGGCCCCAGGCCAGCAGCAGCTCGGTCTCCGGCCGCGGCACGAACACTCCGGGCCCGACACCGACCGTGACGGCTCCCATCGCGGACCGGCCAGTGAGGTGCTGCAGCGGCACCCTGGTGGCACGCTCCTGCACCAGCCTGCGCAGACGCTCGACCACCGGCTGGTCGACCAGCGGGATCAGCGGCAGCCGAGTCCGCTCGGTGTCCAGCACGTGCGCGGCGAGCAGCTCGGCGTCCGCCCGCGGGCTGGGCACCCCGGCCTTGGCCAGGATCCGTTCGGCCTCCAGCACGGCCAGCCGCAACGGTTGACGGGTCACGGCGTCACGACATGCGCTCGGCGCGGTCGGCGGCGGCGAGGGCGTTGAGTACGGCGTCGAGGTCGCCGTCGAGCACCGCGTCGAGGTTGTAGGCCTTGAAGTTCACCCGGTGATCGGAGATGCGGTTCTCCGGAAAGTTGTAGGTGCGGACCCGCTCGGACCGGTCCACGGTACGCACCTGGCTGCGCCGGTCCGCCGCCGCGCGAGAGGCGGCCTCCTCCTCGGCGAGCACCCGCAGTCTGGCGTGCAGCACCTGCATGGCGCGGGCCTTGTTCTGCAGCTGCGACCGCTCGTTCTGGCAGGACACCACGACGCCGGTCGGCAGGTGTGTGATCCGTACCGCGGAGTCGGTCGTATTCACGCTCTGGCCGCCCTTGCCCGACGAACGGAACACGTCGATGCGAAGGTCCTTCTCGTCGATCTCGACGTCCGCGTTGCCTTCGATCTCGGGGTAGACCAGCACGCCGACGGCCGAAGTGTGGATGCGGCCCTGGGTCTCGGTGACCGGCACCCGCTGCACGCGGTGCACCCCGCCCTCGAACTTCAACCGCGCCCACACGCCGTCGTCCGGGCCGACCGTGCCCCGATTCTTGATCGACAGGGTGACGTCCTTGTAGCCGCCGAGGTCCGACTCGGTGGAGTCGAGCACCTCGGCCCGCCAGCCGTGCCGCTCGGCGTAGCGCAGGTACATCCGCAGCAGGTCGCCGGCGAACAGCGCGGACTCCTCGCCGCCCTCCCCCGACTTGATCTCCATGACCACGTCCGCCGGGTCGTTGAGGTCGCGCGGCACCAGCAGTTCGGCCAGCCGCTGCTCCAGCCCGACCACGCGTTCGGCGAAGCTGTCCGCCTCCGCGGCGAAGCCGGCGTCCTCGGCGGCCAGCTCGCGGGCCGCGTCCAGGTCGCCCCGCGCGGTGTGCAGGTCGGCGGCCGTCCTCGCGATCGGCCCCAGCTCGGCGTGCCGCCGGCCGAGCTTGCGGGCCGCGTTCTGATCGGCGTGTACGGACGGGTCCGCGAGCCGACGTTCGAGGTCGGCGTGCTCGGCCAGCAGCTCGTCCAATGTGCTCAAGCTTGCAGCCTCCGGCCGGCCGTCGATACAGCTACTTCTTCTTCTCGCGCCGGCCGTAGCGGGCCTCGAAGCGGGCGACCCGGCCACCGGTGTCGAGGATCTTCTGCTTGCCGGTGTAGAACGGGTGGCAGTTCGAGCAGACCTCGACGTGGATGCTGCCGTTGCGCTTCGTGCTGCGAGTGGTGAACGTGTTGCCGCAACCGCAGACGACTTCGGTCACGACGTAGTCGGGGTGGATACCGCTCTTCAACGTCTTGTCCTCTTTCTTACTAGTGGCCGCCGGGTCCCCGTGTAGTTGTGCGGTGGGGTGAACCGGAGCCGGACTCGACTGTGCCAATCTTTACTGGGCAGTCTGCCAGACGGGCTGACCGTGGGGTTAACCCCGCAGGTCAGCCCGTTATTCCTGGTTGCTCCTAGTCGTCCGAGCCCGGGGCGCTCTTGGCCACCTGCATCAGGAACTCGATGTTTGTCCTGGTCTTGCGCAGCCGGTCCAGCAGCACGTCGATGGCCTGCTGAGAGTCGAGCGCGGCCAGCACCCTGCGCAGCTTGACGGTGACCGCCAGCTCGTCGGGCGAGAGCAGCAGCTCCTCCTTACGGGTGCCGGACGGGTCGATGTCGATGGCCGGGAACACCCGCTTGTCGGCGATCTTGCGGTCCAGCTTGAGCTCGGCGTTGCCGGTGCCCTTGAACTCCTCGAAGATCACCGTGTCCATTGTGGACCCGGTCTCGACCAACGCCGTAGCGAAGATCGTCAGCGACCCGCCGCCCTCGATGTTGCGGGCCGCGCCGAGGAACCGCTTCGGCGGGTACAGCGCGGTGGAGTCGACACCGCCGGACAGGATCCGGCCGGACGCCGGCGCGGCCAGGTTGTAGGCCCGGCCGAGCCTGGTGATCGAGTCGAGCAGCACGACCACGTCGTGACCCATCTCGACCAGCCGCTTGGCCCGCTCGATGGCCAGCTCGGACACCGTGGTGTGGTCCGACGGCGGCCGGTCGAAGGTCGAGGCGATCACCTCGCCCTTCACCGAGCGCTGCATGTCGGTGACCTCCTCCGGTCGCTCGTCGACGAGCACGACCATGAGGTGGCACTCCGGGTTGTTCCTGGTGATGGCGTTCGCGATGGCCTGCAGGATCATCGTCTTGCCGGCCTTCGGCGGGCTGACGATGAGCGCTCGCTGGCCCTTGCCGATCGGCATCACGAGGTCGATGACCCGGGTGGTGAGGACGTGGGGGTCGGTCTCCAGGCGCAGCCGCTCGTTCGGGTAGAGCGGGGTGAGCTTCGTGAACTCGGGCCGCTGCTTGGCGGTGTCCACGTCCATGCCATTGATGGTGTCGACCCGCACCAGCGGGTTGAACTTCTGCCGCTGCTGCTCGCCCTCGCGCTGCTGGCGCACCGCTCCGGTGATGGCGTCGCCGCGGCGCAGACCGTACCTGCGCACCAGAGACAGCGAGACGTACACGTCATTCGGCCCGGACAGGTAGCCGGAGGTGCGCACGAACGCGTAGTTCTCCAGCACGTCCAGGATGCCGGCCACCGGCAGCAGCACGTCGTCCTCGCGGACCTCCGGCTCGCCGCCGGCGCCCTCCGGACGGCGGTCGCCGCGGTTGCGCCGACGGTCCCGGAAGCGGCGGCCACGGCGGCCGCGGCCGCCCTCGTCGTCCTCATCGTCCGGACCCTGGCCCTGAGCGGCCGGCACGCGCTGGCCATTGCCCGGCACGCCATCCCGGTCGCCCTGCGGACGGCGGCCCTGGTCGCCCTGGTCGCGACGGCCGTCGCCGCGCTCGCCGCGGTCGACGCGCTCGCCACGGTCGATGCGCTCGCCGCGGTCGATGCGCTCGCCGCGGTCGACGCGGTCGCCCCGGTCGACGCGCTCGCCACGGTCGCCGCGGTCGCCGCGCTCGGGACGCTCGGCCTGCTCGGCCTGATCGGGACGCTCGGCCTGCTCGGCACGCTCGGCCTGCTCGGCACGCTCGGCCTGATCGGGACGCTCGGCCTGCCCGGCACGCTCGGCCTGCCCGGCTTGCTCGCGTTCGGCCTGCTCAATGGGTGCGGGCTGCTCAATGCGCTCGGCCTGGTCGACGCGCTCGGCCAGCGCGGCCGGCTCGATGCGTTCGGCCTGCTCCGGGCGGGTAGCCGCGCCGGTGGGCTTCACGGTGCCCTGGCGGCGCGTCGGTGACCCGGCCGGGCGGCTGGCGACCCGGCGGCGGCCAGTCCTGACCTCGCGCGGCGCAGCGTCCTCCGAACGCTGCGGGCGGTGCTCGGCCTCATCGGTCGGACGCGGGGCCGGCACCTCGGCCGTCGGCGCGGTGGTGTCCACCGCTGTCACCGGAGCCGTGGCGGGTTCGGCGGCGAGCGGCAGCTGCTGAGCGGCCGGCTGGCCGCCCTGCTGGCGCTGCTTGATCGCCGCGATCAGGTCGCCCTTGCGCATGCCCGCGGTGTTGGTGATGCCCAGCTGCCCGGCTAGTTCGCGCAGCTCGGCGAGCACCATGCCGGTGAGGCCGGCACGGCGGCGGGGGGCAGACCCGTTCTCAGCCGGTGCGCCAGCCGCGGGTGCACCAGCCGTCTCGGACTGAGTGTCGCCGGGAGCGCCGGCCGCGGCGTCGGGCGCAGCAACGTTGCTGAGGAGATCGGTATCGCTCACTAAGATCCTTCCTAACCGGCCGGCGCGAACCGCGTCGACCAGCGGACGTACCACCCTGCGGGACGCAAGGCGGCGCCAGTTCCCGATAGGTGGGAACGCACCCACTGGCTCTGGGTCATGTCCTTCCGCATCCGGGTTTTGTCCGGCCGCCACGCCAGGTGCCTTTACTCCCCGTCGCAGCGGCAGCGGCCGGGCTTGCGAGGAGATTTCGGCTCGGAAACCGAGCACGGCACCGGCGCCCATGCGCGCGGTGGCTGAACGACATCGAGCGTAGCCGTAGCCGCCGTCACGAGCAACAACGACCCGCCAAGGCGTGGCGCGATCAACCGCCGGTGGTGGTGACCCGCACGCCGCACGCGTCGATCAGCAGCGGCCGCGTTTCGAAACCGGCGAGGTCCAACCCGTCCGGCAGCCCCTCGCCGCTGGTCAGCGCGAGGACGGTCGGGCCGGCACCGGAGATTGTGGCCGGCACGCCCTTCGCCCGCAACGCGTCGACCAACGCCGCCGTCGCCGGATAGGCACCGCGCCGGTACGGCTGGTGCAGCCGATCCTCGGTGCCGGCGAGCAGTAGCTCCGGCGCGGCGGTGATGGCGTGCAGCAGCAGCGCGGTGCGGGCCACGTTGAACGCCGCGTCGCCGTGCGGCACCCGGGGCGGCAGCAACCCTCGGGTGTGCTCAGTCGAGGACTCCACGTCCGGTATGAGCAGCACCGGCGCAATGTTCGGATGCGGTTGCAGGCGCACGGCGCGGAAGCCTTCCTCCGACCAAGCGATGGTCAGCCCGCCGAGCAGGCTCGGCGCCGCGTTGTCCGCGTGTCCCTCGAATGCTGCCGCTAGTTGCAACGCCCGGCCGGCCCGTTCTGTTCCATCCAGCTCCACCCCGGCCAGCGCGTACCCGGCGGCGACCCCGGCCACGGTGGCGGCCGCGGACGAGCCGAGGCCCCGGGCGTGCGGTATCCGGTTGTGGCAGCGCAACGCCAGGCCGGGCACGGCCGCGCCGAGGGCGTCCACCGTGGCCAGGATGGCCCGCGCCACCAGATGCTTCTCATCGCCCGGCAGGCGGCCGGCACCCTCGCCGACGACCTCGACCGTCACGCCGCCGGCCATGGCGCCTACCTCGACCCTGTCGTACAGGGCGAGCGCGAGCCCGAGGGCGTCGAAGCCGGGGCCGAGGTTGGCCGCCGAAGCCGGCACCTCGACGGTGACGGCAGCCGCCGAGTCGGTCATGGCAGCTCGAGCGCCGCCGCGACCGCATCCGGGTCGACCGGGATGGGTTCCGGTTCCGGCCGGGCAAGCAGCGCGGTATCCGGATCCTTGAGGCCGTGGCCGGTCACAGTGCACACCACCAGCGAGCCGCGCGGCAGCCGGCCGTCGTCGACGACCAGCAGCAACCCGGCGACCGACGCGGCGGAGGCCGGCTCGACGAACACGCCCTCGCCGGCCGCGAGCAGCCGGTAGGCGTCCAGGATCTGCTCGTCGGTCACCGCGGCGAACAGGCCGCCGGACTCCTCGCGGGCCGCCACCGCGCCCGCCCAGGACGCCGGCGAGCCGATCCGGATCGCGGTCGCCACGGTCTCCGGCCGGGCCACCGGCGCACCGAGCACCAGTGGCGCGGCGCCGGCGGCCTGGAAGCCGAACATCCGCGGCGTCGCGGCAACCACCCCATCGGTGGCGTACTCCAGGTAACCGCGCCAGTACGCGGTGATGTTGCCGGCATTGCCCACCGGTAGGCAGTGCACGTCCGGCGCCCGGCCGAGAACGTCGCACACCTCGAACGCCGCGCTCTTCTGTCCCTCGATGCGCACCGGGTTCACCGAGTTCACCAGCGCGGCCGTCGGGTGCTTCGCGGCGGTCTTGCGGGCCAGCTCGAGGCAGTCGTCGAAGTTGCCGTCGATGGTCAGGATGCGGGCGCCGTGCACCACGGTCTGGGCCAGCTTGCCGAGCGCGATCTTGCCCTTGGGCACCAGCACCGCGCACGTGAGCCCGGCCCGGGCGGCGTACGCGGCCGCGGACGCGCTGGTGTTGCCGGTCGACGCGCACAGCACCGCTCGGCTGCCCCTGGCCAGCGCCGCGGTGACCGCCACCGTCATGCCGCGGTCCTTGAACGATCCGGTCGGGTTCGTGCCCTCGACCTTGAGCAGCACCTCGCAACCGGTCAGCCGGGACAGCTGCGGCGCGGGCAGCAGCGGCGTGCCGCCCTCGCGCAGCGTCACGACCGGCCACGCCGCCGGCACCGGCATCCGGTCCCGGTACGCCTCGATCACGCCGGGCCACGGCCCGGTCGTGAGTGATAAATGGTGTTCTGGCACCATTTGCCGCTCACGAGAGGATGTGGCGTTCACGGCGCATCCCCCTCCACCCGCATCACGCTGACCACCTCGCGCACGGAGTCGAGCCTGGCCAGCTTGTCGACGGTGCCGCGCAGCGCGGCGTCCGGCGCGGCGTGGGTGACGATGACCAGGCTGGCGTCGGCGCCGCGGCCCTCCTGGCGGACCGCGGCAATGGACACGTCATGCTCGGCGAACACCTGGGCGACCGCAGCCAGCACGCCGGCGCGGTCGGCGACGTCGAGGCTGACGTGGTAGCAGGTTGGCGTCTGGCCCATCGGCGTGACGGGCAGTTCGGCGTACGCCGATTCGCGCGGGCCGCGGCCGCCGACCACCCGGTTGCGGGCCACCGCGACCAGGTCACCGAGCACCGCGCTGGCGGTGGGCGCACCACCGGCACCGCGGCCGTAGAACATGAGCTGGCCGGCCGCGTCGGCCTCCACGAAGACCGCGTTGAAAGCATCGCCCACGCCGGCCAGCGGGTGCGACCGCGGGATCATCGCCGGGTACACCCTGGCGCTGACCGACTCCTCGCCCTCCGGCCCGGCCACCCGCTCGCAGATGGCAAGGAGCTTGACGGTGCGGCCGAGCTGGCGGGCCGCCGCGATGTCCGCGGCCGTCACGTCGCTGATGCCCTCCCGGTACACGTCCGCCGCGGTGATCCTGGTGTGGAACGCGAGGCTGGCCAGGATCGCCGCCTTGGCCGCCGCGTCAAAGCCGTCCACGTCGGCGGTCGGGTCGGCCTCGGCGTACCCCAGCCGGCTGGCCTCCTCTAACGCCTCCGCGTACCCGGCGCCAGAGGCGTCCATCCTGGACAGGATGAAGTTCGTGGTGCCGTTGACGATGCCGGTGACCCTGGTGATCCGGTCGCCGGCCAGTGATTCCCGTAGCGGCCGCAGCAGCGGGATGGCGCCGGCCACCGCTGCCTCGAAGTAGAGGTCGGCGCCGGCCGAGTCGGCCGCGGCGAAGAGCTCGGCGGCGTGCTCGGCGAGCAGCGTCTTGTTCGCGGTCACCACCGCCTTGCCGGCGCTGAGCGCCGCGCCGAGCAGCGCACGCGCCGGCTCGATGCCGCCGATCACCTCGATCACCACGTCGACATCGTCGCGGCCGACCAGCCCGCCGGCGTCGGTGGTGAGCAGCTCTGGCCGCACATCGGGGTGCCGGTGCGGCCGGCGCACCGCAACGCCGCGCAACCGCACCGGCGCGCCGACCCGCGCCGCCAGGTCGTCGGCCTGCTTGCCGAGCAACCGGGCCACCTGCGAGCCGACCACGCCGCAGCCCAGCAGCGCCACCCCGATGTCCGGCGGGGTCACGACCGGACCTCGACGGCGGCCACGGCCTCGACGGCGTCCACGGCGTTGACCGCGTCCCCGACCTCCAGGCGGAGCAGGTCGTCCACCGTCTCGCGGCGCAGCAGCGAGCGCGCGGCGCCGTCGCGGACAGCGACCACGGCCGGCCGCGGCAGCCGGTTGTAATTGCTGGCCATGGAGTAGCAGTACGCCCCGGTGGCGGCCACCGCGAGCAGGTCACCCGGCGCGAGGTCCTCGGGCAGCCAGCAGTCGCGGACCACGACGTCGCCGGTCTCGCAGTGCTTGCCAACCACCCGGCACGACACCGGCGGGGCCGCCGAGCCGCGCGAGGCGAGCCGGCAGTCGTACACCGCGTCGTAGAGCGCGGTGCGGATGTTGTCGCTCATTCCGCCGTCGACACTGACGTAACGCCTGGTCAGGCCGCCATCGAGGGCGACATCCTTGAGCGTGCCCACCTCGTACAGGGTCACCGTGCCCGGCCCGACGATCGCCCGGCCGGGTTCGACGGCCACCCGTGGCGTCGGCAGCCCGGCCAGCCGGCACTCCCGGTCCACAATGGACCGCAGGCTGGCGGCGATGTCCCCGATCGGCAGCGGGTCGTCCGCGGTCGTGTACGCGATGCCAAGGCCGCCGCCGAGGTCCACTGTGGACAGCTCCAGGTCGCCGTGCCGCTCGCGCAGCGCGGCCATCAGCCCGACCACCCGGTGCGCGGCAACCTCGAAACCGGCGGCGTCGAAGATCTGCGAGCCGATATGGCTGTGCAGCCCGACCAGCCGCAGCCCGTCGCTCTTCAGCACCCGGTGTACCGCCTCGGCGGCTGAGCTGGTTGGCCCGCCCGCCACCGAGAACCCGAATTTCTGGTCCTCGTGCGCGGTGGCGATGAATTCGTGGGTGTGCGCCTCCACACCGACGGTGGCCCGAACCATGACGTCCACCCGGGCGCGGCGCTGCCGGGCCAGGTAGTCCAGTCGTGCGATCTCGTGGAACGAGTCGAGCACCACGGTGCCCACGCCGGCGTCCAGCGCGGCCACCAGTTCGGCCGTCGACTTGTTGTTGCCGTGCATTGCGATCCGTGCCGGCGGAAAGCCGGCCCGCAGCGCCACCGCCAGCTCGC
>DASXTS010000169.1:0-16882 GCA_036505275.1 Pseudonocardiaceae bacterium
CATGAAAGTCACCATCCTGGACGACTACTTCGACACCCTTGGCAGCCTGCCGTGCTTCGCGAAGTTGGGTGGCCACCAGGTCACCATCTGCAACGACCACGTCCAGGACGCCGACGTGTTGGCCGACCGGCTAAAGGACACCGAGGCGCTGGTCCTGATCCGGGAGCGTACGAAGATCAGTGCGGCGCTGCTGGAACGCCTGGCTCGGCTGAGGCTAATCAGCCAGCGCAGCGTCTATCCGCATATCGACATTGATGCCTGCACCCGGCACGGCGTCGTGGTGTCGTCATACCAGCATCCGGGCAGCCCCTCCGACGCCGCGGCGGAACTCACCTGGGCCCTGACCCTGGCGGCGGCCCGGATGATCCCCCAGCAGATGGCCGCATTGAAGGCCGGCCAGTGGCAGATCGGCGTCGGCGATTCCCTACGCGGAAAGACGTTGGGCATCTTCGGATATGGCCGGATCGGCAGAACCGTCGCCGGGTACGGCGACGCGTTTGGTATGCAGGTGCTGGTCTGGTCGCGGGAACCGTCGCGGCGGCAGGCACAAGCGGACGGCTATGCCGTCGCCCCCGACCAGCGCAGCTTCTTCGCCGACTCCGACGTGGTCTCAGTCCATCTGCGGCTGGTCGACGCCACCAGGGGAATCGTCACAGCCGGCGACCTGGCCCAGATGAAGCCGACCGCGCTATTCGTCAACACCAGTCGAGCCGGGCTGGTCGAACCGGGAGCCCTGGTGAGCGCGTTGCGCGCCGGACGCCCCGGCCGCGCCGCCGTCGACGTGTACGAGCAAGAACCGCTACGCAACCCCCACGATCCATTGCTGTCACGGGACAACGTCGTCTGCACCCCGCACATCGGGTACGTGACCCGCGACGAGTACGAGATCCAATTCGCGGACGTGTTCGACCAGATCATCGCGTTCGCCGCCGGTACTCCCACCAACGTCGTCAACCCCGAAGTCCTCGCGCAACTGCGAGGCCCATAGCCTGTCCGGATCGGGTACCGGACGCACCGCCAGCAAGGTGGACCAATGACGCAATGACGGGCAGCCCTCTAACCGCCAGGACCCTGGTTCAGCCGGCGGGGTTTGGCGGGCGCGTCCGGCTCGTCGGCGGAGTGTCACCACCCCTTCCTAAAACCGGGCTGTCGGAGCGGTGTCTGGCGAGCGAAACCTGTCCTCATCTGCCGAACTGCGGGCGGTATCCGGGGCGTGGCGGCGGAGGGTGAAGCCGGCCGTGCGAGGACGTGGGCTGGCGCATCGATCAGAGTCGGCGGGAGGAGATGTTCGGGAACCGGACTCTCGTGGACGGCGGCCCCCGCCGGCGCGCGGGTGTCGTCGCTGGTCAGTGTTCTGCTGGTTCGCTAACGTCGTTCTTGCCGACCGGTGATCTGCTCGAAGACCAAGGCGAGGGGGCGGTGTGGCCCTTCACATCCGTAACACCGAGCTTCCGGGAGACAGCGCCTCGCGTACATTCCTCGGTCGCGATCACGGTGGAGTGCCTGTCTCGTTCTTCATTCAGGCGAGCCCGCCGGGGCATGGTCCGGGACCGCACCGTCATCCGTATGCCGAGGTGTTCGTATTGCACGAGGGGTCGGGCTCGTTTCTGGCCGGCGATGAGACGATCGAGGCTTCCGGCGGCTCGGTCGTGGTCGTGCCGGCCGGGGAGGTTCACGGTTTCACCGCATCGCCTGATGGTCCGCTGCGCATGACGTGCATTCACGTGAGCGACCGGATGATCACAGAATGGGTTGAGCGTGCGTGACGGCCTTGCGCGTTGCGTTTTGCCAAGCCGATGTGGGCCGCTTGGCGTGTCACACGGCCACTGCCAGCTGCGGCTGTCGGCACAGTCCCGTCCAGCGTCGTTCAAGCCGCACCTGTCGACCGCCCAAGGATGGACAGCTGGACGGCACCGCGGCTGGCGAGTGCGGGGCGCCCGGAACCAGTCTCTGGCTATCGGTGGCGACCTCGACAGCCGTCGGCCCTATCCTGAGACACATGAGCGCAGCGTACGACTTCGAGCTGCTCCCGCACGCGGGTGTTCCGGCCGAGGAGGTTGAGGCTGCCGAGCACGGACAGTTGGCATATCTGACGCGCAACGGTGAGCCCGTCGCGGCCATCGAGGCACTTGAGGATGCCGAAGACATCCGCGCCGCCCGAGCCGCGCTGGCCGATCGCGAGCCAGACATTCACCTGGAAGAGCTACTGACCAAGTACACCGACGACCTCACCGCCTACCCGGACGAGCGGTGAGCGGCCGCCATACTGGTAAGGTCCAGTTCAGCCGTTCCGCGGAAAAGGAACTCGAAGCACTGGATGCACGCATCCGAGCCCGCATCCTGCGCAACATCATCGCGTTGGCCGATGACCCAGACCGCCAGGCGTCACGCATCTGACGAGCACCGACAATCTGTGGCGCATCCGCGTCAGCGACTACCGGGTCAGCTACGAAATCCGCGACTCCGAGTTGATTATCCGCGTGGTCCGGATAGCCCACCGCAGCAAGGTCTATCGTGCCCTCTGAAAACGACGCACCGTGGACGATCTTGCCCTCACCACGCCAGTAGACCAGATACCTATGCCAGCCGTGGTCCGTGGCCGTCAGTCCAGAGTGCCCAGGCCGTGCCGGCGGCAGCATTGCTTGTACTTTCGCCCCGACCCGCACCAACACGGGGCGGTCCGCGCGGGCGGCCAGGGCACCATCACGGACGTGGCGTCGCGCACGTCCGGATAGCCGAGAAGATCGTCTTTGCCGGGCGTCGTGACGCCCTTGGCCGCGAGGAACACCTCGAAGCCGCGCAGGTCGGCCGCCAACTGGTTGACGCCGAGCCCGGCACGGTCGGTGCGCGCAGTGCCGCTCGGTGCGCTGCCGATGTTCGTCCCAGGTCGCTCCCACGTGATCGGCCAGGTGCGGCCAACGGACGATCAGCGCCTGATGCTCCGGCTCCGGCCAGAACACCGACAGGGTTGTCGTGTGGTACCGATAGCTGCCGTCGGATCCGGCCGGAGTCCAGCCCGCGTTGCTCATTACTGTGATCGCCCACTCTGCTGGCCGTCCGGTACCCCGGACCGACCGCCGCGCGCCACGGCGCGGCGCAGGAGCGTGCTCCAGTCCGGCATGAGCTCCAGAAGGTCGTCGACGGGCAGGTCGACGCCGAGCTTGGCACACCGGTCGACCACGTCCGAGGCGCGCTCGGTCGGGTAGTCGAGGGAGTATTCGAACAGCGATTCGGCACCGCCTTCCCGGCACTGGTACAGGCCGTGGACGATGCCCACGGCAAGCTCCATCGCCGCCGCCGTCATGCCTAGCTCGGCGCGCCGCGCAAGATCGTCGAGGAACGGCTGCAACGCCTCGTCCAGGATCTCGCCGGCAGCCTCTCCCGGACCGATGTAGCCGACACCGTGGCGGTATCCTGCCCGGCCGTTGAGTTCGTCGATGTCGTGGTGGCACAGCGCGAACTCGACGTCGTCGGCGACCCTGGACCGATGCTCCTCCGACAGGTGCCGCGCGGCGAGGGCGTTAGCTTGCTCCCGCAGGTCCGGTCGGGCGGCCAGCAGCACGTCGAGAAGCTCACCCTTCTCCGCCGCCGTCAGGGCATCCAGGGCCGACGTCGTTGCGCGGGGTGCTCCCCGGCCCATGCCCATGTCCAACCTCCTGCACTCACGCGACATTGCGGTGATCGCCGCTCACGGTCCGAGGGCCGCCGGCACACGGCCCCGGACCATACCGATCCAACTGTGCTGCGCCCTCATCCCGCGGCCGCGAGTCGCCCGGCTGTCGGCGGCCTCGCGAATTCCGGTGTCCCGATGCGCGACGAGCCGATGGCACCGGCGGACCGGCCGGCGGTGGTGTACGGGCCCGAGCGGTGGCGAACCGCTGCCGACACCGACTGGTCGCATTGGGACCTGTGGTTCTGCCTTGCGTGCCTGGCCGCCACGACGGGGACTGGGACGCGCTGGACGACGCGATCCAGAACGCCGACCGGTACGACGGTGAGGCGAAGTGGAGCTGCCACCACGCGCCACCGAACCGCCCAACACGCGCCACCGAACCGCCCAACACGCGCTACCGAACCGGCGAACACGCCGTACCGAACCGGCCGGCAGCCGGGTCACTGGTGGCGGCGCAGGTAGCGCAGTGCGGCGTCGGCCGCGTTGGCACCGCACATGCCGTGCGCGCCGGGGCCGGGTGGGGTCGCCGCCGAGCAGATGTACATGCCGGGGATCCGGACCTGGTACGGGGAGAGGGTGGTGCGGGGGCCGAACACGAGCTGGCGGACGTCCTTGGCGCCGGTGACGATGTCTCCGCCGACGTAGTTCGGGTTGTAGACGGCCATCTGGGTGGTCGAGCGCACCGCCTGCCCGACGATCCGGTCCCGGAATCCGGGCGCGAACCGTTCGATCTGGGCGATGATCGCCTCGGTGGCGTCGCCGGGGTAGCCGTGCGGCACGTGCGCGTAGGTCCACAGCGGATGCACGTCGCCGGCGGAGCGCGAGGGGTCGGCCAGGTACTGCTGGCCGACCAGCACGAACGGCCGCTCGGGCATCCGCCCGGCGTGGATCTCCCGCTCGGTGGCGGCGACCTCGGCGAACGTGCCGCCGAGGTGCACAGTGCCGGCCCGGCGCGCGTGCGGGTTGGTCCACGGCACGCCGGCCTGGACCGCGAAGTCGACCTTGAACGCGCCCGGACCGTGCCGGTAGCGGCGGTAGGCACGGGCGACCCGGGACGGTAGGCGGTCACCGAGGATGTCGGCGACCGCGCCGGGGGCGAGGTCGAACAGTGTGACGTCCGCGGGCGGCAGCTGCGACGCCGCCCGGACCCGCACCCCGGTCTCGATCTTGCCACCGAGGTCGAGCAGCAGCGCGGCGAGCGCGGCGGTGATCGACCCCGAGCCGCCGGCCGCGACCGGCCAGCCGTACCGGTGGCCCGCGGTGATGATGCCCAGCCCGATCGCCGAGGTGAGCGGGTAGTGCAGCGGCCGGAAGGCATGCGCGGCGACGCCGCCGAACAGGGCCCGCGCCTTCTCGGTCGCGAACAGCCTGGCGACCGCGGATCCGGGCAGCAGCGTGGGCAGGCCGAATCGGGCCAGCGCCAGCGGGTGGTGCGGGATCCGCAGCAGCGGCCGCATGATGTCCTCGGCCAGCCGGTCGAAGCCCGCCGATTGCCGGCCGAACGCCAGCCGCCACCGGGACCCGTCGCTGCCGAGCCCGGCGGCGGTGTCCTCGATCGAGCGGTACAGCACGCCGGCGTCTCCGCCGTCCAACGGGTGCACGCAGTCGATCTCGGGCCAGCGCCAGGACAGCCCGTAGCGGTCCAGGCCGAGGCTGTTCAGGAACGTGGAGCCGACGGCCATCGGGTGAAACGCCGAGCAGTGGTCGTGCAGCAGGCCGGGCAGGATGGCCTCGCCGGAGCGGGCGCCGCCGCCGACCTCCTCGGCCGCCTCCAGCACGGTGACCTGCACGCCTTCCTTGGCAAGGGCCGTGGCGGCGGCGAGCCCGTTGGGCCCACCGCCCACCACGATCGCGGTGCTCACGTCAGCATCCCCGTTCCGACGTCGTGGCCATGGTCGTGGCGCCGGTCGTGCTTGCCGCGAGTCGTCGCCTTGTCGGCGGCGCGCGACCAGGTCACCTGGGTGGGGATCGGCCCATTGGGCAGCCATGGCTGCTCGTTCACCGCGTCGACCACCTTCCAGGTGCCGCGCTCGATCACGCCGAGCGCCAGATCAATGACCTTGTACTCCTGATAATCGCGGTGCACGGGCTGCGACTCCACCCAGACCACGATGACCTCGCCCGGCTCGTACCCGACCTGGCGCTGCACCGCGTTGATCAGATCCTCGTTGTGCAGGTGGCCGTCGCCGAAGTTGAACCCGATCAGCGAGTTGCAGATGAACTCCCCCTCGCGCACCGACCGGCTGTCGATGTCTGGCAGGTGCCGCAGTAGCAGCGAGAACAGCCCGCGCCCCTGGCTGTGCATGGACCGCCAGGAGATCACCTGCTGCATGGTGACCTCGGCCATCCCCGGCTCGTACCCGAACGCGATCAGCTGGTCGATCTGGTTGGGGGCCGACCTGGTGACCCTGTTCAGCTTCTCCTCGGCGCCGGGCGCGAACGCCCACAGCGCCGTCGCCCAGTTGCCCGCGTACTGCCGCATCGAGGGCAGGAAGGACACCAGGTCGGGACGCAGGTTGCCCAGGACCGGGAAGAACAGCAGGCCGGCCAGGATCGCGACCAGCAGCCACGGCGAGGAGATGTCCCACACGGCATAACCGCTGTGGTTGGGGAACCCGAGGAACAGGAAGGCCGCGGCGTAGGCGAACAGCACATTCCACTCCAGCGGCACGGCCAGCGGGAACGTCGAGATGATGAACAGGTGGAATACAACCATCACCGCGGCCGCGGCCACCGACAGCCACGGATATGGTGAGAACAGCAAGATCAGCGGCGCGACGATCTCCACGAAGCTCCCGCCCACGTGGGCCATCAGGCTCGCCAGATGTGACGGGCGCAGATCACGCGGGACGTCACGGTAGTGCGCCCGCTTGATCCACCTGAAGGGCACGCCCGGGCTGTTGCTCACCATCGGCGGCACGACGAGGGTGAAGTGGTAGCCGATCTTGGACACGCCCGCGCCGACCCACACGACGACGATCAGCAGCTTCAGCGCGATGATCATATCAACGAACGGGAGTGCGCTGAAGATGAACAGCGCCGGCAGGTACTGCTCGCCGCGCGCGGCCAGGAAGATCGTCTTGTCGCGTAGCCCGATGAGGATCAGCAACACCATTGCTGGGACGAGCAGAACGGGGTTCACCAGCCCGGAGGTGTTTTCCGGCAATGCCGCGTGCAGCGAGCTGGTCACCACACCGGGCAGCACGAGCGGGACGAGAACGGCCACGATCAGGGCCAGGTAGAGCACCACGTCGAACACGGTGCGCCGATCGCCGGCGGTGAACGGGACCCGGCGCCACGGCCGCAGCCTGATGGTGCCCGGCCTCGCGTAATACCGGAACCCACCGGTCATCGGCTTGAAATGGCCGGCCAGCGGCCCCCACGACCCGGCAACCCCGATCGTCTCCAGCAATACCGTCCACAGCACGAACTTCTCGTAGACGATCGGCTCGTTCCACCAGTTCCCGATATCCCAGGGCGAGAGGCCGGATGTCAACGTCGCCACCAGCACTCCGCCGAACGCGTAAAAGACGACCAGCTTCACCAGGTAGATTGTGTGGATCATTCTCGGCGAGCCGAACCCGTGCTCGACCCAGAACAGCGCGAGTTCCCTCATGCGTTCCATGAGCGGCTTCTGCATGAACGTCTCCGGGTCGACCGGCGGAGAGTCAGGCTGTACGAATCCCATGTCGAGCTCCTCATGTGGCGAAGACGGACACCCGTCCGCTTGAACGCCGGCTGGGTTGTGACTGGATGTGACTGAATGTGACTGAATGTGATTGACCTGCTACGCGCCCTGCGCGCTCAACGCCTTCCGAAGGGCCGGCTTGTCGATCTTGCCGACCGCGTTCTTCGGAAGCTGGTCGACAATGTGGATCTGGGTCGGCAGCTTGATCTTCGTGAGATTCTGCCGGCAGAGCTCCATCAGTTCCTCGACGGTGACCGACGCGTTCGGGTAGGTGACCACGTAGGCCACCGGGACCTCCCCGTACACCGGGTGCGGCGCGCCGATGACGGCCGCTTCGAGCACCGCCTCGTGGCTGCCCAGCACCGACTCGATCTCCTTGGGGTAGACGTTCTCGCCACCCCGGATGATCATGTCCTTGATCCGGTCGACCAGGGTCAGGTACCCCTCGGAGTCGAGGAAACCCACGTCGCCGGTGTGCAGCCAGCCGTCCACGAGCGTCTCCGCGGTCGCCTCCGGCCGGTTCAGGTAGCCACGCATGACATTGGCTCCCCTGATGACCACCTCGCCGGCCTCGCCGACGGGCATGAACGATCCATCGGGGCCCATGGTCGCGACGGTCTGCCCGGGCAGCGCCACGCCGACGGTGCCGGGCTTGCGGACGCCGTCAAGGGGATTGGTGGTCGATGCACAGGTGCCCTCGGTCAGCCCGTATCCCTCGATGATGATCAGGCCGAATCGCGACTCGATGCGCTGCAGCAACTCCTTGGACACCGGTGCCGCCCCGCATATTGCGAACCGCAGCGACGACATGTCCGGCCGCACGTCCTCGGGCAGCTCGGCCAGCCGGGCGTAGATGGTCGGCACCGCCGAGAAGTAGGTCGGACGGTGGCGCTCGATCGCGGCGAGGAAGCTCGCCGGCGCGAACCTGGCCAGGATCGTGACCTGCGCGCCGACAAGAATCGGCGCCAGGCAGCTGACCAGGATCGCGTTGACGTGGAACAGCGGCAGCACCAGCAGGCAGTGGTCCTCCGGCCCGAACTTCATCGCCTCGCCGATCGACGCGCCCATCGCGACCAGGTTGGCGTGGTCGAGCATCACGCCCTTGGGCCGGCCGGTCGAGCCGCTGGTGTAGATCAGCAAAGCAAGATCGTCAAGGCCGACCTGCGGCTCGGGAAGCGTGCCGGCGGGCTCGGTCTGCAGACCTTCCGGGAGCACGACCGGCACGCCGTAGTCGGCGTCCGGCGTCGAGGTCAACAACAGCTTCGCCTGCGAGTCCCGGATCTGGTAGCCCGCCTCGTTCGCGGTGAAGACCGGGTTGATCGGGGTCGCCGCCGCACCGAGACGCCACGCGGCCATCAATCCCAGCAGCAACTCCACCCGGTTGGGCAACATCACCGCGACGACGTCCCCACGGCCGATCCCCATTGCGGAGAACTGCTCGGCGACCGCGTCGACCCGGCGCGCCACGTCGGCGTACGTGAGCTCGGTGTCGGCGTCGCGCATACAGATTTGATCGGCCGTGGTCGCCGGCTGATGCCATGGCAGATAACCAATACCCATCTCTTACCTCGCAACGATAGTCGGGTGAAAACTCGGGCGTAATCGATGGAAGCAGCGCTGGAAATCGACGGGGGGTGACCCGGTCCTCGATCGCGAACGGGGAGCCCGGCGTCCCCGGCGTCCAGGTCGCGGCAGGTCGTGGCCACTGGGCCTCGCGAGGCGCTTCGCCGACACGCCAGAACTGTAGGTATTTCGGCACCTCGCGGCTTCGGGAGCAGGTACCAAACGCAGTCTTGGTTCCTGGTCTGGGCGACCAGTGGCCGCGGCAAGTTGGCGCCTACCCGTGCCCGCTACCCATGCCATCGCGACGGCGTGGGACACGGCCCGATGCGACTGCCGCCGTCAGCCGGCGAACACGTCCTCCGCCCGGCTGCCCTCGGGCTTCGGCTTGGGGTTCTCCGATTCGTTGGCCAGGCTCAGGACGCCCAAGCGCAAACCCGTCAGCAATCCCGCGCTGAAGAGTCCCATCATAATGGTTTCCACGATTGGCGACATGGCGCCCTCCTGTTCGCTGGTCATTGCGTTCGGCCGCAATGGTTGTGTTGTGGAAAATGGCTGACACAAAGGTAGGGCGGTCACAAGGACGTTCAGAGCTGACTGGGGGCCAATGAGTTACTCGGTTCGGGCCCTAGCTTCGGCGCCGTCCGCCGGTGAGCCCGAACGCCATTCAGCCAGGGCTTGCGGCACGGTCATGGGGCTCCCACGGGTCGGGGGAGAGTATGGCGCCGGCGTCCAGCAGGCGGGAGCGGTGCGCCCGGCCGTGGTGTCGGCAGAACAGCAGCTCGCCAGCCGGCAGCAGGGCGCGCAGCGCAGCGGCGGCTGGGCACCTGTCGCAGCGGTCGTGACTGGTGAGCGGGGACAGGGTGGGGATGTGTGCGGTGGTCATCGCGTCACGCAGCCAGGAGCACGCGCTCGCCGGACGGCGTGAGCCGGACCGGTTGCGAGTCCGCGGAGGTGATCAGGCCGGACTGCACGAGCCGGAGCCCGACGAACTGGTCGGAGCAGTGCAGGCCGTCGATGAGCAGGGACCGGCTGGCCATCCGGCAGCGTCCGGCGGCAACCGCGCGGAGCACGGCGCGGTCGCGGTAGCTGAGCTGGGTGGGCGGCGCTACCGAGGTCCCGGCTGTCGCGGTGTCGTGTCGCATTTCCTTCTCCTCGGTCTTCGTCGCGGCTGTCGCTGTGTGGGAACTGCCTGGTCAAAAGGTAGGCAGGAGCCGAGGCCGGCCACAGGTGACAGCAGGCCGAACACTTACTAGATTCGGCCACGCCGTTTCGTCTGCTGGGCGGGAATGCGGACGCTCATGGTTCGCTGGGACGTCGAGCGGACACCGATGAGCGTGAGCTGCTGATCCGGCTTGGGGGCCGACTACTCCCGACGTTCCCCTCGCACTACAACGATTCGTAGTCGAGCGCGACACCGCGGCGATCTACACCATCCAGCAGGAGCTGTTCGCCTCGCCGATGTCCATCCAGGAGATCAGTTACACCTTCCCGGCGCCGGCCGGCGGTGTCCTTCCGCGGCCTGCTGGACGAGATACGCGAGCAGATCGCCGATGAACTCCTGGTCACCGGCGGGCTGTCGGTCGCAGAGGTCGCCGGGCGGCTGGGCTACCTGGAGGTCTACAGCTTCTCCCAGGCCTTTCGACGCTGGAAGGGCGCCGGCCCCCGCGCCTACCGGCCACGGCATCCCGCCGGCGTCGGCTGACATCCCGACGGCGGGCCGCCCGATCGGAGCCGCTAGACCGGAACCGCCCGACCAATGCCGCCCGACCGAAGGCCGCCCGACCAATGCCGCCCGACCGAAGGCCGCCCGACCGACGGCCGCCCGACCGACCGCAAGCTGGGCGTCGATCGTTCAGGGACGGCCGACGAAGTCGCTGACAAGCTTGGCGAGCTCGGCCTTCATCGTCACCAGTCCGAGGTGTCCGTCTGGATAGACCTCCAGCTGGGCTGCCGGCAGCAGCTTGGCCATGATCCGGGCGTTGACCAGCGGGATGATCGGGTCGTCGTCGCCGGCGAGGATCAGGGTGGGCTGCCGGATGAGGGGGAGGAACGGCAGGCTGGTCCAGCCAGCTCCAGCGGCGAGCTGGTAGATGTATCCGCGGCGGGACGAGGGCCGCTCGAAGTCCAGGATCAGCTGCTGAACGAGCTCGGGCCGGGAGCGCAGCGTGCCGCCGTAGATGTGGCCGGCGATCGAGCGGGCGTAGTCGGCGTCCCAGTAGCGGCGGGGCGTGGCCATCCGGAGCAGGGTGCGCGGACTCGCCGGCACCATCAGGCAGCCGGTCGCGGTGGCCACCAGCACGAGGCGCCGGCAGCGTCGCGGGTTCTGGAAGGCGAGCTGTTGGGCCAGGCCGCCGCCCCATGAGACGCCAAGGACGTCGAAGCGGTGGTAGCCCAGGGTGTCCAGCATCCGCCGGACAAGCCGGGCCAGCCCGATGAACGGGTAGGGCAGCGGCGATACCGGTGACTCGCCGACCCCGGGTGGGTCGAACCGGATCACCTCGATTGCCGGGTCGACCTCGTCGACGAATGGTTCGAGCAGCTCGAGGCTGGCGCCGATGCCACTGCACAGCAGCAGCGGCGGCCGGCCGGGGTCGGTGCCGGGCCGGACCGCGACCCGCAGCCGCCGCCTGCCGACCGACACCATCCGGACGGAGCTCATCGACGGTCCAGCACGTAGCCGCCGGGCGCGTCGTCCGGGAGTCGGAACCCGGCGCCGCAGCGGGTTCTGCGTCCGGGCGATGTCGGCGAAGCGGTGGTCCCGCGCCGACGGGGTCAGCGTCGAGGCGCCGGCGGCGATCCGCGCGTACTCGGCGAGCATTCCGGCGGCCCGGCTGGCCATCCGCCGCGTCCGGCGGGCCAGCGCGACGAGGAACGTGACGCCAGAGCTGCCGGGCGGGACCCGGCGGGTGGTGCCGGATGCGGCGTCGGTCACCGTGAGGTCGAGCGGGGCCTCGCCGATGTCCTCGGTACCGGTCTGGCCGGGCTGCACGGGCTGTGCGGGCTGTACCGTCACGCCGTCACCTCCGCCGGGATCGCGATCTCCCGCTTGAGGATCTTGCCGGTCGGGCCCTTGGGCAGCGAGTCGACCAGCCACACGTGCCGGGGGTACTTGTAGGCCGCGACCCTGACCTTGACGTAGTCGCGCAGCTCATCCGGGGTCGTCGTGGCGCCCGGGCGCAGCGCGACGGCGGCCGCCACCTCTTCGCCGTGGGTCGGGTGCGGGATCCCGATGACGGCGCACTCCAGCACGGCGGGATGCTCGTAGAGCACCTCCTCGATCTCCCGCGGGTAGATGTTGAAGCCACCGCGGATGATCATGTCCTTCTTCCGGTCGACGATGAAGTAGAAGCCGTCCTCATCCCGTTTGCCCATGTCTCCGGTGTGGAACCAGCCGCCCTTGATCGCGGCCACGGTGGCATCGGGCCGGCGCCAATAGCCCTTCATCACGTTGTGCCCGCGGACGGCGATCTCGCCGACCTCGCCCTCGGCGGTGTCGGTGCCGTCGGCATTGACCAGCTTCAGCTCGACGCCGTCGATGGGCACCCCGATCGAGCCGGGCTTGCGCCGCTGCGGGAAGTTGAACGTGGCCACCGGCGAGGTCTCCGACAGCCCGTAACCCTCGAGGATCACCGCGCCGAACGCCTCCTCGAACCCGCGCAGCACCTCCACCGGCAGCGCCGCCCCGCCCGACACGCAGATTCGCAGCGTCGAGGTGTCGGCCACCCCGGTGCCGGCGTGCAGCAACGCCACGTACATGGTCGGCACGCCCTCGAACACGGTGACCCGGTCCCGTTCGATCACCTTGAGCGCGGTGGCCGGGTCGAACCGCGGGATCAGCGTCACGCCCGCACCGGAGACCACGGCGGCGTTGAGGCCGCAGGTCTGACCGAAGCTGTGGAACAGCGGCAGGCAACCCATCACCACGTCCTGCGGCTGCAGGTCGAGCAGCGTGATGGCGGACACCGTGGCGTTGCGGTGCAGACCGGCGTGGGTCAGCTCCGCGCCCTTCGGCGTCCCGGTCGTGCCCGAGGTGTAGAGGATCACCGCGGTGTCGTCGTCGGCCCTCGGCGTGATGCCGGTGGCCGGCGCCCGGCCGGCGATCCCGGCCAGCGTGTCGGTGTCCACGGTGACGCTCTCCGCGCCGGCGACCGCGGCACCGGCGCTGGCCTCGGCGGCGGCGGATGTCCAGGCGAACACCAGCTTCGCCTGCGAGTCGCCGAGGTAGTGCTCGACCTCGCGCGCCTTGAGCAGCGGGTTCATCGGGACCACGACGGCGCCGGCGCGCAGCACGCCGTAGTAGAGCACCGGGAACTGCGGCACGTTGGGCAGCATGATCCCGACCCGGTCGCCCGGCTGGACGCCGCGCTCGTGCAGCCAACCCGCGGCTCGTGCGGACAGGTCGTCGAGCTGTCCGTAGCTGATCACCAGGTCGTCCAGTCGGACGGCCGGCCGGTCGGGGTACATCTGGGCGGCTTCGGCCAGATTGTTGGCGAGGTTCATGGCCTGTCTTCTCCTTAGGCGAACGCGGACACGTCGGTGATGTCGCGGCCGACGATGAGGTTCTGGATGTTCTCGGTGCCCTCGAAGGTGTGGATGGCGTCGATGTCGGCCATGTGCCGGGTCACGTGGAATTCCAGCAGGATGCCGTTGCCGCCGAGCAGGTCGCGGGCCTCGGCAGCACCTGGGCGGCCGGTCGCGTTGACGGCTTCGGCGGCCTGCGCTTCGTGTTCGGTGATTCCTGACACGTTGGCCTCCAAGTCCAGACGCGGTGCGGGTCGCGTTGGTGGTCGGTGTCCGTGGGCCGATCGGCTCGACCCGCGGGATGGACCCGGTTCGATGTGCCCGGCGCTGGAGGTCGTGCTCCGGGAGGTTGGGGACCGCTGGCCGCAACGGCCGCGTCAAGTGCGCGTCGCCTCGGCGCGCCCGTCAGCGTATGCGCGGGCATCGATCGCGTCGAGCACCGCCAGCCGGGCATTGTCGACGGCCCATCCTGCGTAGTCGATCGCATCTGCGGCGTCTGCCTCCGCGAGGTCGGCCTCGGTCGCGGCGGCCATGGCATCGAGCTCTGCGCCCCGCTTGTCGATCTTCTCCTTGAGATCGTCCATCTTGGCGGCGGCATCGACCTTCAGCCGTGCCCACTTGCCGCGTGCGGCGTCGGTGGCCTCCTCCACGTGCTGCTGCGCGTCCACGACGGCCCGGTCGATGTCCCCCTTGGCCTGATCGATTCGCTGCCTGAGCTGGTCGCGGGACTCGGTCGCGGCAGCCTGCGCCGCCGACTTCGCCTCAGCGACCCGCGCCTGCAACGCGTCGAGCTGCGCGGGAAAGTCCATGGTTCCTCCTGTTGGGTGGGTGTTCAGGGTCTTGCTGCTGCCGTACGGGGCGCACTCAGCGGCGCGGGCGGGATGACGACGTAGCTGCCGTAGCGGGTGTGGATGATCGCGTCACCGGTCCGCCAGACGCCGGGGAAGACGGCGAGGTAGGCGTCCCGGTACTGGCGGCCGTCCGGGTCGTTCCACAGCGAGACCGGCATCGACGGCATCGGTGCCGTGACGACCAGGTCGCCGGCCTCGTCCACCACCGGCTGCCCGGCGGGGGACCAGGCTTCGACCCGGACGCCGAGGAAGGGTGCCGGCAGCTCGCCGGCGTAGACCGGCAGGAGCGGGTTGGCGCCGATGTAGGTGGTGCAGACGCTCGTGTCACCGCAGTCCGACTCGAGCAGCAGATCGCGTTTCACGTGGCGGTACACCCAGTGCCAGGTGGAGTCGGGCAGCGGCGGGCCGGTGCAGGTGATCGAGCGCAGCGCGGACAGGTCGTGTCGCTCGCCGGGGCGGATGCCGGCTCGCTCGCACGCGGTCAGGTAGGCCGCGGCCGTGCCGAACCGGGTCACCCGCTGCTCACTGCAGATCCGGAACAGGGCATCCGTCGTCGGGGCCGTGGGGCTGCCGTCGTAGGTGACGATGGTCGCGCCGACGGACAGCGCGGTGACGAGCACGTTCCAGTCCGTCCGTCCGGCGTCGGGGTAGATGAAGACGCGGTCGTCAGGCCCGGTCTCGCGGTGCAGCCCGTGCGCTTTGACGTGCTCGAGCAGGATCCCGCCGTGCGAGTGCATGAAGCCGCTGGGCAGGCCGGTCGTGCCTGACCCGTGGAGGATCCACAACGGGTGCCTGAACGGGACCCGCTGGTAGCTCGGCTCCGCCTCGGCCGCCGCGAGGCGATGGAAGTCGGCGAACCCGCTTGGCGGCTGCTCAGCGGGCCGCAGGTGCCGGACCAGGACGGTCTCACGCAGGCTCGGCAACGCGGCCCGCAGCTCCCGCACGGTGTCGAGCCGGTCGTTGTCGCGGCCGGCGACGTGGTGGCCGTCGGCGGCGATCAGAACCACCGGTTCGATCTGCCGGAGCCGGTCGAGCAGGTTCTCGGCCCCGAGTTCCGGGTGGCAGCACGACCAGACTGCCCCGACCGCCGCCGCGGCGAGCAGCGCGACCACGGCCTGCGGAATGTTGGGCAGGTAGGCGGCAACCCGGTCTCCGGGGCCGACGCCCATCCTGCGCAGGCCACGTGCTACTGAGGCGACCTGGTGGGTCAACTCGGCCCAGGACAGTTGGACCTGCGCGCTGGCCTCGGTGAGCCCGACGATCGCTAGTTCGCCGCCGCCCGAGCTGCCGTGACGCAACACGTTCTCCGTGAAGTTCAGGCGGCTGCCCGGGAACCAGTCCGCGCCGGGCATGGCCGGCTCGTCCAGCGCCGTGGTCGGCGGCGTCGATGGTGTTTCGCCGATGACACCGAACCACTCCCAGATCGAGCACCAGAAGCCGTTGAGATCGTCAACCGACCAGCGCCACAGCTCGTCGTAGCCGACCAGTCGTCGGTGCTGCGCACGATTGACCCAGGCCAGGTACGCCGCCATCCGGGAGTTCAGCATCCGTTCCTCGGACGGGGTCCACAGCAGCTCACGGGGGCCGGTCCCTTCGATCGCCGTCGCCACTGGGCCTCCCGAAGCGACATCGCCGCTACCAGGAACGGTAGGGAGGTGGCCCGCTGGCCGCTTCGGGTGCGCACACCAAACGCATCGGCCCGTCTCGGTCCCGGCGACCAATGGGGCTGGCGTGCCGTCGTCGATCGCCCCGCCGTCAAGGCGGGATGGATATGTGAACCGGCCCTTCTACGATGCGAGGATGACCGTCGCTGCCGCTGATGCACGCCTGTCCTCGGTTGCCGCGACCGTCGGAGCGCACGTGGTCGAGCTCAGCGACGACGTCTGGTCGAACATCGTCGAGACGATCCCGGAGCTGCGTGCCGATGAGCTGGTCATCGAGCTGCTGCGGGCCAGCGTGGCCGAGAACGTCGCTCGCCTGCTGCACGTTTTCCAGCACGGGTTTCCGATCGACGCGGTGGGCGCGCCCACGGCCGCGGTCGAGTACGCGCGCCGGCTGGCCCAGCGGGGCATCGCGGTGATCCCGCTGGTGCGGGCCTACCGGATCGGGCACGCCCGATACCTGCGCTGGTGTCTCAACGAGCTGGCCCGTCAAGAGGTCGACCGCTCCATCGTGATGGACACCACCCACCTCATGCTGGACGTGAGCTTCGCCTACGTGGACCGCATCACCGAGCAGGTCGTGACGGCGTACCAGAACGAACGCGATCGGTGGCTGCTCAGCCAGACCGCGGTGCGCGCCAGCCGGGTCAGCGCCTTGCTCAGCCAGCGGGACGCGGACATCGACGCGGCGGAATCGGCCCTCGGGTACCGGCTGCGCCAACACCACCTCGCGTTGCTGCTGTGGGTGGGCGAGACGACCACCAACGGCGCCGGCCTGATCCGTCTCGATCGGCTCGCCGCAGCCCTCGCGGCCGAGCTGGGCGCCGGCCGGCCGCTGTTTGTGCCGCGCGACGAGACGCTCGCCTGGGCCTGGCTGCCGTTGGGCGCCGGCAGCCACGTCGCACTTGACCCGATGGCCGAGGTA
>DASXTS010000170.1:0-16048 GCA_036505275.1 Pseudonocardiaceae bacterium
CGCACCTTGTACCGCAGGCCCTTGCCGTGCAGCTCGGTCTTGACCTTCTCCGGCTTGCCGGTCTCAGGGTCGATGACCTTCTTGAACCACCGATCCTGGATGTGCCCCATCAGGCCGCGTCCTCGGACGCGCTGTCGAACCACTCCCGCACCCCGGTACGACCCCGAACTCCTGGCGTTGCTCGGTGATGAACGCGCAGATCAGCGGTACAGCGGGTCGCACTCCCGCGCGAAGAAAGTCGTCGCCGCCTTCAGCACCTCGATCGTTCGCTCTAGCTCGGCGCACTTGCGCTTGAGCTCACGAATCTCCCGCGCCGACTCGCTGGACACAACACCCCTGCCGCCACACCGGCATCCACCTGCGACTGGCGGATCCACTTCCGCAGCGTCTCCGCGCTCATCCCCAGCCGAGCCGACACGGCCGTTATCGCCGCCCACTCCGACTCATAGTCACCAACGTGATCCTTGACCAGGCGAATCGCCTTCGCCCTGGTCTCCCTGTCGAACCTGCTCGGCATCGCGCCATCCTTCCCAACTCGGAAGGTGTGCACGAAACCCGGGGCGGTTCATCCTCGGCTCCATGACGAGGAAGGCCTCGAGCCGTGGAACGTTACGGAAATCTGGCTGGGTGGCTTGCAGTTCGGCCTGGCGCGGCGCACATGTGGATCGTCCAGGCAAGCCGGACCAATTGCGGGGGCCTGAGGCGCACCCCAGATGCGCCCTCAGGCCGTCCGCAGACAGGATTAGCAGGCCAGTGCAACTGGCGAAGTCAGCCCATCCTGATCTGACGCGGTGCATGTGAAGATCACCGTGCCGACCGGCTGCTCGATGACGAGGCTGATGTCCGTGATCTTAAGGACCGGACGGACCCCGGTCCAGTTCGGGTTCGGACACCCTGCATCCGCCCCAGACACCGTCGCGGGTGCAGTCAAAGTGTTGGCAACCGTGAACGACAGGTTCCCGTTCTTGATTGCGGAGGCCGGGAAGATGACAGGTGTAACAGCCGGTCCGACCAAAACCTTGTTCTGGCCGACCGCCAGGTTACCGCCCCCGTTCTGGCACTGGTAGACCGCGGATCCACTCACGGTCAGGACAACCCTGACGTCGGCGTTGCCCAGCCCGGCCAGCGTCGCGGTACACGAGGTCGACGCGCTGGGGGCGGACGTCGAAGTGATCGTGCAGGTCGGCTCGCCGCCTTTCTTGAAGTGCGGCGACGTGGCGGACGCGGATGGAACGGACAGCACGCCGACAAAGAATAGCGCACCCAGAGCGACGATCGCTCGCAGTATTGCTCGGCGCATGGAAGCTCCTCAGGAGGCACCGAAACAGAAGTTTGCTGGACGTTGTGCCAACCGGCGTGCCAACGCCGGCGGTACTACGATGAGACGCGGATTCCCACCCCGGCAGCGACAGGGGCGGATGAATCCGGGCAGCTCCCGCTCCGGTGTCTGCCGGCAAGCGGGCCGGAGCGGGGGCTAGCGCATTGCGATGCACCGAACACTGGGTGCACACGAAGGCCCTCGTACGATCGGCGGGGCGCGTGCCTCGGCCCCGCGCCGGTCCCTTCGCCACATCCCGTTGGGACGAGACCGGGCGGCTCCGCGTCGTGACCCTTCCATGCGGCCCCCGCGTACCGGACGAAGCGTCTTCTACTCAGAGACGTGGTTCGGGAAGGCAACGCCAGCGCGCGATCCCCTCCACCTGACACACTCGTGTGACTGCCGCCCGGAGGAGGTTACCCGATTGGGACGAACGGAGCAATCGACCCAACGCGGGTTTGGGCTGGCAGCTCGCCACATTGCTCCATTAGGAGGATAGGGTTCTCCCCGCTTCAGTCCGTGTGTTGCCGAAACGGCCTCTAAAGGATCAAGGCGCCACCTGCGGCGGCGCGGGGTGCGCTGGCTTCATGCGTCGGCGTGGCCGCCGATCCGGCCGCGGCACTGCGCGCGGCCTGGCGGCCGTGCTCGGCCACGCCCGGCCGGCGGCCGCCACCACGAACACCGGAACCGCATCGCCGCAGACGGCGCCAGGTCTGAGAGCCTGAAGCGGGACTCGGTCGTGCACCAGCTCGCCGAGCGAGTACGAAACGCCGCCCCCTCACGCGGCTGTGATCGTCCAACGCCGCACCGCCGGCCTCAAAGGCGCCTGGCGGCGTCGCTTCGCGATCGAATGGCGGCACGCTGTCCCCCAAAGGGGGGATCGGCAGGCCACGTTCAGTTCACGTGCCGAGCCGGATAGTCACGTGCTCCATGTCGAGGCGTGCCGCCATCGCATCGGGGTCGGGGTTCGCGCAGTGCACGAGTGACGCGGGCGCGGCGAGGACGCTGAGCAGGCCGTCGGTCAGGCCGTCGGGCAGCGTCCAGTCCATTGTGGACAGCACCCGGGCGCCCGGCGGGATGCCGAGTGCGGCGGCCCGTTCGACCGCCCGTGCGTGCACGGTGGCGACGGAGGCGCCGAGCAGCGCGGGAGTGCCGGGCGGCACGGGGTCGAGGGGCTGGAAGAGGTCGCCGTGCACGCGGATTTCGGAGACCCAGTCCAGGACGCCGTCCGGCGGGTCGGCCAGGCCGCGGCCCAGCGGGTCGAGCGCGACCACGGCTCGCACCGGCGCACCGCCGCCGGCCGAGGGCACAGAAGACACCGCATCCGGCGCGACCAGGCTGACGGCGGCGCCGGCCGGTTTGTCGACCACGTGGGCCCCGCACCACCAGGCGCCGAGCAACGCGGCGGCGGTCTGCCAGTGCGCCGGCAGCGCGACGTGCACCGCGTCACCGACCGCGAGGTCGCACTCGTCGCGCAGCCAGTTGGCGGTCTTGGCCGCCCAGTTCGCCACGGTGGCGCCGGACAGTTCGACCCGGCTGCCGTCGGCGTCGTCGTAAAAGGTGATCAACGGCCGGGCCGCGTCGTCGCGCAGGATCGGTCCGAGCAGCCGGTCGGTGAGGCTCACCGGCCGAGCCTACGGTCACGCGGTGGACAGGGCCTGGTCAGTTGACGCAGGTGACTCCCTCCGCGGTGATCGGCGCGTCGTCATCGGCCGAAGCCGGCGTAGGAGCCGGCGTGGGAGCCGCCGTAGGAGCCGGCGTAAGGGACGGCGTTGGCTGCCCGCGTAGGACAGCCGGGCCGTCGAGATGCACCAGCGGGCGGCCGGCCATCGCGTGCGCGCCGGGGCCGATGTAGTCGGCGCCGAGGTAGACCTTCACCCGGTCCGGGTTGAGAGCCGGGTCCTCGACGACCTCGGCTGAGCGGCCGAGGGCCGCGGCGATCTGCTCGCCGACGGGGCGCGCGCCGGCGGCGACGACGATCCGGCTGCGGTCCAGGCGGCGCGGGGCGTTGTCGGTCTGCCCGATGCGGTAGCCGGCGCGGGCAAGTACGTCCATCACCCGGCTGGCGAGGCCGCCGCGGGTGCTGGCGTTGAACACGGAGACGACCACGGACGAGGTGTCCACCGCCGGTGCCGTCGCCGTGGTGCCGCGCGGCGAGCTGGACGGCGTGGACGGCGTGGACGGCGTGGTCACCCGGTCGTCACCGAGCAGGCCGGCGACGAAGGCGTGCACCTCGGCGCGGTCGACGGTGATGACGCTCTGGCCGCGGTCGTTGCGGGCGCCGACCTCGGCGACCGGGATGGTGACGAACTGGACGTCGCCGGCGGCGATGCCCTGCAGTTGGCCGGCGAAGGCCAGCACGTCCCAGCCGTCGTCCAGCACGATGGACCTCTGCACGGCGTCCACCAGCGCGGAGAGCTTGCCAGGGTCGGCCAGCGTGCCGGCGGCGAGCATCCGGTTGGCCAGCGCGGCCATGAACACCTGCTGGCGCACGATGCGGTCGAGGTCGCCGCGCGGCAGGCCCTTGCGCTGCCGGACGAAGGCGAGCGCGTCGCCGGCGGAGACGAGCTGGCGGCCCTTGCGGAAGTCGGCGCCGGAGTCCGGGTCTCTGGTGGCCCGCTTCAGGCACACCTCGACCCCGCCGATTGCCTGGGTGAGCAGGTAGAAGCCGAACAGGTTGATCTCGGCGTAGTGGTCGATCTTGACCCCGGTGAGCTCCTCGACGGTCTGCACCAGGATCCGCTGGCCGGCCTCGTTGGCCTGGCGCTCCAGCGCATGCTCGTCGGTGACGCCCTCGCGGCGCAGCCGCTCGCGGGCGAACCGCTTGCTCATGCCGTACGTGACGTTGATCTTGTCCTCGCGGTAGCCGGGGATCGGCACGTAGGTGTCCCGCGGAATGGACACGGCGTAGGCATTGCCGCCGTTGTCGGGCACCCGGACCAGGATGATCGTGTCGGTGTTCAGCCCGGCCGACTCCTCCGTGCGCAGCAGCTTGAGCACTTCCAGCGGCAGCGGGTTGCCGTTGGCGTCGGTTCGGCTGTCGCTGCCGACCAGCAGGATGTCGGTGGCGCCATCGCCAGGGGCGCCGGCCGGCGGCGCGGTTATCACGTCGGTGGTGTTGAGGTTGCTCTGCAGGTTGTTCAGGCTCGCCCAGCCGTAGCCGGTGCCGGCGAGCACGACCAACGCCAGCATCCCGACCAGGGCGCGCCGGGCCACGACCAGCGCCCGGAGCAACCTGCGGACCCGGTCGGCCCGCCGTTCGCCGCGCGGATCGGCTCCGGTGGCGAGCGTGTCGGAGACCAGCGGGATGCGCTCGGTGAGATCCGGGTCCCGGTCCTCATCCGTGCCGCAACGTTCGCCGACGCCGTCGGTGGCCAGCAGGTCCTGCACGGTGCACAGGCCGGTCGTGGCGCGGCGCCCGCGGGCGCGGGAGTGCCTCGACCGGTGCGCCACGGGGCTCAGGTTAGCGAGCGACCACAGCCGGCCGTGCGGTCAGTCCACGCAGCGAATGTCACCACCGGTGATCGGTGTGTCACTGGTGGGTTGCCGTTGCGCCGCCGGTCCATCGAGCTGTACCAGCGGCCCGGCGCCCATCCGCTGGACACCTGGGCCGTCGTAGTCCTGTCCGAGGAACACCCGCACGTGACCGGCCGGCAGGTTGGCGTCCAGCTCGGTGGCCAGTCCACCCAGCGCCTGGGCCACCCTGTCCCCGGACGCCTGCTCGCCTGTGGCGAAGCGGACCACCGAGGTCTTGCGGGTGGCTGCGTTGGCGACGTCGCCGCGGCCGAAGCCGCGGTTGGCCAGGTCGTCGAGCACCCGGCCGGCTAGCCCGCTCACGCCGGAGGCGTTGCGCACCTCGACGGTGATCTCGGAGTTGTCGGCGTTCGCGGTGGGCGCCTGCTCGGGGCCGCCGCTGCCGTGACCCTTGACGAACTGGCGCACCGCGTCGCGGTCCACGGTCACCGACTCGCCGTCGGCGGTCTTGGCAGAGACGTCCAGCACCGGGATGGTGACGAACTGGATGGCGCCGGAGGCGATGCCGCGCATCTGCTCGGCGAAGGTCAGCGGGTCGAGCTTGTCGTCCAGCACGACGGAGCGCTGCAGGCCGGTGATCAGAGCGCGCAGCTTGCCCGGGTTGGCCAGGGTGCCGGCGGAGAGCACCTTGTCGGCCACCGCGCTCATGAACACCTGCTGCCGCACGATGCGGTCCAGGTCGCCCCGGGGCAGGTTCTTGCGCTGCCGGACGAAGGCCAGCGCGTCGGCACCGGAAATGGTCTGCCGTCCGGCCTTGAAGTTGGCGCCGGAGTCGGGGTCCTTGGTGGCATGGTTGAGGCACACGTCAACGCCGCCGATCGCCTGGGTGATCTCGTAGAACCCGAGCAGGTTGACCTCCGCGTAGTGGTCGACGCCGGCCCCGGTCAGGCTCTCGATGGTCTTGACCAGCGTCTTGCGGCCCTCCAGCACGGCCTGCTGTTCGACGGCCGCGGAGTCCTTGGCGCCGTCCGCGCGCAGCTCGGCCGCCTTGGCGTTCTTCGCCCTCGCGTACGCCGAGTTGATCTTGTGCTGGCCGTAGCCGCCGGGGATCTCGACGAACGTGTCCCGCGGGATCGAGATGCCGACCGCGCTGCGCCCGTCGTTGGGGATGCGGACCAGGATCAGCGTGTCGGTCAGCTCGCCCTCGTTGCTGCCCGCTCGCAGTTGCGCGAGCACCTCCTTGGACAGCGGGTGGCCCTGTGCATCGGTACGGCTGTCGCTGCCGACCAGCAGGATGTCGGTGGCGCCGTCGGCGGCCTGCGGGCCGATCACCGGCGTGGTCGTCAACCGGTCGGTGAGCTGGTGGAACGTGGCCCACGCGTAGCCGGTCATGACGAGCACCAGCACCGAGACGACGGCGATGGCGGCCTTGCCGATCCGGACGGCCTGGCGGCGGGCGCGCCGGGTGGCCGCCGGTGGGGTGGCTCTGGACGGCGGTGCCAGCGGAGGCAGTGGCGGCGGCCGGTCCGGCGGTGGGTACGCCGGTCGCGGTGGTGGGGACGGCCGCGGCGGGCGCGCCTGGCCGGTGGTCGGCCCGGGTGGGCGATTCACCGACTGGCGCAGTTCGCGGACGTCACGGGACCGCAGCAGGCCGTCGTTCGGGTCCCGCTCCGGCCAGCGCTGCGGCGGCCCGGCCCGCCGCGGCGGGGGGCCCGATTGCCGCGGTGGTGACTCGGACTGCCACGGTGGGGGCACTGGCTCCTGGTCTCGTGGCCCGTGCTGCCACGGTGGCGGCCCTGGTTGCTGGCGCGGCGGGAGGGGCCGTCGGCCCGGCTGGCGCGGTGGCCGGTCGTCCACGGGTCCTCCAACGGCAGGGGTTTCGGCCGCTCTCTTCCTGGCGACGATGTGACATTCCGATGCCTCTAATGGGGCAATGTCACATCGTTGTTGTTCGGGTAAGGCTGTCAGGCTAGCCGCGGCCGCGCCGGGTAGCGGGTCTACCGGCGTGTCACCTCTGGGTGACGTTCGGGCCGCGCCGGAGGTTGCCAGCGCCGTGGCAGACTGCGGGCATGCGCGTTCTGGTCACCGGCGGGGCCGGCTTCATCGGCTCGAACTACGTTCGGCAGCTGCTCGGCGGCGCGTACCCGGCGTTCGCCCGGGCGGACGTGGTCGTGCTGGACAAGCTCAGCTACGCGGGCAACGAGGCCAACCTCGCGAGCGTTGCCGACCATCCGCGCTGCCGGTTCATCGAGGGTGACATCTGCGATCCGTCGCTGGTCAACGGGCTGATGGTCGGCATCGACGTGGTGGTGCACTTCGCCGCCGAGTCGCACGTCGACCGCTCGATCACCGGCGCGGCCGACTTCGTGCTGACCAACGTGCTGGGCACCCAGGTATTGCTGCAGGCGGCGTTGGAGGCCGGGGTCCAGCGCTTCGTGCATGTGTCGACCGACGAGGTGTACGGCTCGATCGAGCAGGGCTCGTGGACTGAGGATCACCCGCTGCAACCGAACTCGCCCTACGCGGCCGCCAAGGCCGGCTCCGATCTGCTGGCCAGGGCGTACTTCCAGACCCACGGCCTGCCGGTGTGCGTGACCCGGTGCTCGAACAACTACGGCCCATACCAGTTTCCCGAGAAGATCATTCCGCTGTTCGTCACGAACCTGATGGACGGCCTCAAGGTGCCGCTCTACGGCGACGGGCTGAACGTGCGCGACTGGCTGCATGTGGACGACCACTGCCGCGGGTTGCAGCTCGTCGCAGAGCATGGCCGGCCGGGCGAGGTGTACAACATCGGCGGCGGCACCGAGCTGACCAACCGCGAGCTGACCTCCCGGCTGCTGGCCGCCATGGGTGCGGACTGGTCGTCGGTCGAGATGGTGATCGACCGCAAGGGCCACGACCGCAGGTACGCGCTGGACATTTCCAAGATCAGCAATGAGCTGGGCTACCGGCCGCGGGTGCCATTCGACGAGGGGCTGGCCGCGACCACCGAGTGGTACCGCGCAAACCGCGCCTGGTGGGAGCCGCTGCGGACGACCGCGGCGCTGCGGTGACCGCGCTGCTGGTGACCGGCGCGCGGGGGCAGCTCGGCACCGATCTGGTGGCCCTGGCCTCCCATTCGGCGGGTGTGACGGCGGTACTCGGGTTGGCTTCCACGGACCTGGACATCACCGACGGGCAGCGGGTACGCGACGCCGTGGCGTCCTTTGTGGACCGTCACGACGACGTAGTCGTGGTGAACGCGGCTGGCTATACCGCGGTCGACGCCGCGGAGTCCGATGTGGACACCGCGTACGCGGTGAACGCGGTGGGCCCCGGTCTGCTGGCCGCGGCGTGCTCCGAGGCACGGGTGCCGCTGATCCACGTCTCCAGCGACTACGTGTTCGCCGGGGACTCGGTGGCGCCCTACGACGTGTCCGACCCCACCGGGCCACGGACCGCGTACGGCCGCACCAAGCTCGCCGGCGAGCGGGCCGTGCTGTCGGCCAGCGGCGCCGGATACGTGGTGCGCACCGCCTGGGTGTACGGCGCGACCGGCGCCAACTTCGTCCGCACCATGGTCCATCTGGAACGCACCCGGCGGAGCGTCACCGTGGTGGACGACCAGCGCGGCTCGCCCACCTGGTCCGCCGACCTGGCCCGCGGCCTGCTCGAGCTGGCCGTTCGGGTGCACCAGGTGCCGGCGGGAGTACTGCACTGCACCAATGGCGGCGTCGCCACCTGGTATGACCTCGCCCGCGCCGTCTTCGAGGAACTCGGCGCCGACCCCGGCCGGGTTCTGCCGTGCTCCTCGGCCGATTTCCCCAGGCCGGCGGCCCGCCCGGGCTACTCGGTGCTGTCGCCGGCCTCCTGGGTCGCCGCCGGCCTCACCCCGCTGCGCCCGTGGCGTGCCGCGCTCGCCGCGGCGTTCGCCACCATCCCTCGTGGCCAGGCTGTGACAGCTCGCCACTAGCGTTTCTGACGCAGGCGTTCTCCCAACCGGGCGAGCACCCGCTCGGCCAGCGCGCGGACCAGTGCATCCCGTGAGTCGAAGTGATGATGGGCAGCACTCGGGCTGACGCCGATCCGGAGCGAGGTCTCCCGCAGCCAGCCCCTGAAGGTCAGCCGAGGGCGGCGAGGCGGTAGGCGTCCACCGTGGATTCCGCACAGGCGCGCCAGGTGAACTCCGAGGCGTGCGCGCGGCGGGCCGCGGCGGTTTCCGGATCGCGGTCTGTGAAGTCCATTGTGGACAGCGCGTTGGCGAGTGCGTCGACGTCGCCGACCGGGACGTGGCGGGCGAAGCCGCCGGCCACCTCGACGAGCGCCGGGACGTCGGTGGTGATGACCGGGATGCCGCAGGCCAGGGCCTCGAGCAGGGGCAGGCCGAAGCCCTCGTCGCGGGACGGCAGGACGAGCGCCGCGGCACCGGCGACGACCCGACGCAGGTCTACCTCGGAAAGGTAGCCGGTGCGCAGCACCCTGGCCGGATCGCTGTCCTGCGGCGGCCGGCCCCAGCCGGCGGCGCCGGCGAGCACCAGCGGCGGGGCGTCGACGGCAGCCTCGTGGGCCTGGAGCAGCACGTCGAGACCCTTGCGGGGTTGCGCGGTGCCGACGAAGAGCAGGTAGTGGGCCGGCAGCCGCAGGCGTTGGCGAACCTCGTCGGTGGGGGCGGCGGCGACGAACCAGGCCGGGTCGACGCCGAGCGGGGTGACCACGATGCGGTCGTCGCGGACGCCGAGCCGCTGTACCACCTGGCGGGCGACCGCGGTGGTCGGGGTGCAGACCACCGCGGCCCGCCTGGCCGCGTCCCGGACCAGCGCCGGCAGGGCGTGCTCGGCCGGCGCCAGCTCGTCGGGGCGGTCGAGGAAGGCGAGGTCGTGCAGGGTGACCACGCCCGCGGCGCGGATCGCGGGCGGCAGCACGTAGTTGGTGGCGTGCATCACGTCGGTGAGCCCGACGAGCAGCTCGACGGGCGGCAGCGGCACCCTGAGCCAGCACGCCCGCAGGACCCGAGCCGGCGCCGGCAGGCCACGGGGGCGCACCCCGGCCGGCAGCCTCGAGCGCAGCGTGCCGTGCCCGCGCAGCGAGAACGCGGCGACGCCGACGTCAAGGCCGGCGCCGGCTGCCAGTCCGGCCAGCTCGTCCAGCAGCGCGGCGGTGTAGCGGCCGATCCCGGTGCGCTGGCCGAGCAGCGGCGTGCCGTCCAGCACGATTCGCAGCGGACGCCGTGGTCTCAACGGCGGTGCTCACGGTGCTCACGGTGCTCACGGTGCTCGCGGGCGAGGCGGGCAATGCGGCCGGTGGCGCGCCGGGCCACCTCGCCGAGCCCGCCGTCGGCGAAGTAGCTGCGGGCCAGTTCGGCGTCTGCCCGCAGCCGCTGCGCGATGGTCGGGCGCGGCCGCGCGGCATGGAGCGCGGACGGCAACCGGTCGGCGGCCGGCCGGGGATCCCGGCAGAACTCGATGAGCGGTGCGAGCACCGCCGGCCAGGCGAACCGCCCGCGCACCGTGGCGATCCGGGCCCGGCACTCGGCGGCGAACGGGCCGTCGTAGAGCACCCGCTCCAGCGCCGCCGCCAGCGCCTCCGGATCCGATGCCGGCACCACGACACCGAGCCGCTCGGCGCGAACGACCTCGGCGAAGGAGTCGCCGTCGGTGGAGACGATCGGCAGGCCGGCCCACAGGTAGTCCAGCACCCTGGTGCGGAACGCGAACGTCGTCTCGACGTGCTCGAAGTGCGTGGTAACGCCGCAGTCGGCGTCCAGCAGCCAGTTCTGCCGCGCCTCGTAGGGCACCCAGGTCTCGTTGAAGAACACGTGCTTGTCGGTCAGCCCGAGCCGGTCGGCGAGTGCTCGCAGGTCGTGCGCCATGCCCATCTCGGGAATGTCGGGGTTGGGGTGGCGCATGCCGAGGAAGAGCAGCCGCACGTCGTCATGCCGCTCGCGCAGCGCATCGACGGCGTGCACCAGGGTGAGCGGGTCCAACCAGCTGTAGACGCCGCCGGCCCAGAGCACGAGTTTGTCGCCGTCGCCAATGCCCTCGATCAGCCGGCGCGGGCCGGGGCCGGTGCGCCACGGCTGCCGGTCGGGCAGACCGAACGGGACGACGGCCAGCAGCGAGCGGCTCGATGGATCGGCGTCGTACAGCGCGGGGGTGAACCGACCGAGCGCGGCGAGGTGCCCGAGCCAGAGGTGGCGCTGCCGCTCGGAGGCGCACAGGAAGAAGTCGCCGCGTTCGAGCTGGTCCGACAGCGTCCGCACGGTGGCCGCCACCGCGTCGCGGCGGGTGGCCGGGTCGAGGTCTCGGTGCTGAGCGAGCACCTCGAAGTGCATGGGGTCGTACAGGTCGCAGACCACCACGGTGTCCGGGTCCGCCTTCAGCCACGGCATCTGCTCCAGTGCCCAGCCCTGCAGGATGACGACCTCGGCCCAGTCGACGTGCTCACGCAGGTCGCGCGGCCGCACGGCGAGCACCGGGAACGGTGGCGGCTCGGCGAACCGGCAGGAGTTGGTGGACACCAGCCGCACGTCCTGCTCGGCGGCCAGCATGCGGGCGATGTTCCACGCCCGGATCGCCGGCCCGGCCATCCGGTCGCTCAGCGCGTCCCCGGTGACGATCAGCACCCGGTGCCGGTCGGCCAGCGGCCCGGTGACGCCGAAGGCGTCGGCCAGCACCCGATGCGCTGCCAGGTACGCCGGCAGGTCGAGCAACGGCTCGTCGAGGTCGTGGAACAACGGCCGCAGCGACGCGTCCGAGCGCACCCTGGTGGCCTGTGCGGCCGCCCGGCTCCTGGTGAGCGAGGGCAGCAGCTCGACGAACCGGTCGACGGCCAGCATGCCGGCGATGGCCGACTTGGGCACCGTCATCGCCGGCTCGTCGTCGCCGCCATGGTCGTGACGGCCGCTGCCGGTCATCTCGAACGCGGCCGCGTCCAGCCCGCCCAGCGCCGTGCCGCGCCTGGCCGAGAGCGCCAGCGCGGCGGCCAGCACCCGGTGCACCGCGGTGTCCTCGACGTTCTTGTACAGGGTCATCAGCGCGTTGCGTTCGAGCAGGTACCGCTCGCGGAACTCGCCCACACCCGCGACCGAGGCGTGGTGGCGGTGGTAGGCGATGGACGTCGGCTCGTAGCGCACCCGGTGGCCGCACAGGTTCAGCCGCCAGCCGAGGTCGACGTCCTCGAAGAACATGAAGAAGCGCTCGTCGAAGCCGCCCAGCTCGGCGAAGACATCGGCCCGGACGAACATCGCCGCGCCGGTGCCGAACAGCACGTCCCTCGGCTCGTCGAAGCGGGGGCCGTCCGGCTGGCCGCGGTACGGGGAGTAGCCCATGCCGAACCAGGACACCCCGCCGCCGGCGAAGTCGATGCGCTCGCCGTCCCAGTCGAGGACCTTGCTGGCCACGGCCGCGGCGCCGGGGTGGCGTTGGAGGGCATCGACGGCGGCGGCGATCCAGTTCGGATGCGGCCGGGCGTCGGAGTTGAGGAAGCCGACGATCCCGCCCGGTGCGGCGCGCCGCGCGCCGAGGTTGCAGCCGCCCGCAAAACCGATGTTTGCCGGCGCCCGGATGAGCTCGGCGAACGGCACGGCGGCCGCGATGCGCTCCGCGCTGCCGTCGCCGGACGCATTGTCGACACCGACCAGCCGCAGCGCATCGGCCGGGTAGTCGACCTCGTCGCGCAGCGCACGTAGACACGTGATCGTGTCGTCGGACCTGCGATAGTTCACCACGACGACGGTGACGTTGGGCGACGCAGGCACGGCGCCTAGCTTGCCGCACCGCTGTTCCGCCGCGGCGTCAAGGGTCGGTGGTAGGCATAGGCATGGAAGCAGGCACAGGACCGCTGGCCGGGGTGGCGAAGACGGCGCTTGGCATGGCGATGCTGCGCGCCGAGGAGAGCCGGCGGCCCGAGCGGCTCTTTGACGACCCGTACGCCGCGGCGTTCCTGGCGGCAGCGTCCGATCGCGGCGACGCGGTGGCCTTCGCGTCGGCCTTCGCGTCGGGCATCGAGCGGCACGCAGCGACCTCATCAACAAACCGGGGGGCAAACCTGGGGGCACAGTTCGCCGTCCATGGCGTGCTTCGCACCCGGTTCTACGACGACTACCTGCTCGCCGCGCCGTGCCGCCAGGTGGTGCTGCTGGCCGCCGGACTGGACACCCGCGCGTACCGGCTGGCGTGGCCGGACGGGGTCCGGCTGTTCGAGCTGGACCTGCCGGCTGTGCTGGCGTTCAAGGAGCGGGTGCTGGCCGACGCCGGGGCCCGCCCGCGGTGCGAGCGGGTGGCGCTCGCGGTCGACCTGCGCTCGGATTGGGCGGCGGCGCTGCGCGGCGCGGGGTTCGAGCCCGACGAGCCGGCCGCGTGGCTGGTGGAGGGCCTGCTGATCTACCTCACGGCCGATGAGGCCCGGCGGCTGCTGTCCACGGTGGGTGTGCTGGCCGCGCCGGGCAGCCGGCTGGCCTGCGAGCACGGCGACCTGGCGTCCAGCCAGCTGCTGGCGCTGGCCCGCGCCACCCCAGCCATGGCGGAGTACACGGCCCTGTGGCGGGGCGGACTGGGCGCGGCGGTGCCGGCGTTGCTCGGCGAGCACGGCTGGCGGGTCCGGCGGCACGACCTGGCCGAGGTGGCGGCACGCTACGGCCGGCCCGTCCCGGCGTCGTCCAGTGGCGGTTTCGTCACCGCGGTGCGCGGGTGAGGGCCCAGCGCCGCCACAGCTCGCGGCGGGGGATGGTGGCACGCCGGCCGATCGTGGTGCGCTGGACCAGCGTGGCCGGCAGCCGGGCCAAGACGGCGGCCAGCACCGTGAGGCGCTGCGCCACCCGGTGATTGGGCGCTGGCTGCCCGTTGCCGAGGCGGCCGCGGAACGGCAGCGCGGCGGTGATGGCGGCGAACCGGGCGAGCTCGCGCACCACCACGGCGGCCGGCGCGCAGCGCAGCAGCATGAGCAGCCGGTTGCGCTCGTTCCAGCGGTGGAACGCCGGCGAACCGGGCCGGCTGGACGCGCCGTGCCGGTGCAGCACGCGGGCGGTGGGCACGGCGCGCACGTCGTGCCCGGCCAGCCGCAGCCGCCACGCCGTGTCGGTGTCCTCGTAGTAGCAGAAGAAACCGGCCGGGACGCCACCAGCTTTGCGCAGTGCGTCGGTGCGCAGCAGGGCGGCGCCGCCGCAGAACCCGAACACGGCGTCCGGTCGCGGATCGGTGACGTCGCCGCCGTAGCCGAGACCGGTCAGCCGGACGCCGGCCGACTGCAGCGCGCCGTCGGTGGACAGCAGCACCGAGCCGGCCGCCGCGACCGTGGGCTCGGCGTCCAGCACCGCCTCCAGCTCGGCCAGCCAGTCCGGCGCCGGCTGGGCGTCGTCGTTCAACCACGCCAGGTACGGCGTGTCGACCAGCGGCAACGCCGCCGCTAGGCCGCCGGCGTATCCGCGGTTCTGTGGCAGCCGCAGCACCCGCGGCCGGCTCGGGTGCGCGGCCAGCACGGCCGCGGTGCCGTCGTCGGAGGCGTTGTCCACCACGAGCACGTCGTGCGGCGCGCTCTGCGCCATGAGCGCGTCCAGGCAGGCGCCGACCAGCTCACGGCCGCGCCACGTCACCACCACCACGGTGGTCTTCGGCACCGAGCCACCCTACGGCTGTGGATAAGTCGTGAGTGGCGAATGGTGTTGGGGCACCATTCGCCACTCACGGGGAGCCGTAGGCTCCCTCCCCGTGCCGCAGCTCGTCGTGATCACCGAGCAGTTGCTCGCCACGGTGCCCGGCGGCACCGGTCGTTACACCAGGGAGCTGACCGGCGCGCTGGCCAGGACGGCGCCCCCGCGCTGGCGGGTGACCACGGTGGTGGCGCGGCACCGGGACTCCACCGGCACGCTTGCGGCCATCCCGGGCGTGGACGGACCACGGGTGCTGCCGCTGTCGCCACGGGCGCTGGTTGCGGCGTGGGACCGCGGCCTGCCGCTGTGGCCCGGCGGCGACTCGGTGCACGCGCCGACGCCGCTGGCCCCACCGCGGCCGAACCGGGGGCGTTCGCTGGTGGTAACCGTGCACGACGCCGTGCCATGGACGCACCCGCACACGTTGACCGAGCGTGGCGTGCGCTGGCACCAGCGGGCGGTCACCCGAGCCGCAAAGCGGGCCAGCGCGCTGGTGGTGCCGACCGGCGCGGTGGCCGCCGAGCTGAGCCGGTACGCGCTGCCGGCCGGCCGCGTACACATCGTTGGCGAGGGCGTCACGCCGGAGCTGCGCGCCGTACCCGACCCGCCGGCAGCGGCCGCCATCGCCGAGCGGCTGCGGCTGCCCCCGCGCTACCTGCTCATTGTCGGCACCCTGGAACCCCGAAAGGGCCTCGACGTGCTGTTGGACGCCATGACCAGGCCGCACGCGCCGGCGCTGCCGCTGGTCGTGGTCGGCCAGCCCGGCTGGGGGGCGGTGCATCCCATGCGGCTGGCCGACCAGGCCGGCCTGGACCGAGCCAGGGTGCTGGCGCTCGGCCGGATCAGCGACGAGGAACTCGCCGTGGTCCTGGACCGGGCCGCGGTGCTGGTCGCGCCGAGCCTGGCCGAGGGGTTCGGGCTGCCGGTGCTGGAGGCCATGGCCGCCGGCGTGCCCGTCGTGCACTCCGATGCCCCGGCGCTCATCGAGGTGGCCGGTGGCACCGGGGTCACGGTCAAGCGTCAGGACGCGACCGCGCTGGCCAACGGCCTGCGAACGGTCTTCGACTTCCCCGAGCGCACCGCGGCCAGGGTGGCCGCCGGCCGGCTCCGCGCGCAGCGCTTCACCTGGGAGCGCGCCGCGCGGGCGGTGTGGCGCATCCACGTCGAGCTGTACCAAACCGCCGGCCGAGCCTGACCGTTCGGGGGCCGGATCCCTGCGACTACCGCAGCCGAAGCCGAGGAATGCGTTCGCTGGACGGCAGGCGCCTTCGAGCGCAGTGCTCACTCGGAGCGGCCGGGCGATCACCCTCCGGCCGTAGGGTTGGCGCCGTGCCCGTCACCGAACCGTGCGTGCTCGTCGACGCCACGGCGGTACCGGCCGACCGTGGCGGCGTCGGCCGCTACGTCGACTCGCTGGTGGCGGCGCTGGACGCGGACGGTGCGCGGCTCACGGTGATGTGCCAGCCAAGAGACGCCACGCTGTACGGCGGGCTCGCCCCGGCGGCGCGGATCGTGCCGGCCGCCGAGCAGGTGGCGACCCGCACCGCGCGGCTGACCTGGGAGCAGACCACCCTGCCGGTGCAGGCCAGGCGGCTCGGCGTGCAGGTGATGCACTCGCCGCACTACAC
>DASXTS010000171.1:0-1606 GCA_036505275.1 Pseudonocardiaceae bacterium
ATCACCGCTCGATCAGGTCGCTGACGCTGCCGTCGCTTGGGACCGGAGTCCAGTCGACGTCGCCCTTTGGCTGGCGGGGCGGGGTCGCCAGACCCGCCTCGATGAGCCGATCCACCGGTCGCTCGTGCTGCAGTGCCACCAGGCGTGCGATGGCGTGGCCGTGGTCGGTGATGATCACGTCCTCGCCGCGCCGGGCGGCCTCGACGTACCGCTTGATTTGCTCCCGCAGTTCCCGAATGCCAACCCGCATGCCAGACTCCTTTGGTACACAATTCGCCGCGCAAAGTGTACACGACGGTGCCGCGTGACCGGCGCGTCCGGGCAACAGTTCGGCAGAATTCTCCTCGGTCAACTGGCTGCCGGGTGGAGGAGCTGATGACCGCACAACCACGGCGGATACCGCGGTCTGAGGCTGGTGTCCTTGCGGGCGGGCAGTCGCCTCCTTCTTGACCCGGTCACGATTGCAGGAACTCCAGCAGTCCCGGGACGATCGCCTCGGGTGCTGGTCCGCGGTCTTGACCCGGCAGGACCCGCCGGCTCGGGCTGATCGCCCAGGCGTCGCACATGAGAACAGACCGCGGCCGGCCACGAAAGTCATCGGAAATGCGATGGCGCTGCCAGGCGTTCGGCCACGTTGCTGGTCAGCCCATCAGGGGGTTGCCCGCCTGCTGCGGCCTGGTTGTCGCTCAGGCTGGATCGACCGTGACGGTCGCGGTCCCGGTCAGCCGGTCGTGGTAGTGGTCGGCGAACAGGCGCGCGACCAGCTCGCCGCGGCTGCCCACACCGACCTTGGCGAACAGCGCCTTGAGGTAGCCGCGCACGGTATGGGGCGACAGGAACAGCGCCCGGGCGATCTGGTCGGTGCCCAGCCCCCGGCACACAAGGCGCAGCACGTCCTGCTCCCGCTCGGTGAGGTGATAGGCAGCGACGATGACCGGGGCGATCTCGGCGGGGCGGGCCGGCTCGATGACCACCGCGGCCCGTCCATCTGGGCCGTCCGGCCCGGACAACATAGAGCCGTGCACGACCAGCCATTGGCCGGCGCAGGTCCGCACGCGGGCGCTGGGCAGCCCCTCGTCGCCGCCGGCCAGGGCAGCCCGGGCGCGGGCGGCGACGATGTAGACCGCAGGCGGGATGCGGGGCTGCTCGATGTAGCCGGTCCGGTCGGTCAGCGCGGTCAGCTCGGCCATCCACCGCTCCGCCTCGGGCGTGACCGCCTCGACCCTGCCGTGGGCGTCCACCAGCACGGTGCCCGGCGCCCTCTGGCCGCCCGCTGCCGCTGTGTCCAGCAGCGCGGTGCGCAAGCCCTGGGCGAGGTGGGCGGCCAGGTCGGCGACGAAGTCGGCCTCGCGGGCTGAGAAGGCCGCCCGCTGGCGCAGCCGCGTGATCACCGTCGACTATCCGATCCGCGAGTCCGTCGGCGGCGTCAGCACGCGCTGATCGTTCCTGCCGCCAGGCCCAGCACGCTTCCGGGCGACCGCGAGCAGCCCGGCCGCCGGCGGATGGCCGCGTCGGGCGGGTTCACGGCAGCAGCTCGAACGCGGCGGTGTGACGGGGGCGGACGATGCTGAAGTGGCGGCGGTCGACGGTGGCTACCTGCTGGATG
>DASXTS010000172.1:0-2385 GCA_036505275.1 Pseudonocardiaceae bacterium
CCACCGCGGAGGACCTGCTCCGGGCCGCCGACGTCGACTGGACGATCGCCCACGCGGTCCGGCTGACGAACGGTCCGGCGACCGGCGACGTCGAGGTCGTGCCGGAGGAGGCCACGCTGCACCTGCGGGACTCGATCTCGCATGCCGACGTAGCGGCCTGGCTGCTGGGGGCGACCGCGGACGACTCCATGATCCGTCGGGCCGTGTCGATCAGAACACGACGGGGGCGCCGGAACGGCTGGCCGAGTCCGTAGCCGGCTACGCCCCGGGTCGGAGTGGGACCGGTCCATGCCGGGCTAGCGTGGACGGCGTGAGCCTGGCCGCGAGCATTTGGACAGCGGCTTCGAAGGGTGGTCGCGGCCTCTGAGTTCAGCAACAACACACGGAGCACAAGGTTCCCGAGGCTATGCGAAGCGCCCAGCACAAAGTACGCACACGTCTCGGCCATGGCCCTCTGAAGGAGGCGCTGGTGCTCCGGCTCCCGTTGGCCGCGGGTGACAAGCAGCCGTTGAACGTCCTGTTCGGCGGCGTACGCCAAGCCGAGTTGTTCCCCAATGGCGCCCATGAGGCCGTGAATCTCTAGCTACTTCGACCTGAAGAAGTAGCTGCGGCTGTTCGCAATCCGTGTGGATTGTGGGTCGGATGGTTGTGTTGGCAGCGATTCGGCGTCCTGGTCGGCTGTCACCCGGCCGCTAGAGCGGTGATCTTCACTAGGTTGTGGGCGAAGACTCCCTGTCCGCACCAGGCGGCGGTGCGGTCCCGGCCAGCGACGCCGCTGCGGGCCCAGCCGTAGCGGTGTTTGAGGTGGCTGATGCGGCCTTCGCTGCCGGTTCTCCATTTGACGAGGCTGCGGAAGCCGGGGCGGTGTTCGGTGGCCCGCCGGGCCGCGCCGGGTTGGCCTTTTCGAGGTATGGCAGCGGTTGTCACGCCGATGTCACGCAGGTCGTGGTCGACGCGGGCCTCGCCGTAGCCGCGGTCGGCGGTCACCGCGCGGGGCACCGCTCCGACTCGGTTGGTGATCCGTGTGATCGCCGGAGCGAGTTGGGGCGCGTCGGCGGGGTTGCCCTCCTCGACGGTGTAGTCCACGACGATGCCGTCTTCGTTGTCCACGATCTGGGCCTTGTAGCCGAACTCGACCGGCCGGTTGATCCGGCCCTTGGCGATCGGGCGGGCGTCCAGGTCGTGCAGGCTGACCAGGCGGGTGGCCGAATCCGGCTTCTCCCCGGCCAGCCGTCGGCGGGTCTGCGTGACGATGCGGCGGCTGGCCTGCACCGTGGCTTCCAGTTCGTCGATGGCCCGACGCAGCCGGCCGCGGCCGCGGCCGGCGACGCGGCGCAGCGCGCGGCGGGCATTGGCCAGCACCGGCTCGGCGTCGCGGGCTGATCGTTCGGCCAGCTCGGCCAGGTCGCCGGTGATCCGCAGCACGGCGGTCTGCGCCTGCTCGCGGGCGGCCGCGCCGCGCAGTTTCAGCTTGGCGCCGATCGAGCGCACCCGACGACCGGCCGCGCGGGAGCGGTCCCGAAACCCGGTGCGGGTGGCGCCACCCGCCGCCTTGATCCGCCGCACCAGCTTGCCGATCTTCACCACCGCTGTGGCCAGCAGGCCGGAATCGGTGGGGTACTCAACGTTGGCTGACACCACGGTGGTGTCGGCGCGCACCTTTCCCGTCTTGACCACCCGCGCCTCGACGGCCTTGGCCAGCAGCGCCTCGTTCAGCGCCAGGACCGTACCTTCACCACACCGAGTCGTGATCTTCATCAGGGTGGTCGGGTGCGGCACCCGGGCGTCGATGTCGATGCGGCAGAACCGCCGCCACGAGATCGAGTCAGCCACCTCCCGGCACAGCGACTCAAAGCCCAGCCGGTAGCGGAACTTGAGGAACATCAGCCGCAGGTACGTCTCCACCGGCACGCTCGGGCGACCAAGCCGGGCGTCGAAGTGCGCCCGGAACGGAGCGAAGAACCGCTCATCGTCAAGCCAGATGTCGACCCGCTCCAACTCGGCCGGCAGCCGAAGGCACACCTCCGGCAACACCGACTCCCACAACGACGGCTGCACGTTCCGCGTCCGCAGCATCGGCCGATCCCCTACCAGACAAGGGTTTCCACCATTGTCCCAAGCCGAGCAGCACCGATCAGCCAGACACGCTGACCATCATCGATCTACTTCTTCAGGTCGAAGTAGCTAACTGCGTGGGCTGTATACGTAAAGCCAGATCTCTCGACCCTCGTCGTCGATCTCGGACTCACTGGACTCCCGAATGTAGTGGGCATCGACACCGTCAGGATCGTCATCCCACGGCTCAAGGTCCCACTCATCGTCAAGAGTCGGCTGCATGCGCCACAACCTAGCCGTGGGCGGGCCCATGGAGACGACGAGAGACCC
>DASXTS010000173.1:0-4221 GCA_036505275.1 Pseudonocardiaceae bacterium
GTCGTGCCACTGCAGCGAGTTGATCAACGTGCTGGTGATCCGGGGCACCCGTCATGCCGAAGGGGTGGCCGACCGCGATGGCGCCACCGTTCACATTGAGCTTGTCCTCGCCGATGCCCAGCTCGCGGGCGGAGGGGATCACCTGGGCGGCGAACGCTTCGTTGATCTCCACGAGGTCGATGTCATCGATGGTCACAGGCCGGCGTCGCGGCGCTGCTGGCCGCCGAGACTGAGCAAGCCCGTGCCGCGGTCGTCGCGCAACGCCCTGAGCTGCTTGGTGAGCTTGCCTTGGCGCTGTTGATCCGTCGGCGCGACGAGGTCGACCCGAGACGGCCGGAGAACTTGTCCGCCGGGCCGACGCCGCGCTGGACCATCTCAGCCGACGACCGGACGGCGTCCTGGCCGGCCTGCTACAGACCGAGCTGGACACGGTGTGCCGGCTGGCCGGTGCGCAAGCCGAGGAACTTCCGACCGCGCTTCCCGATCTGCTGCGGCGGTCGGCCCTCACCGACCATCCCGCCCGGCGCATCCCACCGCTTCGCGCAGTGCTCGACATCCTGCCGGCCGACAGGTCCCCCGCGGTGCGCGGTGTGTATCTGCTCGAGCTTGCCCAGGTCACCGTGCGTCGCGCGACTGCCGGGGCACGGCACCGGGAGCGGGCGATCGGCCACACGGCCGAGGCGGTCAGCTTGCTCGACCGACCCGAGGCGCGGTCGCAGTGGGCCGCCGCCCAGGTGTTCCTGGGCAGCATGTGGCGCGAGCGTGAACTCGGCGACCCGGCCGAGAATGTGGAGCAGTCGCTGGCCGCCTTTCGGCGGGTGAGCTGGAAGCTGGAGCGGCTGTTCGCGCTCGGCGGGTTGACCATCGACTGGATGTGACCGCTCGCGGACAGCACGAACCGCTTCGTGCCGCCGAAGTTGTTCGTGGCGGCGGATCGGGCCGCCTCCGCCGGCGCAATGGTGGCCATGCCTGCCTCTCCGTCGGATACGGAGAACGTAAGCAAACGAGTCGCCTTGACGCGTCCGACGCGCGACAGCTGCCGCTGCGCCGTTCTCCATGCCGTCGGGGTGGGCGACGATGGCGTGTCCGCGATCCCAGTCCTCCGGGAAGGCCGGCAGCCGAGTCGGCGGGTCGGCGACCGTCATCGGACCGTCTCCTCGCCGGCCCGCAGGGACGACGGCGACGTTCCCGTACAGTCGCGGCGCGTCATAGCGTGGCCGCCTTCGGGTAGCCGGGGCCGGCCTTGGCTCGCACGTTGCGGACGTCGAGCGGCTCGGCGCACTCGCTGCACACGACGACGGCGTGCATGTCGTGATCGCAGCTCGTGTGGTGCAGGACGAGGGGTGTGCCTTCGGGGCCGGTGAGCCAGCGTTCGCCCCATGCGGCCATGGCGGCAAGGATCGGGTAGGCGTCGCGGCCCTTGTCGGTGAGGCGGTACTCGTAGCGGGCCGGGCTCCCCTGGTACGGGACCCTGGTGAAGATGCACTCGTCGACCAGGCGGGCGAGGCGTTGGCTGAGGATGTTGCGGCCGATGCCGAGCGCGGCCTGGAAGTCGTCGAAGCGGCGAACGCCCAGGCAGGCCTGCCGGATCAGCAGCAGGTTCCAGTGGTCGCCGAGCACATCGGCGCTGCGCGCCACGGTGCACGGCCAGCCCGAGGTGTCGGTGCGCTTCACCGCCCGCAGGGTAGCGCAGCGGGTTGCATCTTGGAACTCGGCCCGATTACGGTCCCATCATGGAACTGGCAGTCCATGACCGCGCTGCGTCAGCCGACGGGTGGAAGGCCACCGCCTGCATCCTCTGTGAGTGCAACTGCGGCATCGAGGTCCGACTCGGCGGTCCCGACGGTCGCAGCTTCGAACGGATCCGGGGCGACAAGGCACACCCGGCGTCGCGGGGCTACACGTGCGAGAAGGCGCTGCGGCTCGACCACTACCAGAACGGGCGCCACCGGCTTGCCACGCCCATGCGTCGTCGCCCCGACGGCGGGTACGAGCCAGTCGACTGGGATACCGCCATCGCTGAGGTCGCCGCCGGGTTCGCACGTGTGCGCGACACACACGGGGGATCAACGATCCTCTACTACGGCGGCGGCGGCCAGGGGAACCACCTCGGCGGCGGCTACGCGGCCGCGACACGCGCCGCGATCGGCAGCAGGTACCGGTCGAACGCGCTGGCGCAGGAGAAGACCGGGGAGTTCTGGGTCAACGGCAAGATCCTCGGCGGCTACGTCCGCGGCGACATCGAGCACACCGAGGTCGCGGTCTTCATCGGGAAGAACCCCTGGCAGTCGCACAGCTTCCCGCACGCCCGCACCACGTTGAAGGAGATCGCGAGGGATCCGACCCGGTCGATCGTCGTGCTCGATCCGCGTCGCACCGAAACGGCCAAGCTCGCCGATTTCCATCTCGCACTCCGCCCCGGCACCGACGCGTGGTGTCTCGCCGCGCTCGGGGCGGTGATCGTGCAGGAGGAGTTGCTCGACCGACCGTGGCTTGCGGAGCACGCTGACGGCCTGGAAGACATCGAGCCTGCCCTCGCGGCAGTGGACGTCGATGCCTTCGCCGCGATCTGCGACCTCGAACCCGAGCTGATTCGAGCGACCGCTCGTCGGATCGCGGCCGCGTCGAGCGTGGCAGTGTTCGAGGACCTGGGGGTGCAGATGAACCTGCACTCCACGTTGTGCAGCTACCTCGAGAAGCTGCTGTGGCTGCTGACCGGGAACTTCGCGAACCCCGGCGGGCAGTACATCCCCACCAGCATCGTGAACATCGTCGGCGGCGGCTCAGGATCACGGAAGTCCGGCGAACGCCGATCGCCGGTTGCGAATGCGCGGATCATCTCCGGGCTGGTGCCGTGCAACGTTATCGCCGAGGAGATCCTCACCGACCACCCGGACCGCTACCGGGCGATGCTGATCGAGTCCGCCAATCCTGCGCACTCGCTCGCTGATGGGCCGCGGATGCGGGAGGCGCTCAACGCGCTCGAGTTCGTCGTGGTGATCGACGTCGCGATGACCGAGACCGCGCGGCTCGCCGACTACGTCCTGCCCGGCGCGTCGCAATTCGAGAAGGCGGAGTCGACGTTCTTCAACTTCGAGTTTCCGCACAACTACTTCCACCTCCGCCACCCGGTCCTCGACCCGCTCCCAGGCACGCTGCCCGAGCCGGAGATCCACGCCCGCATCGTCGAGGCCCTCGGCGCGTTCAACCACGTCGACCTCGCCCCGCTGGCCAACGCCGCCCAGGACAGCCGAGCCGCCTTCGGCGCTCGGTTCCTGGAGTTCATGAACGAGCACCCGGAGCTCGGCCCTCTCACACCGGTGGTGTTGTACCGCACGCTGGGCCCGACCCTGCCCGCCGGTACGGAATCCGCGGCGCTGCTGTGGGGCGCGGCGCAGCAGTGCGCGCTGCGCGACCGGCCGAGCCTCGAGCGGGCCGGCCTCGACGGCGAAGGCACTGCGCTCGGCGACGCGCTGTTCGAGGCCATCATCAGCAGCCCCAGCGGCGTGACGTTCAGCGTCGACGATCACGCCGACAGCTGGCGGCGCGTCCGCACACCGGATGGCCGGCTCAACCTCTCCAACGACATCCTCATCGCGGAACTCGCGGCCCTGGCCACCGAGCCGCCCGGCGGCGATCCCGATTTCCCGCTCGTGCTCACCGCCGGCGAACGCCGATCTTTCACGGCCAACACCATCATCCGAGACCCGGCCTGGCGAAAGCGCGACGCCAACGGCGCTCTGCGCGTGTCCGAGGCCGACGCGACGGCATTGCAGCTCAGCGACGGCGACACCGCCCTGCTCACCACGAAGCGAGGCAGCGCCAAGGTCCTCATCGAGATCAGCCCGATGATGCGACGCGGCCATGTCGCGTTGCCGAACGGGCTCGGACTCACCTACCTGCCCGACGGCGAACCGGTCGGCGTCGCACCGAACGAGCTCACCTCGAGCGACCACCGCGACCCGATCGCCGGCACGCCCTACCACAAGCACGTCCCCGCCCGACTCGAGCCGATCGGGTCGTGACCATGGATCGTATGCAAGCTCGACGCCGTCCTCACCACCAAATGGCGAGTAGCCGGGAGGGCTCTCACCTCCCGGCTCTCTCAGAACCGTGCGTGAACCTCTCGATTCACACGGCTCCCATCATCCAGTCGTTCGCGGTCACGGCTTGACGAACTGCCAGTGGACAAACAGCCCCGGGTCGAGTTTCGCGGCCCTT
>DASXTS010000174.1:0-3657 GCA_036505275.1 Pseudonocardiaceae bacterium
TCCCAGGAGTCAGTGACCGGCTGCCCATCTCCCTCGACCTCATCGACCAGGCCGGCCTTGTAGGCCTCGTCAGCGTTGTACCAGACCTCCTCGCTCATCTTGGCCCGCCACGCGGCCGTGTCCCCACCGGCACGGGCCGCATAGATCGACGCGATGTTGTCGGAGTGCTTGTCAAGCAGCCCGGCCATCTCCCGCATATCGGCGGCGTTGCCAATCACCAGTCCGAGCGCGTCATGGATCATCATCATCGAGTTCGCGGTCGCGGTGATCTTGTCGCCCGCCATGGCGATGAAGCTGGCGGCACTGGCGGCCAGCGAGTCGATGACCACGTGGACCTGCGCGTCGTGCTGTCGCAGCCCGTTGTAGATCGCGATCGCGTCGAACACGTCGCCGCCAGGGCTGTTGATGTGCAGCTCGATCTTGGGGTTGGTGACTGCGCGGAGGTCCTTGACGAACTCGGCGGCGGTCACCCCGAACCAGCCGATCTCGTCGTAGATGTCGATCAGCGTGATGTCGTCGGCCTGGTTCGAAATCCGGTACCAGTTCGGGTTGAGCCGCGCGGTCGGCCGACGGACCGTCCGGGCCCGGGGTATCTCGGGGACTGCGGCCAGTGGCATCGCACGGCTGGCCGTCCCATTGCGGTTTCCCATGCAGTGCTCCTCTGTCCGCTTCTGGATCGCGGCGCAATACGCCTGCGGATCGTCCCGGTCGTGGTTCTTTCGCACGCACTCGGCGAAATCGGCGTATTCACAATCTGGCCCGAAAGGCATGCCGCATCACCTGGCCAGCGTCTCAAGCCAGCCGGGCGGGATCCTCCCGTGCCCGTTTCCGTTGGCAAGCGCGGCCGGAACCTTCCTGTTGCCCTGCCCGTCGGACGGTGTCGGCAGCGTGCCCGTCGCGGGCGGGACCAGCTGCACGCTCATGTAGCCGGTGTGCTGGAGACGTCCCCAGTCGCGGTTCTGCACCGCAGCGATCGCCGACTCGGGGGTGAACCCATCACGGACCAGCGCGACGATCGTGGCTGCCTCTTCCGCCTGGATCTTGGCGGCGTCGGCGGCGTCCTCCCGCATAAACGGCACGCTGCGGGTGTCATACCAGAGCGACGCGCCCGGCGCGCTCGTCGGGTCGGGAACCAGCACCTCCAACGACCGGGCCGCGTTCGCCCACCAGTGATGCGCGGTCCCATCCGCATACCGCCGCCGTGCCGAATTGAAGTTCCCCGCGTTCAGGGCGCTGCCCTGCAACCCCTCCGAGAAGCCCACCCAGGAGGGCGGTACCCCCGCCATCGCAGCCAGCCGGCTCTCGGCCTTACCGGCCACCGACGAGAAGTCCATGTCCTTCAGGCTGGAACCGATCGGAACCGGGTCCGCGCCGCCACCCAGGTAGAGGATCTTCCAGGCGTTCCACGCGCCCACGTGCTCCTCTTCGAGCAGCGCCTTGAACTCGCGAATCTGCTCAATCGTGATCTGCGGGTCGAACTTGAGCGCCAGGTTCGACGTGGCGTTGTTGCGGAAGAACGCGAGCTTATGCTCGGTCTGCGCCGAGTCGGCGCGGAGTTCCTGGAGGACCGGCGTGACCCACGACATCCCCAAGAACACGCGGTCGGGGTCGGGGAGCGGCGCGAACAGCGCCACCTCATCCCTGTCCAACAGCACCATGTTCCCATTGGGAGGCTTGTAGGCGAAACCAAGCAGGTCAACGTCGGCCGCCTCGGCGGGATGCTCCGCGTCCTCATCGGAGCCGAGGACCACAATCATCCACTCGGGCCGCAAGCGGATCAGCCTGGGCGGTTGCCTCGGCCGAGTGATCTTGCGGATATAGGCGGTTCCAGCGGTGGAAACGTCGACTTCCATCTTCGCGAGCAGATCCGAGGTCGTCCCGCCATACCAGGGCCGCTCCAGCACCTTCAGCGCGGTCGTGCCGAACAGGTCAGTCGGCTGGCCACCCTCGAACCGGGTCCACGCGAACCGGGCCTGCGAGAAGACCTGCAACCGGGCAACAACCAACGCGGCGATTGGCCCATGCATCCGATAGGCCATACTCGCGTTCTGGACGATCTGCTCCTCGTCCAGCCGCCCCATCGTGGTCTGGATGAACGGGTACTCGCCGCCGAATCCTTGGAAGCGGAACAGCTCGACATACTCGTCCAGCGTCATGTTCGTCGGCCGCCGCGACGCGGGCGCGCGGTTGGCCTGGACGCGGTCAAGCCACCCCACGACGCCGTTCCTCCACCGGCAATCCGGCATCCTGCCAGCCAGTCCGGGTTGCCGCGACCATCCACCCCAGGCCCACGCCCATCCACCCCAGGCCCACGCCCACCACGATGATGGCCTTCCGTGCAACGAAACCGATCAGGTAGAAGAACCCGACCAGCAGCACCGGCAGCAGCCGGCCAAGATCAACCGGCTTCGCCTGCTGTTCGATCCGGTCGATGGGGACACGTTCGAGTAGCCGTACAGCCATGATTGGTCTCTCCTTCACCTGCCGAGCAGCGCGAACGGGGTCGGCTTGACGACCGATTCGAGCGTGGCCGCCAGGTCGAGCGCGCCGACCGCGCAGACAGCTAGGTCGATCTTCGGTCCGCCCCGGCCGGCCTTGGTGATGTAGGCACCGTCCGGGGTCTCCTTCACCACCGCGTTTCGCAGGTGCCGCGCCAACGCGGGATGCCCATCCTGCGATAGGGCCCGCTGGACCGTGGTGGTGTAAAACCGGGAGCAGGCCGCGGCCATCCGCTTGCGGTAGTTCGTCTCCCACAGCACGATCACATCATCGCCGTAGGCTTCGCCCCACTCCTCACCCTCACGGTGCCATCCGAACGGGTCATAGCCCATCCGGCGGACCTTGAAGCGGCGCATCACCTCGGCAACGCGGGCCTTGACCTCCTCACGGGGCACCAGCCACTCCACCGCGCCATCCGGGCGTTCCCAGTGGCCGAGGACGAACAGGTAGGGCATCTCGTCCAGGGTGCAGCCAACCAACCCCGTGGAGTCGCCGTTGTAGCTGCCGTCGAAGAAGCAGACGATGTCGGTCCCGTCCGCTGGCCAGCCCCGCCCCTCCTTGGCCAGGTCCTCCCACGCGCCGGGAGGTAACCACTGCCCTTCGGGGCGGACCAGCTGCGCGAGATGGTAGCGGCGGAACTCATGCTCCGGGATCCGGTCCACCTCGAGCCGCGCGGCGATCCGGTCCACATCGAGCCAGCCTGCCGGGTTGGCCTCCGCGATCGCCGCCCTAAGCTGGGGGGGATCGCCCAGCGACCGGCCGCGGTCGGCGGTGTACCAGACGAACAGGAACGACGGATCGGTGACCTCACCAGCGGCGACCTTCAGACCATAGGCATGGAGCCGGCCGAACAACGACCCCGGATCCGCATCATCCGGAGTGCTCAAGTTCAGCTCCAACCCCTCAGCTCGCTTCGCGAGCGAGTTGCCGATGACAAGGTGGACCCGTTCCTTGCGGCCTTCCCACTCGTGGATCTCGTCGAACCCGGCGCAGGTCGGCAGGCCACCGTCGTTAGTCCCACCGATCGCGGCGACCCGGAACATCCGCCCGGGCCGGTCCTTCAACAGCAGTTCGGTCTCGAACGCCTCCAGATGCGGCTTCAGCGGGCCCTCGTTCACCATCGTCCGCGCCGCGCCGAACAGCCTGTCCGCCTGCTCG
>DASXTS010000175.1:0-4358 GCA_036505275.1 Pseudonocardiaceae bacterium
TACTTCGAGCACTGGGACGAGCTGTACGCGGCGTGGCTGTCCAAGGTGCGAGAGCTGATCGACGAACTGGAGGCGGTGCATTTCAGGCCGCTGCCGGTCGAGGAAGACCTCACGGTCATCACCAGCGGCGCCGGAGTCGGCAGCGGCTTCGAGCTGATTGCGCAGTACAACCGGCTCGTCGAGTTCGCACTCAAGCTGTGGAACTACCACTTCGAGTTTCTCAACCTCGGTTACACCGCGTACCTGGATTTATTCGGGTTCTGCAAGCAGGTCTTCCCGTCCATTCCGGATCAGGCGATCGCCGCAATGGTTGCCGGCATCGACGTCGACCTGTTCAAGCCGGACGAGGAGCTCAAGAAACTCGCTGCGCTCGCGGTCGAGATCGGCGTCGACCATCTGCTGGACCGCGGTCCGGCGGCGAGTGTGCTGGCCGCCATGACCGAGCACGCTGGCGGCGACAAGTGGCTGGCCGCCTGGGAAAAGGCTCAGCAGCCGTGGTTCAACTTCTCCGCCGGTAGCGGCTTCTACCACTCCGACAAGGTCTGGTTGGAGCACCCGGAGATCCCGCTCGGGTTCATCACCGACCACGTCGCCAAGGTCCGCCGTGGCGAGTCGCTGGACCGGCCGGTCGCCGCGATCGCGGCGGAGCGGGACCGGATCGTCGCCGAGTACCTGGAACTGATCGACCACGATACCGATCGGGCCGCTTTTGCCGCCAAGCTCGGCCTCGCCCGCACCGTGTTCCCGTACGTGGAGAACCACAACTTCTACGTCGAGCACTGGGGTCATTCGATCATCTGGCGGAAGATGCGCGATCTGGGAGCGGTTTTCGTCGACGCGGGTTTCTGGGCCGACTCGGACGACATCTTCCTGCTCGCTCGCAAGGAGGTCCCGGAGGCGCTGTTCGACCTGTACCACGGCTGGGCGGTCGGGGTGCGCTCGCGCGGACCGGCGTACTGGCCGGCCGAAATCGAGCGCCGGCACGGGATCATGGACGCGCTGCGGGCCTGGTCGCCGCCGCCCGCGCTGGGCACGCCGCCCGAGGTGATCACCGAGCCGTTCACCGTGATGCTCTGGGGGATCACCTCGGAGAGCGTGCGGTCCTGGCTCGGCGGTGCCGGCGACGACGGCGTGTTGTCCGGGTTCGCCGCGTCGCCCGGGATCGCGGAGGGGCCGGCGAGAGTGGTCCTCGGCGCGGACGGCATCGGCGAGCTGGCGGAAGGCGACATCCTGGTAGCGCCGCTGACCGCGCCGAGTTGGGCGCCCGTGTTCGGCAAGATCGCAGCGACGGTCACCGACGTCGGCGGGATCATGAGCCACGCCGCGATCGTCTGCCGCGAGTACGGGCTGCCCGCCGTCACGGGTACCGCATTCGGCACCAAGACGATCAAGACAGGCCAGCGGCTCCGGGTGGACGGCCATGCTGGCACCGTGACAGTTCTGTGAAGCGAGGGAGAACGCTGGAGATTCCGCTCCCGCAGTAGTCGCACCAACCATGCGCCTCACCCTCGCGACCTGAGTTGGGGCCAGGCGGTGCTGCCGGTGGTGTCCAGCGGTCGTCTGGTCGTGGCGCAGGGCCGGGGGAGTGGCGCATCTGCGAACCAACAGTCACCAGGGAAGTGTTTTCGTCCGCCGCGCCGCCAACTTGGAATTCGGCTACGAACGCGGCTCACGCCCCGAGGCCGGCGGCGCGAGCGGCGGCGATCGCTTCGGCTCGGTCGGCGACCTGCAGCTTGGCGAAGATGTTCGAGATGTGGTTGCGGACTGTCTTGGGGCTCAGGTACAGCCGCGCCGCGATGTCGGCGTTGCGGCGCCCGGCGGCGATGAGCTGCAGCACCTCCCGCTCCCGGGCGGTCAGCTCCGGGAACGCCGGTGGCTGCGGTCGCGTATGCGCCTGCGCGAAGAATGTCAGCATCCGCTCGGCGATGCCCGGTCCGAACACCGCCTCGCCCCGCGCGACCGAGCGCACCGCTCGCAGGATGTCCTCGGGTCGCGCTCCCTTGAGCAGATAGCCGCGGGCGCCGGCGCGCACAGCGGCGAACACCGAGTCGTCGTCGTCGAGCATGGACAGCACCAGCACGGCCACGTGCGGGCTGGCGGTGACAATACGGCGGGTCGCCTCGACACCGCTCAGCTCGGGCAGGTGCAGGTCCATGAGCACCAGGTCGGGCTGCAGCCGTTCGGCTGTGACAACCGCGTCGCGGCCATCCTCGCAGTCCGCGATGACCTCCAGGTCTTCCGCTGTGGACAGGGTGCCACGCAGCCCGTCCCGGAAGATCGGGTGATCGTCCACGATGAGCACTCGGCAAGGTTCGTCGGTCACGGCGCACCTCCCGTCGGCAGCGGCAGCACCGCCCGGACCAGGGTGCCGCAGTCAGCTCCGGGCCCGACCTCGCACACGCCGCCAAGTTCGGCGGCACGCTCCCGCATCGACTGCAGCCCGACCCCTGCCTGCGGAGTTGCCGATGGCCCCACGCCGGCGTCACGCACCTCCAGCCGCAACGTGGGAGCCGGCCCGTCGTGCACGCTGACGCGTACCGTGGCGTGGTCGGATCGGCTGTGCCGGGCGGCGTTGACCAGCGCCTCGACGACGATCCGGTAGGCCGCCACCTCGACCGCCGCCGGCAGCGGAGCCAGCTCCGCCGGTGCGTCGAGGCTGACGCGCAGCGGCGACGCGGCCACCTGCTGCCGCAGTGCGTCAAGCAGGCCCAACTCGTCCAGGGCCGGTGGCCGCAGGTCGTCCACGATCCGGCGGACGTCGACGACCGCCGCCCCGATGCCGTCCTCCAGCTGGGCCACGCAGCGGGCCACCTCCGTCAACCCCGCGGGCAGTGCCCGCCGGGCGTTACCCGCGTGCAGCGCCAGCCCGGCCAGCGCGGAGCCGAGCCCGTCGTGCAGATCCCGGCGGAGTCGGCGGCGCTCCTCCTCCCTGGCCAGCACCAGCCGCTCCCGCGAGCGCTGGAGATCGTCGGTCAGTCGCACCGTGTGGGCCGCGACCGCCACCTGCCGGGCGACGTCGTCGAGCACCCGCAGGTCAGCCGGGGTGAGCTGCTCGGTGGCCGAGCGTTTGCCCAGGACGAGCGTCCCCACCCGCTCGCCCTGGTGGACCAGCGCGACCCGGTGCGGCTCGCCACGCGGCGTGCCGTACGCCGCCACCGGGCGGGCGCCGCCCTCGTTGCTGTGGCCACCGTCGCTGACGCGGGCGACCTCGACCGCCACGTATGGGAGCCGCAGCACCTGCCCGATCGTCTCGGCGATCGCCGGCAGCAGCTCGGTCGGAGACAGCGTGTCGGCAACGCGTCGGGCCAGCCGCGACATCGCTACGCCCGGGTTGTCCCGGTCCCCATACATGAGCCGGTTGACACCACGCTGCAGCCATTCGCGCACCGGGTAGGCGATGACCGCCACCGCGGCCACCACGAGCACCGACCACTGCCATCTCAGCGAGATCGGCGTGGCGTACGAGGCGGCAAGCACCACCAGCCCGTACACCCCAAGCACCGCGCACGTCAGTCCACCGTAGACGAGCGTCCGGTTGATGATCACGTCGATGTCGTACAGCCGGTACCTGACGATGGCGATGCCAACGGCGACGGGGAGGAGAGTCAGCGGCCCAAGCGTGAGCACGGCAGCGAGCAGGTTCCACTCGAAGGACAGGAAACTGAGCGTCCAGCCGACCAGCGCCACGCCCGCCGCGTACAGCAGCCAGCGCAGCTGCTCCCGCTCGTCGCCGACCGCCCGACGTCGGCGGACCAGCACCGCCGCGAACGCGGTACCCAGTGCGACCGGGGTGAGTACGACGGGGACGGCTAACACGGCCCCCCAGGACACGCTCACCGGACTGGCGACGTCGGGAAAGTCTTCGAGCGATCCCGGCAGGCAGGCGAGACCGGTCGTGGTCACGGCGATCCATATCGCCCCGCCGAGGGCCACGGCCCGCCAGCGGCGGCTCGGTACCTGCCCGTGCGGGAACAGCAGCGGGATGAAAAACAGCGGCACCAGGATGCTCGGAAACCAATTCCAGCTGGCCACCCAGGCCGCGTACTCGGCCAAGGGCAGCCGGCCAGGGCGAAGGTAGAGGCCGTACACGGCGTACCCGCGGGCGATCGCGTCGACGATGACGGCGCCGCCGGTGGCGCACATCATCCAGCCGATGACATGCCGCGGATGGCGGGCCAGGATCATTGCCCCCACCACGGGGAACGCGGTCGCCACCACGACGCCGCCGCCGTACGCGGCGAGATTACCGGTCACGTGGTCGGGCAACTCGCCGGGATAGCGCAGCACCAGCGCGAGCAGCCCCAGCTGCGACGTGAGGGTGGCCGCGGCGATCCCCCAGGCCAGCCACCCGCGGCGTC
>DASXTS010000176.1:0-9850 GCA_036505275.1 Pseudonocardiaceae bacterium
TGTACCAGGTCGACCGCCGGCCTCGGTCCCAAGTCCACCGGCCGCCGTCCCCACGGCGCCGCCGGCCGCGGAGCCAGCCTCGGGCGACGCAGACCCGTGTCTTGATCGCCAGTTCTGTCGACGGAGATTGCACCAGACGCAACCTGCGTCGACAGTTCCGGAGATCATGGACTGGGCGGCCGCCGGCCTCTGTTCCAGCCCGCCGCCGGCCTCCGTAGCAACTCCGCCGGCCTCCGTCGCAACTCCGCCGCCGGCCTCTGTCCCAGGTCGACCGCCGGCCTCGGTCCCAAGTCCACCGGCCGTCCCCACGGCGCCGCCGGCCGCAGAGCCAGCCTCGGGCGATCGCAGACCCGTGAATTGATCGCCAGTTCTGTCGACGACGATTGCACCAGACGCAACCTGCGTCGACAGTTCCGGTGATCGCGGAAAAGCCGCCCGCCGGCCGGCAGCGTTCGCCCGGCGGACGACGGAACCGCGGGCAGCATGCCGAGAGGGTTGCGGCATGCCGCCCGCGGCGATCCACCAAGCCGCGTCAGCGCACGAGGGCCGGCGGTTTCGTGGTGCTGGACGCGTCCACGGGGGCCGGTGCCGAGGCGAGGCTGCTTGGCCACCAGATCCGGCGGTCGAGGTCGAGGTTGAGCGCCGTGACGAGGACAGAGCGGACGATGAAGGTGTCGAGCAGCACCCCGAGTGCGACCGCGAAGCCGAGCTCGGCGAAGAACACCAGCGGCAGGGTGCCGAGGGTGGCGAAGGTACCCGCCAGCACGAGGCCGGCCGAGGTGATCACGCCGCCGGTGGTGGCGAGCCCGATCAGCGCGCCACGGCGGGTGCCGTGCTGCGCCGCCTCCTCCCGGACCCGGGTCATGAGGAAGATGTTGTAGTCGATGCCCAGCGCGACGAGGAACACGAACACGTACAGCGGGAACGCGCTGTCGGTGGCGGTGAACCCGAACATCTCGGTAAACACGACGCCGCTGATGCCGAGCGCCGCGGTGAACGACAGCACGACGGTGGCGATGAGCAGCAGCGGTGCCACCACGGCGCGCAGCAGCACGCCGAGGATCACCAGCAGCGCGAGCAGCACGAGCGGGATGACGAGCTTGTTGTCGTGGCTGCTTGCACGGTCGATGTCGACGGTCAACGCGGTCTGGCCGCCGACCTTGGCGTCGGCGCCGGGCACGGCGTGCACGGCGGAGCGCACCCGCTCGACGGTGGTCTTGGCGGCGTCGCTGTCCGGCGGGTCGCTCATGATGCCCTCGAGCGCAACCAGGCCGTTCTTGACCGCTGGCTCGCCCACCTCGGCGATCCCGCGTGTGCCGGCCAGCGCCTGATGCAGCCGTGAGGCGGCGTCGGCCTTCCCGATGACCACGACCGGCTGGCCCTGACCGGCGACGAAGTGCTTGGCCAGCACCTCCTGGCCGGTGATCGCGGCCGGCTTGTCGACGAAGGCGTTCTCGCCGAACAGGCCCGTTGCGTTGAGCTTGCCCATGCCGAGGGCGGCGATGGCCAGCACGACCGCGGTGATAAGCCACACCGCGCGAGGCCTCCGAGCGATGGCGCCACCGAGGCGCGACCAGAAGCCGCGCACCGTCGGGTCGGCCGAGCCGAGCTTCGGGCGGGCCGGCCAGAACAGCCACCGACCGAAGACCACCAGTAGCGCCGGCAGCAGGGTGATCATGGCAACCAGGCCGACCACGATCCCGATCGCGGCCACCGGGCCGAGGCCCTGGGTGGAGTTCATCTGGGCAAACACCAGCACCAGCATGCCGACCGCGACGGTGGCCGCGCTGGCCACGATGGCCGGGCCGGCCCGGTGCAGCGCAATGGCCATGGCCTCATGTCGGTTGGCGTGCCGGCGCAGCTCCTCGCGGTAGCGGGCGATGAGCAGCAGCGCGTAGTCGGTGCCGGCGCCGAACACCAGCACGGTCAGGATGCCGGCGCTCTGGCCGCTGACCGTCAGGCCGTTCTTGGCGAACAGGTAGATGACGGCCTGCGCGCTGGTCAGGGCGAAGCCGGCGGTGATGATCGGCAGCAGCCACAGGATCGGGCTGCGGTAGGTGAGCAGCAGGATCGCGATCACCACGATCAGGGTGGCGAACAGCAGAGTGGTGTCGATGCCCTCGAACGCCTTGGCCGCCTCGCCGGCAATGCCAACCGGGCCAGTGACGTACACGGCCAGGCCGTCGCTCCCGGTACCGACGATGTCCTGGATCGCATCGACCCGTTTGCCGCTCTTCTCGAACCCGTCGCCGCCCATGTCGATCGGCACCAGCACCTGCAGCGCCTTACCGTCCTGCGCGGCGATCGGGCCGGCGACCTGGCCGCTGACCCCGTCGACGGTGGCCAGCTTGCCGGCGTCCGCGGTCGCCTTGGCCTGGTCGGCGGCGGTCACCCCGGACTGGCGCTCGTACACGATCACCGCCGGCAGGATGTCGCCGCCGAAGCTCTTCTGCAGCTCCAGGACCTGAGCCGACTCGGCGTCGCCCGGCAACCACTCGGCGGTGTCGTTCTTCTGCAGATCGGTCAGCTTGCCGGACAGCGGCCCCGCGACGAGGGCGACGAAGGCGAACCAGACGACAAGTACGGCCCATTTCGACTTACGGCCGCACACCAATCGCGCAACCCGTTCCACGATCCCTCCCAGGACGATCAAAATCCGGACCGGACCTGCCTTTCCTGTTCGGCCCGCAGTGGCCAAGCGTCACACCGGCGTCACGGCGAACGCATCTTCTCGATTGCGGCGTTGCTTATTCGAAGATGCCGACTCTCTTGCCACCGCACTCGGGGAGATGCGGCACCGCAATGGTGCGGTGAGGCTGGCCGCTGCCGCTATCGACAAGATCTCGGGAGAAATCGATGGAGAAACGCTGTCCGGTCCTGGACACCACCGGCCGAGACATCCACGGCGAAGCAGCCGCGCTGCGCAAGCAGGGGCCGGCCGTCCAAGTTGTGCTGCCCGGTGGCGTCCTCGCCTGGTCGATCAACAGCTATGCGGTCATCAAGAAGCTGCTCACGGAGCCGAACGTCACCAAGAGCGCTCGCAACCACTGGCCGGCCTTCATCAACGGCGAGATCCCCCCGGACTGGGAAATGATCAGCTGGGTCGCCATGGACAACATGGTGACCGCATACGGCAAGGACCACGTCCGGCTGCGGCGCCTGGTCGGCAAGGCGTTCTCCCCCCGGCGGGTCGAGTCGATCCGGCCGCGCGTGATCGAGCTGACCGAGATGCTGATCGGCACGTTGCAGGCGGTGCCGGCCGGTGAGGTGGTCGACCTGCGCGAGCGGTTCGCCTACCCGCTGCCGGCCATGCTGGTGGCCGACCTGATCGGCATGTCGGAGGAGGCCAGGGCGGCCACCGCCAAGGTCATCGACACGATGGTGGACACCACGGTGACGCCCGAGCAGGCCCAAGCGGTGCTGGCCGGCTGGCGCGGCGCCATGGCCGACCTTATCGCGGCCAAGCGGCAGAACTCCGGCGAGGACATCACCAGCGACCTGATCGCGGCCCGTGACGAGGACGGGTCCCGGCTCAGCGAACAGGAGCTGGCCGACACCATCTTCGCCATCCTCGGCGCCGGCTCCGAGACCACGATCAACTTCTTCGACAACGCGGTCACCTCGCTGCTCAGCCACCCCGACCAGCTCGAGCTGGTCACCAGCGGACAGATCTCCTGGGACGGGGTGATCGACGAGGTGCTCCGGGTGGAGTCGCCGCTGGCCAGCCTGCCGCTGCGGTACGCGGTCAAGGACATCGAGCTGGACGGGGTGACCATCCCCAGCGGCGACCCGATCCTGGTCAACTACGCCGCGGTCGGCCGCGACCCCGAGCTGCACGGCGACAGCGCCGACGTCTTCGACATCACCCGCACCAACAAGGAGCACCTGTCCTGGGGGCACGGGCCGCACTTCTGCCTTGGCGCCGGGGTGGCCCGGATGGTGGCCACCATCGGGCTGTCCACGCTGTTCGAGCGGTTCCCGAAGCTCTCCCTCGCGGTGCCCCGCGACGAGCTGCAGCCGCTGCCCACGTTCATCATGAACGGCCACCGCGCCCTCCCGGTCCGGCTGAGCCCGGCCTGACGGCCGGCGGCGTGCTACGCCGCCAGGAACCGCTGCCGGGGGGTGGGCAGCTGGCGGCCCATGAAGCGGGTGAGGCGCTGCATGGTGCGGGCCAGCTTCTGCAGGTCCTCGGCGACCAGCGCCTGCGGTCCGTCGCACAGCGCGATCTCGGGCTGCGGGTGCACGTCCACGATGACGCCGTCGGCGCCGGCCACGACGGCCGCCCTGCTCAGGGGCAGCACCAGGTCGCGGCGGCCACCGGAGTGCGACGGATCGACGATCACCGGCAGGTGGGACAGCCGCTGGGCCACCGGCACGGCCGAGATGTCCAGGGTGTTGCGGGTGGCGGTCTCGAAGGTGCGGATGCCGCGCTCGCACAGCACGATGTCGAGGTTGCCGCGCTGCGCGATGTACTCGGCGGCCATCAGCCATTCCTCGATCGTGGCGTTCATCCCGCGCTTGAGCAGCACCGGCCGGCCGGCCGCGCCCACCGCCTGCAGCAGCGGGAAGTTCTGCATGTTGCGGGTGCCGACCTGCAGCATGTCGGCATACTCGGCGACCATGTCCACGTCCTGCGCGCCGACCACCTCGGTGACGATCGGCAGGCCGGTCTCGGCCCGCACATCGGCGAGGATCTGCAGGCCGCGCTCGCCGAGGCCCTGGAAGGCGTATGGCGAGGTCCGTGGCTTGAACGCGCCGCCGCGCAGCAGCGTCGCGCCGGCGGCCTGGGCCATTCTGGCCGCGGCCAGGGTCTGGTCCGGGGTCTCCACGGCGCATGGCCCGGCAATCAGGGTCACCGTGTGCGGGCCGATCGGCACCCCGCCGACCTCCACCACCGAGCGCGTCGGGTGGTGCTCCCGGCTGACCAGCTTGTACTTCGCCGAGATCCGGGTGACGTGACTGACCCCGCGCATACCGTTCAGATTCAGCGTCTCGAACTGGTCGACGTCGCCGACCAGGCCGATGATGACCCGGCTCACCCCGCGGCTGACGAATGCCTCACCGCCGGCCGACTCCACCAGCTCGACGATCGCCTGAATGTCCGACGGTGTGACGTCGGCGGCCATCACGATTACCATTTTGTCCTCGCCAATCCTCTCATCAGGTTCACGCCTTCAGTTCACGCCGCTAGATCGGGCCGTAACTGGGCCGCGCCGCCGAGATAGACATGCTGGACAGCCCGCCGCGGCCGATCGGTATGAATATGGGCAAGCAGTCGGACCACCCGCGCCATGGCATTCGGCACCGCTATTTCGGTGGCACACATCAGGGGTACGTCGGTGAGGCCGATATCGCGGGCGGCCGCGGCTGGGAAGCAACTGGCGAGATCCGGCGTCACGGTGAAGAACACGCTGATGATGTCATCGGCCGCCAGTTCGTTTCGACGCATGACCTCCAGCAGCAACCACGTGGTATCCGCCAGGATCAGCGCGGGATCGTCCCGCTCGATCTGGACCGCACCGCGGACCGCGCGGACAGCCGTCATGACTCGGCCACCCCTTTCTCCGCTGGCTGCGAAATTCCGTGCTGCGAATCGGCCCGAGATCAGGCGCTGTGGAGCAGCTTGCCCAGCGCGGCCGGCGGGTCGAGGCCCAGCTCGTCGCGCAGGATTCGCCGGTACGTCTTGTAGTGCGTGTAGGCCTCGTGCCGGTTGCCCTGCGCGATGCAGGCCCGGATCAGGATCTCGTGGGCGCTGTCCCGCAGCGGGTCGGCCTGCACCGCGGCCAGCGCGGTCTGCACCGCGGCGCCGTGGTGACCGGCGGCGGCGAGCTGGTGGGACAGCGCCTCGAGGGCGTTGAGCCGCAGCTGGCGGTACCGGTACTGGATGTCGCCGAGCCACTCGTCGTCCCAGTCGGGCAGCATGTCGTCGTAGAGGTTGAGCCGCAGCACGTCGTTCAGCAGCGCTGAGTCGGCCGTGATGTCGTTGCTGAGCACGTGGTTGGCCAGCTTGGTCGTCTGCTCCAGGTCGATGTACATGCCGACCGGCAGCTGCAGGTACGAGCTGGTGGCGTGGATGGCGCCGGGGGCGCGGCGGAACAGCCGGTACAACGCGGTGCGCAGGTTGGCGTGCGCCCGGGTGCTTGAGGTATCCGGCCACAGCGCGTGCGCGATCTGGCTGCGGGTCGCCTGGCGGCCGCGGCACGCGACCACCGCGAGCAGCCGCTCACCGGTCTTGCCGACCTGCACCAGCTCGCCGCCGATCATCAGCCGGAACCCACCGAGCAGGTGCAGCTCCATCGGGCGGGCGCCGGCCTCCTGGCCGGACGGCTGCCGGGTCGGCGCGGCGCCGGCGGTGGCGACCGCAATGCCGGCGGTGTGGCCCACCGCAATGCCGGCGGTGGCGGCGCCGCTGACAGCGCCGGTGCGGATGGGCAGCGGCACGACATCCGCGTGCCGAGGTTCGCTGGTCCCGGCGAACCGGGCAGGCTGACCGCGGTAGGTGAACCGGTCAGCCGTCCGAAGTACAGCAGAGTCACGCATCTGGGCCTCCCATGGCTGGCTGGATCGGTGATCCCAGCGATACGGAGGCGTGACGCTGCTGATTTCGTTACATGATCACTTTCTTCGTTCGTGCTGGGCCCCGGGCCGCTGCTCAGACGGGTACCGGCTCGCGCCGCGGCGGCGCGGCGAGGTAGTTCTCGAGCGCCTGCCGCACCCGGCTGCGCGCCCGGTGCAGGAGCACCCGCTGGTTGCCGTCCTCGATCTCGAGCAGGTCGGCGACCTCGGCGGAGGTCCAGCCCTCGACGTCGCGCAGCGTGATCACCTCACGCTGACCGGGAGGCAGTTCGGCGATGGCGTCGATGACGACGCTCTTGAGCTCGCCGGAGAGCACCTTGTCCTCCGGCAGCCTGGACCAGTCACCGGGGATGGCCATCAAGCGGCCCGGATGCGGGCCGTTCTCGTCGAAGAAGCGGTCCGCCGGCAGCGCGCGGAACTCGCTGTCCTGGTCGCTCAGCGTGGAGAACGGCAGGTAGCGGGTTTCCAGCCCGGCGCGGCGGCGGGCGATGTTGACCAAGATCCGGCATACCCAGGTGCGCAGCGACGCCCGGCCGGCGAAGCCGTCCAGGCCGCGCAGCACCGCGATCCAGGTCTCCTGCACGGTCTCCTCGGCCACCGCGCGGCTCGGCGAATACATCATGGCGAGGCGCAGCAGCGTCGAATGCCATTCCGTAACCACGGTGCGAAACGCATTCTCGTCGCCATTGCGCAGCGCCTGGACATCTACCTCGGTCATTTAGGCGACATTTTCAATCCACTCACGATACTTCGCGAGAAGGGTCGCCTCCAGCGCTTCGGACATCGGTTCCGGCGGCAACTCCGATGCCAGCCGCATGGTCACGCGGACCTCGTCGAGATAGATCTCGCAGGCCGGACAGACGTGGAGGTGGTCGATGACCTGGGTAAGGTCGTTGCCCGCCAGCGCACCCTCCAGGTACTCGGTGCTCCGCTCGACCATCACGTCGCACTCAATCTTCTCCACGATGTCATGGTGTAGCGGCTGCCTGGAAAACCACTTGACCCGCGCTGGTCAGCAACTGGATCGAGCAGCGCACGAACCAAGAAGACACCGCAATTACCCCTGCGGCAACATTGGACCCCGCTTCGCAATTCTTCTGCTCGGAGCGAGAGGACAAGGCGCGTGACAGAGCAGTTGGGCGTGATCTCCGCCCTGATCGCCGACGGCAACGAGGTGGACCGGCTAGTGGCCGGTCTGGACGAATCCCAGTGGACGCTGCCGACGCCGGCGCCCGGCTGGACGGTCGCACACCAGATCGCCCATCTCACAGCGACGTTCGGGCTGGCCGGGCTGGCCGCGTCGGACCCGGACGGCTTTATCGCGCTGGCCTCGACGCTCAGCGACGACTTCGACGCCAACGTGCGCGGCGCGATGGCCCCGTACCTCGCCGCGCCGCCGCCGGTGCTGCTGACCAGGTTCCGCGAGGTGCGCGCGGCCGCCGAGCGGGCGCTGGCCGCCGTGCCGCCGGAGGCGACGGTGCCCTGGCTGGTCCGCCCGCTGCCGGCGCCGGTGCTCGCCTCGGCCGGGATGATGGAGCTGTTCGGGCACGGTCAGGACATCGCCGACGCCCTCGGCGTACAGCTGGCGCGGACCGACCGCATCGGATTCCTGGTCGGCTTCGCGGTGCGGGTGTGGGACTTCGGTTACCTCGCCCGTGGCCTGCAGGTGCCGGACGTCGAGTTCCGCTTCGAGATCACGGCCCCGTCCGGGGTGCTGTGGGAGTTCGGGCCGGCCGACGCCGAGCAGCGGATCAGCGGGCCGGCCGAGGACTTCTGTCAGCTGGTGACCAGGCGCCGGCACCGCGCCGACCTCGCGGTGACCGCCTCCGGCCCCGACGCCGTGCACTGGCTGGAGATCGCCCAGGCCTACCGCGGCCCGGCCGGCGAGGGCCGCTCCCCCGGCCAGTTCGGCGCCCGCGCCGCGTAACGGTCGAACCCGCACACGTCGGCAGCGGCGGTGGTCGGCAGGCGACCGTCGCCGCTGCCGATTCCCATGCCCCACCGGAAGTCAGCGGGGTTTGGCCCGCCGTCACACCCGGCCAAGGGCACGGATGGTCCGGCGGAACTGGTCGAAGTAGCGCTCGCAGCCATCGCACTCGGCGAGGTGCCCGATGAAGCCGCGCTCGGTCTCGGTGTCCAACGCCCCGTCGAGGAACGCGGTCACCAGCTCCACCAGCTCGGCGCAGCTCATGCCGTCGGTCATTGCGTCGGTCATCGCGTCGGTCATCGCGTCGGTCATCGCGTCGGTCATTGCGTCGGTCATTGCGTTGGTCATTGCGTTGCTCATTGGCCCTCGGCCGGCCCGGCTCAGCGGTGCTCGGGGTTCTCGTAGTCGTAGCGGCATCCGGCGTCCCACCCGGCCCGCTGGTTGCCGTGCGCGGGGATGCCCCCGGCGTCCCTGAGCATCCGCGCGAGATGAATCAGGTTCCAGGTCATGAACGTGGTGTTGCGGTTGGTGAAGTCGTTCTCGGGGCCGCCGGAGCCGGGGTCCAGGTAGGAGGGGCCGGGGCCGGCCGGGCCGATCCACCCCGCGTCGGCCTGCGGCGGGATGGTGTAGCCGAGGTGCTGCAGGCTGTACAGCACGTTCATCGCGCAGTGCTTGACCCCGTCCTCGTTGCCGGTGATCAGGCAGCCGGCCACCCGGCCGTAGTAGGCGTACTGGCCGGCCTCGTTGAGCAGGTGCGAGCAGCCGTACAGCCGCTCGATCACCCGCTTGGTCACCGAGCTGTTGTCGCCGAGCCAGATCGGACCGGCGATCACCAGGATGTCCGCGGCCATCACCCGACGGTAGATGGCCGGCCAATCGTCGCTCGGCCAGCCGTGCTCGGTCATGTCCGGCCAGACCCCGGTGGCGATGTCATGGTCGATCGCGCGCAGCACCTCGACCTGCACGCCGTGCTTACTCATGATCGACGTACTGACGTCGACCAGACCCTGGGTGTGGCTGCGCTCCGGCGAGCGCTTGAGTGTGCAGTTGATGAACAGCGCGGTGAGGGCGTCGTAACGCGGCTCGGTCATGGCGTCCTTTCTCGAAATCACAGCAGTTCGGGGTCCTGCTCAACGCACAGCAGCGCCGGGCCGTCAGCGGCGAACAGCTCGCGCATGGCGGCGTCGAGCTGCTCGCGGCGCTCGACGCGGATGCCGGTGGCGCCGCACAGCCTCGCATATGCCGCCCAGTCCGGATTCTGCAGAGACGTGTGCCAGACCGGGGGCGGCGGCGGAGACCCCGCGGCCGCGGTCGTCGGCCGCCCGGCGGGCCTTCTCCGCCCGCCAG
>DASXTS010000177.1:0-2214 GCA_036505275.1 Pseudonocardiaceae bacterium
CACGTGCGGCTGACAATGCATCGTGCTGCGGCGCTGGACATCTCCGCCGGACCGGACGGCATGCTGGCCGTCGCCCTGTCCGACGGCACCCGGGTGCACACCCGGTACGCCTTTCTGACCACCGGGTACACACCGAACAGCGGCCTCGGTGCCACCCCGGCCGGGATGGGCCGGGTCATCGCCGAGCCGTACCCGCTGCCGGACCGGGTGGCCCAGGTGGCGCCGGCGGAGACGGTGGCCATCGGCGGGTTCGGGCTGGCCGCGATGGACCTGATGTCCTGCCTGACCGTCGGCCGCGGCGGCCGGTTCGTGCAGGACCAGGGGCAGCCCCACTACGTGCCCAGCGGGCGGGAGCCGACGCTGCTGCTGTACTCGCGCTCGGGCGTTCCCTGCCGGGCCCGGCCGCTCGTCGTCGAGTTCGGGCCGAAATACCAGCCGCTCGTATTCACCAGGGCCAGCATCGAGGCGCTGCGGATCGCCCGACACGGCCCGCTGGACTTCGACGAGGACGTGTTACCGCTCGTCCTCACCGAGCTGCGGATCGCCTACCGGCGGTGCCAGGCGCGGTGCGCCGGCGGGGCCGCCGAGCGGGCGCTGGCCCGCGACCTGGCCGGGGCCGTCGGCCCTGCGGAGGTTGCCGCGGTGCTGGACGAGTTGGACGCGCGGCTGGGGGCGTTCGACCCGTGGGCGGCTTTCGACGGCTCGACCGGCATGCTGCTGGACAGCACCGAGGCGTACCAGCGGTGGCTGGCAGACGTGGTACGGGCCGACCTCGCCGACGGGCTGCTGGGATTCGCCCGGAGTCCGGTGAAGGCCGCGCTCGACATTCTCCGCGACCTGCGCGACACCTTCCGGTACGCCGTCGACTTCGGCGGCCTCACCAGCCGCTCGCTCGACGAGTTCACCGCGCGGACCGTTCCCGGGTTGAACCGCGCGGTCGTCGGGCCACAGTACGAACGGCACAGCGAACTGCTTGCCCTCATGGCGGCCGGCATCGTGCAGGCGCCGTTCGGCCCGGCCCCCAGTGTGGCGTGGAACGGCCGGGCCGGCCGATGGACCGTGGCGTCGAGCCGGCTGGCCGAACCGCACTCACGAGCCGTGGACTGGATCGTGTCGGCACATGTCGACCCGCCGGCCGTCGAGTCGTCGGCGAGCCCGCTGCTCGGTGCCCTGTACCGAAAGGGGTGGATCCGCCCGCACCGGCCGGCCGGCCGGCACGTCCGTGGCATCGACGTGAACTCCGACCAGCATCCGCTGGACGCGGGCGGCCACGCCGAGCGTCGGCTGTGGGTGCTCGGCCCGCTGTGCGAGGGCGCGACCTTCTACAACAACCTTGTCCCGTCGCCGAGCGTGTACTCGCGGCCCGTGTTCGATGCCCACCGGTGTGTCGCCGAGATGTTCGCCGCCGAGCGCGCCCGGCGGGACGCGGGCGGGGATTGGTATGCTCGCCCGGCCGTGTCAGAGGCGGTGGTGTCGTGACGAGTGAGGCCGACCAGGCCGAGGCCACCCAGGCCGGCGTGTTTCAGACCCTGCGCGAAACGCCGGTGGCCGCGCGTTTCGTGCTGCTCGGCGCGTTCATCAACCAGTTCGCTGCATTCGTGCAGCTGTTCCTGGTGCTTTACCTGACCGAGCGGGGATTCTCCAATCAGCAGGCCGCTCTTGCGCTGGGCGCCTATTCGGCTGGCGCGTTGTTGGGTACGCTGTTCGGCGGTGCATTCTCCGACCGACTCGGACCAGTGCGTACGATCGTGCTGTCGATGGGGTCGGCCGCGCTGTTCACGCTGTCGGTGACCGCGCTGCACAACCTGCCCGCGATCGTGGTTGCGGTCGCCCTATCCGGTGGGATGACCCAGGCGGCCCGGCCGGCCGTCTCGGCGCTCCTGCTTGGCCTGGTGCCCGAGACCCGGCGGGTCATGGTGTTCGCGATATACACCACCATGCTCAACCTCGGTGGGACAGCCGGGCCGCTGGTGGCGGTGTGGCTCTCCAGCACCTCCTGGAATCTCGTGTTCTACGCCGACGCCGCCTCCGCCCTGGCCTACTCCGCTATCGCAGCCGTCCTGCTGCCCCGGTACAAGGTGAGAGCCGGCGGCCGGGCCAAGATCGCCTACCTCGCGGTGCTGCGCGACCGCAGGTACCTGGCGTACCTGTCCCTGATGCTCGCAAACGGCCTGGTGTGCGTGCAGTTCTTCGCCGTGCTGCCGCTGATGCTGA
>DASXTS010000178.1:0-8996 GCA_036505275.1 Pseudonocardiaceae bacterium
CACCGGGACCATCATCTCGCCGGGCCCGGTTTGCTGCGGCGGATACCACCGCTGGCAAATCCAATGGTCCGACGACCAGTCCATCCGCTGGTCGGCCGAGGGCGATCCGGCGACGGGCGAGCGCTGGCTTTACAGGACAGGCGACTGCAACGGCGACGGACATATCGACTATCTGGACTACGCCAGCTTTCCTGGCTGCATGTCAGGCCCCAGCGCATCACCCGGCGCGGAGTGCGATTGCCACGACATTGACGTTGACGAACACGTGAGCCTTCGCGACTTCGCGGGCCTACAGCGGAATTACACAGGACCGTCCGGGCAGTTGAATATCATCGGGCCCACCACCATCAACATCAATCTCCAGCTCATTGATGCGCCGGCGGTTTCCTCGGTAACTCAGGTCCAATACGCAAATAGCAGTCCCGGTGCTCCCCCGGTTACGATTAGCGTGAAAAGCATCAGGAGCATTCCGTTGCTTTCTGTTAATCCTAATAACAGCCTTGTGATCGCCCATCAGTTGGCGGCCGTCCCGTCGGAGATTACGCCCCTTACCGACACTGGTTCGCAGTTGTTGCCAAGGTGTTGGTTGCAGGACGTCGTTCCCATGCCTCCGCTCAACTTCTTTACGAGCTTCACTGACTGCACAAGTACGACCATTACCTTAGCCCCCGGTGGCACGGGCTACCTTGCCGTAACTGTGTATAGGAAGTGCGCTGTAATTTGCAACAACAATCCAGATGTCATCAAGGTGGGTGTAGTTAACGATGACAGCCCACAACTGAATAAGAACATAATACTCAACTACAGTCCGGGCAATTGTTTTAACTGCTGCCCGTAGACAGGACTGGAGGGCGGCGCTCTGCGTCTACAGCGCGCGCGTCGGTGTCGGACCTACGCGAACGGGCCCAGTCCCAGCGATTCCACCCAGCGGGCGCTGGGAGAGGTCCGCGAGGGGGTGCCGAGCGGCAGCGGTTGCGGATGTTACCGGATCGACGGCGACGCCGACGTGGACCTGCGCGACTTCGGGGCCTTCGCGAATGGCTTCACCGGCGGGTAGGATCATCACCGCAGAGGCGCAGAGAACGCGGAGATCAAAAGCAAGGACAAGAACTCAGCGACCTCAGCGCCTCGGCGGTGAGAAGAACAAGAACTCGGGGTCCTCAGCGCCTCGGCGGAGAGTTTTTCGGCGGTTCTTTTGCTGTGATTTCGGTATGAACCTGAACGCGGTGACCGAAGCGATCATCGGGGCGGCGATTGAGGTTCATCGCGTGCTGGCCCCGGGGCTGCTCGAATCGGCCTACGAGGAATGTCTCTGCCATGAGCTGCGGTTGCGGGAAGTGCCGTTTGAGCGTCAACGCCCGTTGCCGGTGGAGTACAAGGGCGTGAAGCTCGATTGCGGCTATCGACTGGATCTGCTCGTTGCGGATGCCGCGGTTGTCGAGGTCAAGGCCGTTTCGGCTCTGGAACCGATCCACGAGGGGCAGCTCCTCACTTACCTCAAGCTTGGCGGATGGCAGGTCGGGCTGCTGATCAACTTCAACGTCCCGGTCCTCAAGAGCGGCATCAAACGCATGGTCAACAACTACGTCGAGCGCGCCGCGGAGAAGCCGAGGGCGCCGAGACAGACATAAACCCCCTTCGCGCCAAACTCAGCGTCCTCGGCGCCTCCGCGGTGAGTTTTTCGGCGGTTCCTTTGCGGTGGTTCCGGTATGAATCTGAACGATCGGACGTATGAGATAGTCGAGCGCGACACGGAGGCAACGCGCAGCGTGTGCCCGTCACCCGAGCCCTCTCCCACGGTGGCGGAGGGGGTGGCGCTCACAGCCTAGCCCAAACCCTCACCCCGCCCTCTCCCTGCGAGGGAGAGGGAGTGCTGCTTGGGCGCAGCCGACTCGCGAGGTCTGCGCCGTTAGGCGAGCGCGGGTGGCTCGGGAGCTGTACAGGGCAATTCGATCTGGACCGACAGGCCGCCGCTGGGGACGTTCAGGGGGCGTGCGTGATGATGCGAAGTCCAGGGATGTCGGCGAAGTCGGCGGGATTGTGCGTGACGAGCGGCAGGTCGTGACGTCGCGCGGCCGCCGCGATCCAGCAGTCACCGCACGCAATCGGCTTTCCCAGGTGTTCCCGGTGCGCGGTGATTTCGGCCCAGTGGTCGGACATGGCAGCATCGTAGGGAATGACGACGTACTGCCGCACCGCCTCAGCCAGGCTTTCGACCCGCCGGGTTCCCCACTTACGCACAATCGCCCAGAGTTTCAGCTCGGCGACCGACATGAAGCACAGGCAGACGCGCTTGCCCCGGACGTCAGGCGCACATAGCTCGCGGCGTGTATCCTTCTTGAAGATGAAAGAAAAGACGTTGCTGTCGACGACCACGGACTGCATCAGACGCGCACCCGGCGCAAGAAGGCCAGAAACTCGTCGAGCGAGTCCTCGTCGGGCCAGTCGCCGGCCAGGGCCTCCAGGGTCTGCACGGCGCCGACACCCTGCTGACGCGCGAGTTCCTCGATGGAGAGGTTGGCGAAAAACTCGCGCGAGAGTTCGGCCACGCCCGAGCGATCGGTCTGTGCGACGGCGTGGCACTCGACTTCGGTGCCGTCGGGCAGCGCGACCGATTCGGTCGGACGAACAACGCCGTTTTCGAAAACGCCATGAAAATCCACGTAGCCTGCTCCCTGTGCCATAAAGCCGCTTCGTCCGCCAGCGTACGATCATATCACACGCAGGAGTGCGTTGCCAGCCGCGCCGCGCGGACCGAACAGCAAGAAGCTGCCAGCGGGAGGGGCGAGAACGCGCGGACGGGCCGTGACTACCATGCCGTCAGTTAGATGTGCGTCTTGACGCCAAGCCATACAACTCGCGCAGACCGCGGGATGGGTTCCGAGTTGCACCGTTAGGCGAGCGCGTGGAACTCTGGACCGGCGCAGGGCAACTCGATTTGGACCGACAGGCCGCCGTCGGGAGCATTGGCGGCGCGGACGGTGCCGCCGTAGGAGCGGATGGTGCGCTCGGTTATCGCCAGGCCCAGACCGGCGGCGCCGGTTTCGCGCTCGCGCGCATCGGCCACGCGGTGGAACGGGCGGGTAAATCGCACCGCGGAGGCCCGCCGCGCCCCGCCCCGCCACGGCGGGTCTGCGACGACGGCGGGTCTGCGACGACGGCGGATTCCGCCCCGGCGGATCTTTGACTGCGACGCGGCGGGTAAACTCCGAGCGCAGAGATCACGACTTTGACCGAGGACTCGGCGTTCTCGGCGTCTCCGCGTGATTGCACCCGCCTGTCGCCTAGATTGCCGAGAATACCCAAGTTTGGCTGCCAATAGCGCCGGCGCTTCGTCACTGGACGACCCGCTCACAAAAAAATTGAGCGATTGAACGGGGGTGCATGTCCGGTATCGCGCCCGACCAAACGCTACGCGCGGCGCGCTCGCAGACTCGCCAGGGCGAAGCCCTGTGCTAGGTCAGCCCAGGGCAACGCCCTGGGTGCGCGTGGCGTGACGTGGTGCGAGCCCTGAAAGGGCGCGCTAACTGCCCGGCGTGCGATTAGCGCGCCCTTGCAGGGCTTGTTGCCGTGCGCCGGGCCAAGCCCCAGGGCGTTGCCCTGGGCTGTCTTAGCGCGCCCCTGTGGGGCAGCAGATTAGGCCAACGGCGCCAGCCAAGCCCGCTCGCAACACCGGTCATGCACCCCGTTGGACGGTTGGCCCTTGAAACGCCGCCGCCGCGAAGCGGCGACCGTCGCGAGGCGACGCGGCCCAGGGCCGCGGCCTGTCAAGGGTGCTGCGCGTTTTCTTCGGATGTCAAAGAGCAGCGGGCGTGCGGGAATTCCCACCGCGAGGCGCCGGTTCGAGGCGCGCCGGGTGGTGCGAGCGACACCACGCGTATATAACTACATGCGCGGCGCGCGCTTGTGGCGCTCCGTGGCGCGCGCGCCTGCTGGAAAACGAGCCGCGGATGAACGCCGATTGACGCGGATCACGCAGAGTCCGACTGACGGAAAGTCAAAGGGCCGATCGGGGCGGATGATCCGGGACGCGCGCGCCCGCGTGTCCGGGACGGCGCACCCCGTCCCGGACGTGCGGGCCAGCGTGTCCCGGACGACCGACGAATCGTCATCAATCGCCGGTGAACGCTATCTCGAACTCGGCGAAGTCACCCAGGTCGACGTCGTTGTCGAGATTCAGATCGAACAGGCCGCAGCCATTCGGATACGGCACGTTCGGTCCGTACATGCAGCCGGGGAATGAGGCGTAGTCGGTCAGCCCAACGTGGCAATCCCCGTTCACGTCGCCGGGTACGGAGCAGGGCGCGTTCACCCCGAGCGCGGCAGTTTGGCTCGTGGCCGAGCCGCAGGCATTCGACACGACGACGTCGTACTCGCCCGCATCGGCGACGCCGGCGGCGGTGATGGTGAGCAGTGGAGTGGTGGCCCCGGAGATCGTTCCACCGCCGGCCGACGGGCCGTCGCTCAGATTCGCGCCGCCCGTGCGCCACTGGTAGGCCAGCGTGCCACTGCCATTGGCGCTTACGCTGAAGCTGGCCGTGCCGCCGGCCGGCACCGTCTGATCCGCCGGCTGGGCGTCAATGGTCACCGGTGCCTGACCTCGGATCGCCAGGCTGTGGAGCCCGCCCGCCGCGACGGCCGTGAAGCCGGTGTTCGGCGCTGGCACGTTGCATTGGCCGTGGTTGTTGTATCCCCACGCCACGATCGAGCCGTCGGCTTTCAGGCCCAGGCTGTGGAACCAACTGCTCTTGACAGCCGCGAAGCCCGTATTCGGCGCGGGCACGTTCAACTGGCTGTATTCGTTATTTCCCCACGCCACGATCGAGCCGTCGGCCTTCAGGCCCAGACTGTGGAGCGCGCCCCCCGTGAGAGATGCGAAGCCGCTGTTCGGCGCGGGTACATTGCACTGGCCGTAGTCGTTGCGTCCCCATGCCAAGATCGAACCGTCGGCCTTCAGGCCCAGGCTGTGGTCCTCGCCTGCCGCGATGGCCACGAAGCCGCTATTCGGCGCGGGAACGTTGCATTCGCCGTATTCGTTGCGCCCCCAGGCTGAGATCGAGCCGTCGGCCTTCAGGGCCAAGCCGTGGTACTGGCCCGATGCAACGGCTACGAAGCCCGTGTTCGGCGCAGGCAAGAGAGTGGTCTGGCCATAGCCGTTGTCTCCAAATGCTACGATCGAGCCGTCGGCCTTCAGGCACAGGCTGTGGTAACCGGCCGCCGTCACAGCCGTGAAGCCCGTGTTCGGCGCGGGCACGTTGCATTGGCCCCAGTCGTTGCGTCCCCAAGCCACGACCGAGCCGTCGGCCTCCAGGCCCAAGCCATGCTGGTGACCCGCCGCGACCGCCGTGAAGCCGGTGTTCGGCGCGGGCACGTTGATCTCGCCGTAGCCGTTGTCGCCCCACGCCGCGATGGTTCCGGTGGTCGCGCAACTCACCGTGAGCGCGGCGTTATTGCTCGTCTGAGCGCCGCAGTCGTTCGTCACGACCACGTTGTAATCGATCGCCGCGTCGTCCGGCGTCGCCGGATCGATGGTCAGCGTCGGGCTGGTCGCACCGCTGATATTTCCACCGTCGGCCAGCGGCGCCGCGCCGCGCCGCCATTGATAGTTCAACGGTCCGGCGCCGGAGGCGATGACGCTGAAGCTGGCGGCGCCGCCGGCCGGCACGGTTTGATCCGATGGCTGCGTACCGATGGTCGGGGAGGGGGAGGTCTGAATTCGTATCGCCAGAGTGTTAAACACACCTCCCGTGACGGCGGCGAAGCCCGTATTCGGCGCGGGCACGTCGGTCTGACCGTAGGCGTTTAGTCCCCAGGCGACGATGGAGCCGTCGGCCTTCAGACCCAGGCTGTGGCCTGCGCCGGCCGCGACCGCCACGAATCCGCTGTTCGGCGCGGGCACATCGGTCTCACCGTCGTAGTTGACCCCCCACCCCACGATCGAGCCGTCGGCCTTCAGTCCCAGGCTGTGATTGTAACCGGCCGCGACCGCCACGAACCCGCTGTTCGGCGCGGGCACGGTGGCCTGACCCCAGTAGTTGTCACCCCACGCAACAATGGAGCCGTCGGCCTTGAGTCCGAGGCAATGGTCCTGGCCGGCCGAGATGGCCACGAACCCGCTGTTCGGCACAGGCACGTTGGTCTGACCATAGGCGTTGAGTCCCCATGCCACGATCGAGCCGTCGGCCTTCAGGCCCAGGTTGTGGTGCTGGCCAGCCGCGATGGCCACGAACCCGCTGTTCGGCGCGGGCACGCACGACTGACCGTAGTCGAGGAATCCCGATTGACCGCAGTTCCCAGCGCCCCACGCCACGATCGAGCCGTCGGCCTTCAGGCCCAGGCTGTGGAACCCGCCGGCCGCGACGGCCACAAACCCGCTGTTGGGCGCTGGCACGCACGACTGACCGTGGTGGTAGCCGCCCGATTGACCGCAGGGCCCAGCACCCCACGCCACGATTGAGCCGTCCGCCTCCAGGCCCAGGGTGTGGGCCAAGCCGCCCGCGACGGCTACGAACCCGGTGTTCGGCGGGGGCACGCACGACTGACCGTAGTCGTAGAATCCCGATTGACCGCAGGACCCAGCGCCCCACGCCGCGATTGGTCCTGTGGTCGCGCAGCTCACCGTGAGCGCGGCGTTATTGCTCGTCTGAGCACCGCAGTCGTTCGTCACGACCACGTTGTAATCGGTCCCCGCGTCTTCCGGCATGACTGGATTGATCGTGAGTGTCGCGCTGGTCGCACCGCTGATGTTGCCGCCATCGGCCAGCGGCGCCGCGCCGCGGCGCCATTCATACGTCAGCGGCTCGGCGCCGGAGGCGACGACGCTGAAGGTGGCCGTGCCGCCAGCCGGCGCTGTCTGGTTCGACGGCTGCGTGTCGATGGTCGGGCACGTTGTCGGACACGCGTCGCCGACGCCGTCGCCGTCGGAGTCTTGCTGTCCAGGGTTGTAGACGGTCGGACAGTTGTCGCAGGCATCCGCGACGCCGTCGCCATCCTGATCCGGCGAGTCCGGGTCGCAACAGTCGCCGATGCCATCGCCATCGGTGTCCGTCTGGCTTGGATTGGCGACGGTCGGGCAATTGTCAGTCGCGTCGGGCACGCCGTCGCCGTCGAAGTCGCCCGCCTGACCGATGCCGAGAAGCACGCGCATCTGATAGTTGCCGGCGGTGAAGCTGTAGCCCTGCACGTCGACGTAGTAATCGCCGGCGGCGTCGGCGGGCACGTAGTAGAGCACGCGATTCCAAACGCCATCGTAGCCGGGGCCAGCGAATGACCAGCCGGTGAAGCCCAGCCCACTGATCCCATCCGGGGCAACCAGTCCACCGCCGGCCCCGCCGAAGTCGGGACTCATCAGGGCTTTGACCTCTATCGCATACACGTGCTGCGGCAGGGCTGTGAAGGAGAACCAATCATTGTCGGCGCTGTGGCCAAGCACGCCGCTGATCGGCGTGCCGTCCGTGGTGATCGGTGTCGCCGATGCCGGAGTATCGCCGTAGTCGTCTGGGGGAATGGGGCCCAGATCGGTCAGGGTCAGCTCGTACGTTCCGCCCGATTCGCCGACGCCCGCGTACACGAGCACGTAATAGGGTCCGGCGCCGCCCGCCGGCACGCCGTAAATAAATCCAGTCCACGGGCCCGGCCCGGCCGGACCGCCATACGAAAAGTCGGAATAGTCGAGGTAGGGGCCGTTGTAGAGCACCGTCGCAACTGACGACGAGTCGGCATTTGTCAATGCGCGAACCTGCACGCTGTAGAGGTGGTCGGCCAGGGCATTGAAACTGAAGAAATCGTAGTCCCCGGGATAGTTGATCGTGCCATTGACGACGCTTCCATCGACCGGCGCGGGTGTCGCCGCCGACTCCATTCCGCTGTAATCATCCGCCGGCGTGCCCTGATCGGTGACGCCGAGTGCCACGTACCCAACCTGCGTGCCAAAATAGGACGTGGTCTTGAGGTAATACACCGCCGTCGCCGGCGCGAAGAAGCTCAGTTCGTTCGGGCTGACATAGTCCCACTCGTCCAGCACGGTGGCGCAGTCGGTGTCGATCAGTTGAGTGCGCTGATAAAAGGTGCCCGACCACGTGAGCGTAGTGAGCTGGTAGAGATGCCCCGCATCGCAGGACAGGCTGAGCCAATCCTCATCCGTCTCAGGGTCGATGATGATCGACGTAATGCTGCCGTCGGCGGCGATCGGCGTGGCCGCTCCGCAGTTGTCGCCGTGATCGTCGCCGGCCGTCGCGCCCAAGTCGGTCACCCGCACCTCGTAGGGGCCGGTGCCGTCGGGCCAGCCCACCACACGCACGAGCAGGTCGCCGTCGGCACCGGCCGGGAGGTAATAAGACAGCGAAGCCCAGTTGCCTTCCGGCCCGCCGGCCGGCGCATAGGACCAGCCCGTCCAGCCCAGGCTACCCAAGCCCTGATAGAACTCTGCCCCGGTGTAGGAATACACTGCGGTCGGCATGGCCCGCACGTCCAGGCGGTAGAGATGCTGCCCGGCGCCGGCGAACGTGAACCAGTCCACGTCACCCACGTAGTCGATCACACCGGCGACAACGGTGCCGTCTGTCGGAATGGGCGTGGCCCCGGCCTGCTGGCCGCTATGGTCATCCACCGCCACTCCCTGATCGGTCACTCCGATCTCAACATAGCCCACCGACGACGCGGCGATCGAGGCAATCCGTACGTAGTAAGTGTCCGTCGTGGCCGGCACGACGCTGTGCTCATTTACGTTGTAGTAGCCCCAATCAGCCACAACGGTGACGCAATCCGGCCCACGCACTTCGACGATGTAGTAGAAGCTGCTCGACGCCACTAACGTCGTCGCTTGATAGCGGTGGCCGGCGACGGCGCTGAAACTGAGCCAGTCTTCATCCGTGACCGGGTCGATGATGGCACTGACCGCCGTGCCATCGGTCGTGATCGCGGTGGCCGTCGCACAGGTGTCGCCATGATCGTCCGCAAGTGTCGCCGCGCTCGAAATCGCCAGGCACCCCACAAGA
>DASXTS010000179.1:0-13301 GCA_036505275.1 Pseudonocardiaceae bacterium
GTCCGCAACCTCGGCTGGGGTTGCGGACTACGGATCCGGCGCCGGCAGAGTCGATCTTGGTTACTTCGACGCACACCTCTCGGTCGCGACGAAACACCTCGCGGCCATGCGGCAGATGGCACACGCCTTCGAGACCAACGCGACCAGCGCCGACGCCTTTCTGTATGGAGCCGAGTCGGTCGCCGCGCTGATCCAGGCGTTCTGGACCAGACTATGGACGCCGGTATTCAGTCCGCTTCGACGGCGGGCAACCGTATTTCTCTCGTGGAGCGGTCTGGCGGCGCAGCGGAGCGCCTTGGTGCTCCGCGATACCTTCCTCCAGGAGATCGCCTGTCCGGCGGCTCGTATTTCTTCTTCTCGGAAACCGATATCGCCAGCGGTGCGAACTGGGAGCAGGTAATCAAAGAAGTGGCGCGATCGGCGCTGGCCGGCGTCATCGTGTTGACCCCCGAGTCGGCGACATCTCCCTGGGTCAACTACGAGGCCGGTCTGCTGTCGGTGAGCGGAGCCGATCGACAGCACGAACACCTCCAACGGTTCCCACTGCACGTGCTGGTCGTCTCCTCCGATCCACGGGGGCTCCTGGAGCAACATCCTCTGCAGAGCTTGCAGATGGTCAGCAGCCAGCAGCCGCGCGCCCTCATAGAGGCCATCTGGACGCTGCTGGCCGACCACCATGCGACCGTGCAGGCGCCAACACCGCAGCGCATAGATGCCGTGGCAGACCTGCTGAAAGAGCGGCTCAAGCCGTGGGAGTTCGAGGCCGACAAGGCGTTGGCCCGGCGACCATCGGCTCGGGCCAGATGGACCGAGTACCTGCTCAGCCTGGGCACTCCCCGACTCAACGTGCCGTCCCCGGATCCGGTTCACCATTTACCGGCCGACCTCAGAGACGCCGAGGATGTGCTGCGCGTGATAGAAAGTCTGGTGGAATCCTACCTTGGCGGGCAAATCGACCACGGTGACCGTGTCTACCTGGCCGTGCAGGTCGACGAAGACATCCTGATGCGCGCCAACAGAGGCAGATTTCTCTATCGTATCCTCTTTGTCGCGGGCGGCGCCTTCGACGAGCTCAACTGGCACGAGAACGCCTTGGTCGGTCCACACTCGACGATCCATCAGGCGCACGTCTCCAAGAAGGCGCAGCTGGCGAAGCGCAGCGACGAGCACAATGCGCCCGTTGCCGGTGAGGCGCAGGTGGCCTGCGCCCCCATTCGTCTGGACTCCCGCGTCGTGGCCGTCCTGGGGATCAGCTCGAACGAGGATGCGCGAACGCTCCGGATCGAGAACCTGCTGTCCCGTTTCAGCCAGATGCTCGAGTTCTTCCTGACCATCGTCGCGGCTCGCGTCCGTCGCGGCGACCTGATGCTGAGCACAAACGTGGACGAGCGCGCCGGCTACCGTGCGCTGACCGACGACGATATTTCGTTGACCATCTGGAAGATGCTGGCCAATCACCGATTGAGCGAGCTGTTCCGCAGTGACGACGAGCGGATTCTTGATACCGATCTACTGATCCGAAACTCATTTCGTTAGCGCGGCCATCCCCGGCGGCCACGCCCGATCGGCCGGGTCACCCGCGCGATAGCTGGACTGTGACGGTGAGGCCGCCGCCGGGGACGGGCTCGGCGTGCACCGTGCCACCGTGGGCCTGCACGACCGCGCGAACGATGGACAGGCCGAGGCCGGTGCCGCCGCCGGTGCGGTCCGGGACGGCTCGGCGGAAGGGCTCGAAGAGCTCGGCGACCCGCTCCGGAGGGACCACCGCGCCACTGCTGCTGACCCGCAGGAAGCTGCCGGCCGGCCCGCTCGCCGTGCAGACCGAGACCCAGCCGCCGTCGACGTTGTGCCGCACCGCGTTCTCCAGGAGGTTGCCGGCCACCCGGTCCAGCAGTGCGGGGTCGCCGAGCACCGGCGCGGGATCACCCTCGACGGCGATCCGCACAGACCGGGCGGCCGCCTCGGCGCTCACCACGCCGACCGCGGTCTTGGCCGCCAGCGCCAGGTCGGCGGGCTGGTGCACGGCGATGCCGGTGGACTCGGTGTGCGCCAGGGTGAGCAGGCCCTCGACCAGCCGGTCGGCCCGCTCGGTGGCCCGGCGCACCACCTCGGCCATCCGCCGCAGCTCGGCGGCGTCCGCGGTTGGGTCGGACAGGGTCACGTCGACCTCGGTGCGCATCACGGTCAGCGGCGTGCGCAGCTCGTGGCTCGCGTTGGCGACGAAGCGGCGCTGCGCCTCGAACGCGGCCTGCAGGCGGTCCAGCAGCTCGTCGAAGGTGTCGGCGAGCTCGGCCACCTCGTCCCGCGGGCCGGCGAGCCGGATCCGGGCGTCCAGCGACTCGGCGGACAGCCGCCGCGCGGTGGCGGTGACCTCGTGCAGGGGGCGGAGCACCTGGCCGGTGATCACCCACGAGACCACGGCCGTGGCGGCGACCACCAGCAGGAACGCCACTGCACCCGCGCGCAGCACGTCGGAGCGGGCCGCCCTGGACAGCGCCGCGCCGAGCTGGGCGGCGTCCACATCGACCCCGCGTACCCGCACCGTGGTCCCGGGCGGCAGGGTGGGCACCGCGGACACCACCGCGCCGGCCAGCATCCAGGCCAACCACAGCAGCAGCCCGCTCACCGCGGCCACCAGGCCGGTGGCCAGCATGGTCAGCCGGAGCCGAAGCCCAGGCCCGCGCCGCGGGCGGACGGTGCCCGGCCGGTCAGCCGGCATCGGCCGGACCGCCGGCCGGTATCCGGTAGCCGGAGCCGACCACGGTCTCGATCATGCCCGGTTCGCCGAGCTTCTTGCGCAGGGTCATCACGGTCACCCGGACCGTGGTGGTGAACGGGTCGGCGTTCTCGTCCCAGACCCGTTCCAGCAGATCCTCGCTGCTCACCACGGCGCCATTGGCGCTCATCAGCACCTCGAGCACGCCGAACTCCTTGCGGGTGAGCTCCACCGGCCGCCCGTCGCGGGCGACGGTGCGCTTGGCCGGGTCGAGGGTCACGTCTGCGACGGTGAGCACCGGCGGCGTGGCCGGCGTCGACCGCCGGCCGAGCGCCCGCACCCTGGCCACCAGCTCCGGGAAGGCGAACGGCTTGGCCAGGTAGTCGTCGGCGCCCATGGACAGGCCGGACACCCGATCGGCGACCGTGCCGCTCGCCGTCAGCATGATCACCCGAGTGGGTGCGCCGGCGGCCACGATCTCGCGGCACAACTGGTCGCCCGGCATGCCGGGCAGGTCGCGGTCGAGCACCACCACGTCGTAGCGGGTGATCGCGGCCTTCTCGTGCCCGGCGTCGCCGTCGTAGGCGACATCCACCGCCATGCCCTCGCGGCGCAACCCGCGGGCGATCGCGTCGGCCAGCGCCTGCTCGTCCTCGACTACCAGAATCCGCACGGCATCTACGGTGCCACACGGCCGGCCGGCGCCGCCGCGGCGTAGGATCGCCGGTACCGAGGGACCCGAGCGTCGGCATCGGAGTTGGCGTTTGCCTTTGGCGCACCACAGCACCGGCCGTGCGGCTGGGGACGGAGCGCCGGTGTGACGTCCGACATGATCATCACTGCGGTCCGGCCGGAGCAGCCGCTGCTGGTCCGGATCGAGGCCGGCGACCGCGATGCGCTGCTCGAGCTGTACGACAGGTACGGCTGGCTGGTCTATGGCCGCGCCCGGCGCATCACCGACGAGCCGGTGGCCGCCGAGCTGATCACCGCGGGGATCTTTGCCAGGGTATGGCACAGCCCCGCCGAGTTCCCGACGGACGGGCTGGCGCGCTCGTTGACGGCGCTGGCGGAGCGACGATCGACCAGGTGGGTGTACGAGGCGTAGTCCTCGTTACCGGGGGCCGGCATCCTCGGTGGTCAGCGTGCCGGGCAGCTGCTCCGGCAGGTGGGCGGGCTCGCCGAGCCGGCCGGCGGCCCACTCGGTGACGCGCCGGGCGACGTCCTGCGCGGTGAGGCCGAGCTCGGCCAGCACGACCGCCCGGCTGCCGTGGTCGAGGAAGCGCCGCGGGATGCCGATGTCGCGCAGCGGCACGTCCACCCCGGCGTCGCGCAGGGCGGCGGCGAACGCCCAGCCGAACCCGCCGTGCCGGCCGCCGTCCTCGACCGTGACCACGAGCCGGTGCTGCCGCGCGAGCTCGACCAGGACGAACGGCACGGGGATCAGCCACCGCGGGTCCACCACGGTGACCCCGATGCCCTGGTCGGCCAGCCGGTCCGCGGCCGCCACCGCGAGGCCGCCAAACGCGCCCACGCCGACCAGCAGCACGTCTGTGCCGTCAGCGCCGCCCCCGCCACCGGCCGGCCGGCGCAGCAGGTCCACGCCGCCGAGCCGCTCGATGGCCGGTACCGGCGGTGGCACGGCGCCCTTGGGGAAGCGCAACACGGTCGGTCCGTCGGACACCGCGACGGCCTCGTGGAGCTGCTCGCGCAGCGCATCGGCGTCGCGCGGCGCGGCCACCCGGATGCCGGGCATCAGGCCGAGGATCGACAGGTCCCACATGCCGTTGTGGCTGGCGCCGTCATCGCCGGTGATCCCCGCCCGGTCCAGCACCACGGTGACCGGCTGCCGGTGCAGTGCCACGTCCATCAGGAGCTGGTCGAAGGCACGGTTGAGGAACGTCGAGTACACCGCGACCACCGGGTGCAGGCCGCCCATGGCCAGGCCGGCCGCCGACGTCAGCGCGTGCTGTTCAGCAATGCCCACGTCGAAGCAGCGCTGCGGGAAGGCGGCGGCGAAGGCGTCCAGGCCGGTCGGCCCGAGCATGGCCGCGGTGATCGCCACGACGTCCTGGCGGGCCGCGCCGATCCGCACCAGTTCTTTGGAGAACACCGAGGTCCAGGTAGTGCCGGAGCTGGCGGCCGGCTCGCCGGTGCACGGGTCGATCCGGCCGATGGCGTGCATCTGGTCGGCCTGGTGGTTCTCGGCGTGCGCGAAGCCGTTGCCCTTGCGGGTGACCGCGTGCACGATCACCGGGCCGCCGAACGACTTGGCCCGGCGCAGCGCCGACTCCAGCGCCGCGGTGTCGTGGCCGTCCACCGGGCCGAAGTACTTGAGCTTGAGGTCGGCGAACATGGCCTGCGGGCTGAGCGCGTCCTTCAACGCGAGCTTGGCGGCGTGGATGCCGGCGTAGAGCGCCTGGCCGACGACCGGGGTGCGCTGCAGCGCCTGTTTACCGCGCTCGAGGGTGCGCTCGTACTGCTGGGTGAGCCGCAGCGAGGCCAGGTGGTCGGCCAGCCCGCCGGTGGTCGGCGAGTAGGAGCGGCCGTTGTCGTTGACCAGGATGACGATCGGGCGGTCCTGGGCCGCCGCGATGTTGTTCAACGCCTCCCAGCACATGCCACCGGTCAGCGCGCCGTCGCCGACCACCGCGACCACGTGCCGGCGCTGCCCGGTCAGCGCGAACGCCTTGGCCAGCCCGTCGGCGTAGGACAGCGCGGTGGACGCGTGGCTGTTCTCCACCAGGTCGTGCTCGCTCTCCGCCCTGCTGGGGTAGCCGGACAGCCCGCCGCGCTGCTTGAGCAGCTCGAACCCGGCGCGCCGGCCGGTGACCAGCTTGTGCACGTACGACTGGTGCCCGGTGTCGAACACGATCGCGTCGTGCGGCGAGTCGAACACCCGGTGCACGGCCAGCGTCAGCTCCACCGCGCCCAGGTTCGGGCCGAGGTGACCGCCGGTGCGGCATACCGTCTCCACCAGGAACTCCCGGATCTCCGCGGCCAGCGCGGTCACCTCGCCCGGCGACATCCGCTTGACGTCGGCCGGTCCACGCACGGTGTCCAGGAGTCTGGTCGGCATGCCGGCCATAGTACGGAGCGCACGGGCCCTGCCCCGTCCCCCGGCGTGTCCGCGGGTCCGGACACCCGAGATGGCGATCTGGACACATTGCAATGTGTTCCGCGCGCCGTTTCATATGTCCGGACCCGCGGACACGCCCGAAGCTGGCACGACCCCGCGCCCCGTGCTACCGGGTGAGGAGGGCGACGCACTCGATGTGGTGGGTCATCGGGAACGCGTCGAAGGCGCGGAGTGCGGCGAGGTGGTAACCACGGTCGGCGTACGCGGCGACGTCCCTGGCGAGTGCCGCCGGGTCGCAGGCCACGTGCACGATCCTGGCGGGTGCGCGATCGGCCAGGGCGTGCGCCAGGGGCCGGCCGAGGCCACGGCGCGGCGGATCGACCACCACCACGTCGGGGGTACCCGGCAGCGACCGGAGCACCCGCTCGACCCGGCCGGCGCGCACCTGCACCCGCGGTAGGTCGGCCAGGTTGGCCGCCGCGTCGGCGACGGCGGGCCGGGACGACTCGACGAGCACGACCGATCCGGTCGTGCCGACCTGCGCGGCGAGGCCGGCGGCGAAGAGCCCGACGCCGCCGTACAGGTCCCAGGCCACACCCCCGACCGGCGCGTTGGCGAAGGTGTTCACCGCGGCCGCCAAGACCCGCGCCGCCTCGGTGTGCACCTGCCAGAAGCCGTCGACGGACACCCGCCAGCGCCGACCGGCGGCATGCTGCACGGCCACCCCCGAGCCCTGGACCCGACGCCGCCGCCGACCGCGAGCGGATGGTCCCGGCTCGACGAGGGTGACGTGCACCGCGCCCTCGGCGTCGCGGACCACCTCGACCGTGCCACCGGGCGGCCACCGGGCGGCCAGCACCGGTGACAGCGTCCCCGGCACCACCAGCGGGCAGTCATCCAGCGGCACCACCCGCCCGCTGCGGTGCGCATGCAGCCCGGCCCGCCCGTCCGGCCCGACGGCAAGCTGCACCCTGGTCCGCCAGCCGAGCAGGCCACCATCGGCCTGCTCGCCATCCAGCACCTCGACCTGAACCGCGACGTCCAACCCGGCGATCCTGGCCAGCGCCTGCCGCACCACCTGGGCCTTGAGCGCGCGCTGCGCGGCCGCCGCGGCGTGCTGCCAGTCGCAACCACCGCAACCACCCGGCCGGGCGACCGGGCAGGGCGCCGGCACCCGGTCCGGCGAGGGCGCCAGCACCCGCACGGCGTCGGCCCGCAGGTACGAGCCGCCGCGATCCTCGGTGACCATGGCCTGCACCCGCTCACCGGGCAGGGCGTGCCGGACGAACACCACCCTGCCGTCGGGCTGCCGGGCCACGCAGAACCCGCCGTGTGCGACCGGCCCCACCGTCAGATCGAGGGTGTCGCTCACTGCGATGGCGAGCGCGTCCCCGCCGAGGGCCCGGAACCGGCGCCGCGGGAGGACACCGGTGCTCCGGCCGAGGCCGCCTCCGCCGCGCCGGCCGGTCTGCCGTCCCCCGGCTGCACCGTGTCCAGGCCGCGCCGCACCGAGCCGGGCGCATACACCCGCCGCTCTCGCACCGCGGCCGACGAGCGCAGCTGCCACGGCACGCTGGTGACCATCACCCCCGGGGTGAACAGCAGCCGTCCCTTGAGCCGCAGCGCGCTCTGGTTGTGCAGCAACTGCTCCCACCAGTGGCCAACCACGTACTCCGGGATGAACACCGTGACCACGTCGCGCGGGGACTCCCGGCGCACCCGCTTGACGTATTCCAGCACCGGCTTGGTGATCTCGCGGAACGGCGATTCGATGACCTTGAGCGGCACCGGCACGTCGTGCTCCTCCCACGCGCGCACCAGCGCCCTGGTGCCGGCGTCGTCCACGTTGACGGTCACCGCCTCCAGCACGTCCGGCCGGGTGGCCCGCGCGTAGGCCAGCGCCCGCCTGGTCGGCATGTGCAGGCTGGACACCAGCACGATCGCGTGGTTGCGCGATGGCAGCACGGTGTCCGCCTCACCGGCGGCCAGCTCCGCGGCCACCGCGTCGTAGTGCCGGCGGATCGCGGTCATCAGCGCGAAGATCACCGCCATGGCGGCGATCGCGATCCAGGCCCCGTGGGTGAACTTGGTGACCAACACGATCATCAGCACCGACGCCGTCATCACCAGGCCGAATGCGTTGATCGCCTGGGAGCGGCGCATCCGGCGCCGGGCTGCGGGGTCCGCCTCGGTGCGCAGCAGCCGGTTCCAGTGCCGGATCATCCCGGTCTGGCTCAGCGTGAACGACACGAACACCCCGACGATGTAGAGCTGGATCAGCCGGGTGACCTCGGCCTGGAAGGCCACGATCAGCACGATCGCGAAGCCGGCCAGGAACAGGATGCCGTTGGAGAACGCCAGCCGGTCGCCGCGGGTGTGCAGCTGGCGGGGCAGGTAGCGGTCCTGGGCGAGGATCGAGCCGAGCACCGGAAAGCCGTTGAACGCGGTGTTCGCGGCCAGCACCAGGATCAGCGCGGTGACCACGGTGACGAAGTAGAACCCGACCGGGAAGCCATGGAACACCGCGTCGGCCAGCTGCGCCACCATGGTCTTCTGGACGTAGCCCTCAGGTGCACCGGTGAGCTGCCGCGCGGGATCCTCGGCGATCTTCACACCGGTCTGCTGGGCCAGCATGATGATGCCGAGCAGCATGGTGATCGCGATCAGGCCGAGCATCAGCAGCGTGGCGGCCGCGTTGCGGGACTTGGGCTTGCGGAACGCCGGCACCCCGTTGCTGATCGCCTCGACACCGGTCAGCGCGGCGCAGCCGGAGGAGAACGCCCGTAGCACCAGGAACGCCAGGGCCAGCCCGACGAGGTGGTCCCGCTCGCCCTCGAGGCCGAACCCGGCCGACTCGGCGTGCAGATCATCCCCCAGCACCAGCGAACGGAAGAACCCCCAGCCGATCATGCCGAAGATGCCGACAATGAACGCGTACGTCGGCACCGCGAACGCCGCGCCGGACTCGCGGATGCCGCGCAGGTTCGCCGCGGTGAGCAGCACGCTGGCCGCCACCGCGAAGGTGACCTTGTGGGTGGCCACGAACGGTACCGCGGAGGCGATGTTCGCGGCCGCCGCCGCGATCGACACCGCGACCGTGAGCACGTAGTCCACCAGCAGCGCGCTGGCCACCACCAGGCCGGCCGAGCGGCCGAGGTTGACCGTCGCCACCTCGTAGTCGCCGCCACCGGAGGGGTACGCGCGCACGTTCTGGCGGTAGCTGGTCACCACGGCGAGCATCACGATCGCGACCGCAATGCCGATCAAGGGCGCCATCGCGTACGCCGACAGGCCGGCAACCGAGAGCACCAGGAAGATCTCCTCCGGCGCGTAGGCCACCGAGGACATCGCGTCGGAGGCGAACACCGGCAGCGCAATGCGCTTGGGCAGCAGGGTGTGCGCCAAGCGGTCGCTCCGGAACGGCTGGCCGACGAGCAGTCTCTTGGCCGCCGTGGTGAGCTTCGACACGAGCCGAAAGCGTAGGCGGTACCTGCTCTTGGCGCGGCGTGTGACGGAGGTACCGTGCTCGCGAGGCGAAGGAGTGACAGGTGCATGTCGTGATCATGGGCTGCGGCCGGGTCGGCTCGTCGCTCGCCATCGCCCTCGAGCGGCTGGGCCACGATGTGGCGATCGTCGATCGGGATGCCCAGGCGTTCCGCCGGCTCAGCATCGACTTCCACGGGCAGCAGGTGGTCGGCATCGGCTTCGACCGTGAGGTGCTGAAGCAGGCCGGGGTGGAGGGCGCCGATGCCTTCGCCGCGGTCTCCAGCGGGGACAATTCCAACATCATCGCGGCGCGGGTAGCTCGGGAGAGCTTCGGCGTGCCGCACGTGGTGGCCCGGATCTACGACCCGAAGCGGGCAGCCGTGTACGAGCGGCTGGGCATTCCGACCGTCGCAACCGTGCCGTGGACCACCGACCGGCTGCTTCGGATGGTGCTGCCGGATGGCGTGGCCACCGCGTGGCGCGACCCGTCGGGCACGGTCGCGGTGCTGCAACTGCCGCTGCACGAGGACTGGGCGGGCCGCCGCGTCGCCGAGGTCGAGCAGGCCACCGGCTCCAGGGTGGCGTTCATCGTGCGGTTCGGCACCGGCGTGCTGCCCAGGGCCGACACCGTGGTGCAGGCCGACGACCTGGTGTACGCCGCGGCCATCTCCGGCTCGGTCAGCGACGTCAGCACGGCGGCCGCGGCCGCACCGGAAGGGAGCTGACCGATGCGCGTCGCCATCGCCGGTGCCGGCGCAGTCGGCCGGTCGATCGCCAGCGAGCTGATCGAGAATGGGCACGAGCTGCTGCTCATCGAGCGCTACGCCACCTCCTTCGACCCGCACAGCGTGGAGGGTGCCGAGTGGGTGCTCGCCGACGCCTGCGAGCTGGCCTCGCTGGAGGCGGCCGGCCTGCAGACCTGCGACGTGGTGATCGCCGCCACCGGCGACGACAAGGTGAACCTGGTGGTCAGCCTGCTGGCCAAGACCGAGTTCGCGGTGCGGCGGGTGGTGGCCAGGGTCAACGAGCCGAGCAACGAGTGGCTGTTCAACGAGGCCTGGGGGGTGGACGTCGCGGTGTCGACGCCACGGATGCTCGCCGCCATGGTCGAGGAGGCGGTCAGCGTCGGCGATCTGGTGCGGCTGCTCACCCTGCGCCAGGGCCAGGCCAACCTGGTCGAGGTGACGCTGCCGGAGGGCACCGAGCTGGCCGGCCAGCCGGTCGGCTCACTGCGCCTGCCGCACGACGCCGCGCTGGTCACCATCCTGCGCGGCGGGCGGGTCATCGTCCCCCAGGGTGACGATTCCCTCGAGGCCGGCGACGAGCTGCTCTTCGTCGCCGCTGCCGACGTCGAGCAGGAAATCCGCACCGCACTGCACCGTTGACACCCGGCCGCCTGTCAACGGTGCAGCGCGGTCAGCCCTCTGACTTGACGGTGGTGGGTGAGTGGGCGGCCCGGCGGGCGGCCCAGACGGTGACCACCAGCGCGATGGCGGTGAGCGGGATGCCCATCACGAGCCTGGCGATGCCGAGGGCGCCGGTCTGGTCGGTGTCGTACAGCCAGCGCTGCACCGTGAACCGGGCGACGAACACGACGACCCAGGCCAGCGTGGCGATGTCGTAGCCGATCAGCACCCGCCGGTCGGCCCGCCAGTTCTGGCCGTCGCCGCGCAGCCCGTGCCAGATCACCCCGACCAGTGGCCAGCGCAGCACGATGGACGCGGCGAACACGGCGGCATAGGCCAGGCTGGCCCAGATGCCGAACAGGAAGAAGCCCTTGGCGTCGCCGAGCCGGTAGGCGATGAACGCGCTGATGCCGACGCCGATCGCGCCGGACACCGCGGGCTGCAGCTTCTCGCGGCGAGCCAGCCGCCAGCCGGCGATCACCACGGCGCTGCCGAGCGAGGCGACCAGGGCGGGGTTCAGGCCGGTCAGCGCGTTCATCACGACGAATACCACGATCGGGATCGTGGACGCGACGAGGCCGCTCACCCCGCCCATCTGCTCGAGCAGGGTCGGGTTGCTGCGCCGCTGCGGATCGTCGGTCATGCAGACGATCCTGTCAGACGGCCAGTTGGCGGGCGGCTAGGAGGCCGGCTGCAGCTCGTAGTACGGGTTGTACAGCACCTTGCGGCCGTCCCGGACCGCGATCCGGCCGTGCGCCTTCACCGTGCGGCCCGGCTCGATGCCCGGAATGCGCCGGCGACCCAACCACACCAGCGTGACGCCCTCGGTGCCGTCGAACAGCTCGGCCTCCAGCGAGGCCACCGCCGCCCGAGGGCAGAGCTCAACCGTACGCAGCCGGCCGAGCACCGTGACCTCCTGACCGCATGCGCAGTTGGCGGCCATGGTGGCGCCCGACTCCTCGGCCTGACGGGACAGGTCAGCCGCATCCAGCTCGGCGGCGTCGCTGGTCAGCCTGCGAACCATGCGGCGCAGATAACCGCCGTTGTTACCGCCCATCGTCACACTCCTGTTCCCGCACCCGACTCGGAAACTGCCCGCCAGGGTAGCCCCGGTGCAGGCGGATGCAACGCGAACGCGCAAGGTTGGGATGTGCGAGGCCGGTTCCGTCGACCAGCGGTCGCCGTGCTGCTGCCGGGCAGCGGTTCGGACCATGTTTTCGTCGTATCGGCGTTTGGATTCCCCCTTTCGGCGCTGGGTATCCGCCTGGTCGCCCCGCCGCCGGAGCCCGGCGGCGCGGTGGTATCCGCCATGTGGCACGCGCTGGACTCGGCCGTCGAGGAGTCGGGCGCCGACGGTGCCGGCCTGCTGGTCGGGGGCATCTCGCTGGGCGCCCATGTCGCCGCCGGCTGGGCGGCCGGCTACCCCGGCCACTGTGCCGGGCTGCTGCTCGCGCTGCCGGCGTGGCTCGGGCCGGCGGACGCCGCTCCCGCGGCCGGCGCGGCGCGGGCCAGCGCGAACGCCGTGCGGCGCGACGGCCTGCCGCGCACCCTGGCCGCCATGCGGGCCGCCGTGCCGCAGCGGTGGCTTGCCGACGAGCTGGACCGGGCCTGGCGGAGCTACGGCGATGGGCTGGCCGACGCGCTGGACGCCGCCGCCGCCAGCGCCGCGCCTACCGCCGCGCAGCTGCGCCGGCTCACCATGCCGGCCGGCATCGCCGCCCTCGCCGACGACCCGCTGCACCCACGCGCCGTCGCCGAGCGCTGGCGGCGCGCCCTGCCATCGGCCGCGGTGGTCACCACCTCGCTGGACGCCGTCGGCCGCGACCGGGCCACCCTCGGCCGCGCCACCGTCCTCGCCTGGCTTCGCGCCGCCTCCACGCCGGTCCCTCGATGAGCCTGAGGTTGGCCCGCCCATTGGCACGCCAAAAGACGGAGCGCGGCCGTCAGCCAGGGCGGCCGACGTCGGAGCTGCGCTAGCGCTCCGGCTTTTCCTGCTGGGGAGCTGCGACCTGCCTGAGCTGTTCGGCCATCGGGGCGGGCAGGGTGATCGGCAGCGGGCTGCGCACCGGCATGGGCTCTGCGCCTCGCACCACGACCGTGCCGCGCAGCACCTCGTGCAGCAGCTCGACCAGCCGGTCGTGGGTCGGCGCCTGGCCGGCGGCCACGCCACGCAACAGCCACCGCGGCCCGTCCACGCCGACGAAGCGCAGGCTGACCTGGCCGGTCACGGCGTGCACCTCGCGGCCCCACTCGCCGGCCACCTCGTCCACCGCCGCCCCGTCGCCGCGCAACTGCGCCACGATCTCGGCGCGCACCTCGTCCCAGAGTCCCTCGCTGCGCGGCGCGGCGAAGGCGCTGACCGTGAGCTGCCCGAGGTCGGTCAGCACGTGCACGGCGCGCACCGGCCCAGACGGGTCCACCTCGACCTGCAGCTGGGCGCCGTCCGGCAGCGGCAACCGCACCGAGCCGAGGTCCAGCAGCGATGCATCCTCGTCCGGCGCCTCCGTGACGTCGAACGGCCCGGCGACCAGCCCTGCTGCAGGAGCCCCAACCGATGGCCCAGTCGATGGCCCAGCCACCTGCCCAGCCACCTGCCCAGCCACCTGCCCAGCCACCT
>DASXTS010000180.1:0-8606 GCA_036505275.1 Pseudonocardiaceae bacterium
CAGAGCATCCGGCTGGCCGACGCGCTCACCGCCGCCGGCGCTCCCGTCGAACTGGAGCTCATCCCCGGCGCCCGGCACATGTGGGTGGACGCGTCGGACGTGCCGGCCATCGTCAAGCGGTCGCTCGGCTTCCTGACTGCGCTGCGCTGAGGTCAATGACCCGGCGTCGGCTCGGCCCGCCCTGATCGACGCCCGCTTCGCGCCCGGCTCTGGCAGCGTGCGCCTCGGCCTCATCACTTGCGGTCGCCGCGCGGGCGCTGCGCGGGCGCGGCCAGCCTGACCGACGTCTCCCTCTTGACCGGCTAATCGCGAGGCGGCGCCGAATCAGACAAATCGGCCTCGATTAGCCGGTTAAGGTGACGATAATCTTTCGATTGAAGATCGTTTGAAGAAGGCTTTGCACGCGAGGATTGTCAGCGGGATCACAGCCCGGTTGGGGCGTCGACGCGCCAGCACATCAAACTTGCGTCCGCAGTCGCCCCACGATAGACTCGAACACGTGTTCGAGGGGGATGAAATCATTGACGCGGCGCAACACTGGGAGTGTGTTATCGCCCACGCCCAAGCCCAGCAATTGAAAGCCTTCGCCGCCTTGGCCGAACTCCGCCGCCGCCCCCACGGACAAATCGACGAGCACACCGCTGACGAGCTGGCGCTGGCCTTGAGCATCTCCGGGGTCGCCGCCCACCACCGCCTGGACCTCGCCCTCACCCTGACCCACCGGCGGCCCGCCACGCTGGCCGCGCTGGAGGCCGGGCAGATCGACCTGCTGCGCGCCCGCGCCATCGCCGACGGCACCGGCCCGCTGTCGGCCGAGCAGGCCGCGCAGGTTGAAGCGCGGGTCTTGGCCAAGGCCGGCGAGCAGACCGCCCCCCAGGTGCGGCAGGCCATCAAACGGGCGGTCCTGACCGTGGATCCGGGCGGGGAGCAGGACCGGCATCGGCGGCACCGCCAACAGCGGCGGGTGGTGCTCGGCCCCGACGAGCACGGCATGGCCAGCCTGTGGGCCTACCTGCCCGCGCACCAGGCCATCGCGGTGTACGCCACCCTTCAGCACCGCGCCCGCCAGGCGATCACCCCCGACGATGAGCGCACCGCCGACCAACGCCGCGCCGACGCCCTGGTCGACCTGGTCCTCGACCCCACATCCTGTCCGAACCGCCCGCCCATCGCACAGGTCAATGTCACCGTGCCGGCCAGCAGTCTGCTCGCCCTGGACCAGCAGCCGGGGGAGTTGGCCGGGTACGGTCCGATCCCGGCCGACCTGGCGCGGGAGATCGCCGCGGATGCCACCTGGCGGCGGCTGCTCACCGACCCGGTCAGCGGCGCCCTGCTCGACTACGGCCGCACCCGGTACAAGCCACCGGCGGCGTTGGCGGACTTCGTCCGGGCGCGGGATGCCACGTGCACGTTTCCCGGGTGCCGGCGGGCGGCGCACCGGTGCGAGTTGGACCACGAGATTGCGTACCCGGACGGGCCGACCAGCGCGGATAACCTGGACCCGAAATGTCCGCACCACCACCGCACCAGGCATCACCCGGACTGGCACTACGAACGCCTCGACAATGGCGACCACCTCTGGATCACCCCAACCGGACGCCATTACGTCACCCACCCCGAACCCATCGCCGAACCCATACCGCAATCGGTAATGGTGGACGTCGACGAACCGGATCCGCCACCATTCTGACCCCATTTAAGGCCTTCCGATCTTGACAGGTCAGGAGGTGGTGACCGCGTATGCGGCGGTGGCCCGCTGCAGGCCCGCTGCCCGGACTGCGGCATGGCGTCGACGTCGGTGAAGCCAACCTGTCGACCCGGCCGAAGGACTGCCGAAAGACCTGCCCGACTGGGAGACGCAGCTGCGCGTGGCCAGGCCAACCTCGGCGGCGATCGTGCGCCGAGCAGAAGCGCGGCCCGGACTCTCGGCGCCCCAACCCGGGGCATCGGCGCGAGTGGCAGGCGGCCTGGGTGCTCGGCGGGCGCGCCGAAACACCCGACTGGAGTGCCACCCTCGGCAGCCCCTGCGGTACGAGGCGCCGGCGACTCCGCGCCTGCGGGACCGGTACGCCGAGTCGGCCGGCCGCTACCTGCCGCGCTGAGCACCCCGCTGAGCGCCGGGCTCGGCCGCCGGTGGGCGGTGCGCCGGTTCGGCGGCGAGGCCGTTGCGCCTGGCGACCTCGCCCAGCCACGCAAGGCTCGGCTTGGGACTGCGGACGAAGGTGGTCCGATCGGCCGCTATCAGGCCGAAGGTGATCGCGTACCCGCCGAACCACTCGAAGTTGTCGAGCAGGCTCCAATGGAAGTAGCCACGCACGTCGGCGCCGTCGGCGATGGCGGCGTGCAGACCGCGCAGGGCGTCCTCGGTGAATCGGATGCGCTGCGCGTCGTCGGTGGTGGCGAGGCCGTTCTCGGTAATCAGGATTGGTACGTCCGGCAGCACAGAGGCGGCTCGACGCACCGCGGCACCCAACGCCTGCGGCCGGTACTCGACGTGCGCGAGCGTCAGCCGCTCCGGCGCCGGGGCGACCGGGCCTTGGCGGCCGATCCGGGCGCAGCTGTACACCTGCAGGCCGACGAAGTCGCAATCGGCGGCCGCGGCGAGGAACTGGTCCTCCATCGCCGCCCGGTGCGCGGCCATCTCCTCGTCCGCTCCGTCCTCGGCGATCCACTCCTGGCCGACCAATGCCAGGCCGACGGGCGGGGACCCGGCACCGCGCAAAACCTCCAGGCCGCGCCGGTGCCCGGCCAGCAGCGCATCGACCAGTTCCTGGTTTGGCCGCGGCAGGCCTTTGACCGGCTCGCCGCGGCCGGCCATGGCGGCGAGGACGGGCAGGCAGGCGGCGAGGTTCGGCTCGTTGAGCGTCAGGACGTGCGAGGCGTCCTGGACGACCGGCAGCGCGATCTCGACAAAGCGGGCGAACCGCTCGCCGGCCTTCTGGCCGAGCCACGATCCGTCACGGGCGAACCAACGCGGCGTGGTGAAGTGGTTCAGCGTGACGACCGGGTCCAGCCCACGCTCCCGGCAGCCGTCAACCATCCGCCGGTAGTGGTCCAGCGAGGCGCGAGATACCTCGCCCTCCTCCGGCTCTATCCGGCTCCACTCCAGGCTGAACCGGTAGGCGGTGAACCCGGCGCCGGCGAGCAGGTCGAGGTCCTCGCGCCAGCGGTGGTAGTGATCGAGCGCGTCACCGCTCGGCTCGGCGAACGGGCTGTTCGGCTGGTGCTCCCACTCCCAGTAGTCGCTGTTGACGTTGTTGCCTTCGACCTGATGGGCTGCCGTGGCGGCGCCCCAGAGAAAGCCGGTGGGAAAGGTGGCGGGCTCGGTCACCTGGTCATGATCGGGCCGGGCCGCTCGGTCGGACGACGGCCGTGCCATTGAGTGAAATCCGCGCTTTCGGTGCTCGCCATCGGGCCGGAGAGTTCGCGCATGCCGATCCACCCCGCCGTTGCCGCCAAGTTCGATCTGCTGGCCGGCATCCCGTCCTTCGAGGCCCTGTTGACCGACCCCGGGCTGCAGGAACGCTTCGAGCAGTTCGCCGGCGCGGGGCTCGGCCAGGAGCCGCCCGTCGTCGCGACCCGGATGGACGCCGCGCCCGGCCCGCACGGCCCGGTGCCGGTCCGGGTCTACCTGCCCGACGTTGTCGGCGACCGGCCGTGCCTGGTGTGGATGCACGGCGGTGCGTTCCGGGCGGGTGACCTGGACATGCCGGAGGCGGACTGGGTGGCTCGCGAGCTGTGCACCCGGGTCGGCGCGCTGGTGGTGAGCGTCGACTACCGGCTGGCGGTCGGTGGCATCACCTATCCGGTGCCGCACGACGACGTGGTGGCCGCCGTGCGCTGGGTGCGCGACTCGGCCGACGGGCTCGGCGTGGACGCCGGCCGGATCAGCGTCGGCGGCGCGAGCGCCGGCGCCAACCTGGCCGCCGGCGCCACTCTGCGGCTGCGCGACGACGACGCTTGGCAGCCGGCCAACCTGATCCTCGGCTATCCGGTGGTGCACGCCGTGCTGCCGCCGCCACCACCGTCGCTCACGGCGCTGATGACCGACGTTCCGCGGATCCTGCACTTCCCGCCCGACACCCGACACGAGCTGACCACGAACTACCTCGGCGGTCCGGAGAGCCGGGCCGACGGGTACGCAATGCCCGCGCTCGCGGTGCTCGGGGGTCTGTGCCCGACGCTGATCCTCAACGCCGAGTACGACGACCTGCGGGTCTCCGGCCAGGCGTTCGCCGCCGCGCTGGCGGAGGCCGGGGTGGACGAACGGCAGGTGCAGGTCAAGACCATGCTGCACGGCTTCCTCAACCTGCCCTCGGCCATCGAGCCGGTCGGCCAGGCACTCGATCTGATCGCCGACGTCGTGGTCGCCCGCGCCCTGGTCGGGACGGAAACGGCATGACCGCTCCGACCAAGCTGCGCGTCGAACACCTCGACGGGCCCCTCGGGCTCGGCGACCGCGAGCCACGGCTGTCCTGGCAGCTACCGCCGGGATCGGCGGCGCAGCACGCGTACCGGGTCCGCATCGCGGCCGGCCCTGACAGCGGCCCTGACAGCGGCCCTGACAGCGGCGACGACAGCGGCGAGGACAGCGGCTGGGTTTCCGGCGGCGAGAGCGTGCTGGTGCCCTGGCCGTTCGCGCCGCTCGGCTCGCGAATGCGGTTGAGCTGGCGGGTACGGGTGCGCACCGACCTGGGCGAGTCGGAGTGGTCTGCGCCCGCGAGCTTCGAGACCGGACTGCTCGACGCCGCCGACTGGGCGGCGACCTGGATCCGGCCGGCCGAGGAGGAGATCCCGCCGCCGACCCAACGCCCGGCCTACGAGCTGCGGGGGGTCGTCGGCATCGACAGGCCGATCGTCCGAGCCCGGCTGTACGCCACGGCGCACGGCATCTACGAGGCGTTCCTCAACGGCGCCAGGGTCGGCGACCTGGAGTTGACGCCGGGTTTCACCCAGTACGCGCACCGCGTGCAGGTGCAGGCGTATGACGTGACCGACCTCCTCGCCGAAGGCACCGGCGAGCTCACCGCCCTGGTCAGTGACGGCTGGTTCCGCGGCCAGATCGGTATCACCCGCCTGTCCAACCAGTGGGGAGAGCGCACCGCGTTCCTGGCCCAGTTGCATGTGGAGCACCCGGACGGCACGGCGACCGTGCTCGGCACCGACGCCAGCTGGCAGAGCCGGCCGTCAGCCATAGTGGCGGCCGACCTGATCGAGGGGCAGTCCGAGGACCGCCGCCTCGTCGGCCGGGATGGTGGCTGGCAGCCGGTGACCACCGCGGATCTCGGTTACGAGCGGTTGGTCTGGTCGCCGGCCCCGCCGGTGCGCCGCGTCGAGGAGATCCGCCCGCGCAGCGTCACCAGACTGGCCGGTGGCCGGCAGGTCGTCGACCTCGGCCAGAACATCAACGGCTGGGTCCGGCTGACCAGCCTCTGCCCGGCCGGCGCCGAGCTCACCCTCGTGCACGGCGAGGCGCTCGACCGCGACGGCGACGTGACCACCGAACACCTTCGCCCGGCCGTGCCGTTCCTGCCCGAGCCGCCGCCGGCCGGCATGGTCGACCATGTGATCTCCGCCGGCCGCGACGGCGACGCCTTCGAGCCGCGGCACACCACGCACGGCTTCCAGTACGTGCGCATCGAGGGCGAGCCCGGTGGGCTCGGCGCCGACGACGTCACCGGGGTGGTGGTGCACACCGACCTGCGCCGCACCGGTTGGTTCAGCTGCAGCGACGAGCGGATCAACAGGCTGCACGAGGCCGCGGTATGGAGCCTGCGCGACAATGCCTGCGACATCCCGACCGACTGCCCCACCCGCGAGCGGGCCGGCTGGACCGGCGACTGGCAGCTGTACGTGCCGACCGCCGCGTTCCTGTACGACGTGGCCGGGTTCGCCACCAAGTGGCTGCTCGACGTGGCGGTCGACCAGTGGCCCGATGGCACGGTCGCAAACATCTCGCCGACGGCGCGCGCCGAGGGTCGGGACAGCCCTGTCGGATTCTTGAACGGGTCGGCCGGCTGGGGCGACGCGGTGGTGATCGTGCCGTGGGAGATCTACCGGGCCTACCGCGACGAGCGGCTGCTCACCGAGCTGTGGCCGAATATGGTGCGCTGGCTGGATCGCGTCGAGCGGACTGCCGCCGAAGGGCGCCACCTCGGCCGCGCCGGCGAGGCGCGGCCGCACGAGCGCTACCTGTGGGACACCGGCTTCCACTGGGGCGAGTGGCTGGAGCCCGGCGACGACATGTCCGGCGACTTCGCCGAGTTCACGGCGCGCGACAAGTCCGACGTGGCGACCGCCTACTTCGCCCGGTCCGCCGAGCTCATGGCCCGGATCGCCGCGGTGATCGGTCGCCCGGCGGATGCCGCGCGCTATGCCGACCTCGCGGAGAACGTGCGCGCCGCCTGGCAGGCTGAGTTCATTGCCGCCGACGGCAGGGTGCGCCCGGCCAGCCAGGCGAACCTGGTGCGCGCGCTGGCGTTCGGCCTGATCCCCGAGGAGCTGCATGCCACCGCGGCCGCGCAGCTCGTCGAGCTGATCCGCGCGGCCGGCACACACCTGCGCACCGGCTTCCTTGCCACCCCCGATCTGTTGCCCGTGCTCGCCGAGCATGGGCATGCCGACGTGGCGTACGAGCTGCTTTTCCGGGACAGCCCGCCGTCCTGGCTCGCCATGATCGACCGGGGCGCCACCACGGTATGGGAACGCTGGGAGGGCATCGATGACGACGGCATCCCGCACGACTCGCTCAATCACTACTCCAAGGGCGCGGTGATCAGCTTCCTGCACCGCTACACCGCCGGCATCCGGCTCGGCAGCGACATCAGCGGCGACATCAGCGGCGACCCGGCCTACCGCAGCTTCCGCATCGAGCCGGTGCCCGGCGGCACCCTGACCTCGGCACAAGCGGCGCACGAGTCGCCCTACGGGCGCATCGAGTCGTCCTGGACGCTGGACGGCGAGACGATCAGCCTGGATGTGCTGGTACCGCCGGGCACGTCAGCCTCCGTGGTGCTGCCCGGCCGCCCGGCGCAGCGGGTCGGCCCAGGACGGCACAGCTTCCTTGCCGCAGCCACCAAGGCCGCACTCACCAAGGCCGCGGTATGACGCCCGACGACCTCCTCGCCGCCCTGGACCTGCCAGCCAAGCTCCGGCTGATCACCGGCTCCGGCGTCTGGTCGACCGCCGCGCTGCCGGAGATCGGCCTGCGGGAGATGCACCTGTCCGACGGCCCGGTCGGCGTGCGCGGCTGGGTGGAGGATGAGCGGAACACGTCGGCCAACCTGCCCTCGCCCACCGCGCTGGCCGCGAGCTGGGACGAGGTGCTGCTGGAGCGGATCGGTGCCTTCCTCGCCGCGGAGGCGGTCGCCAAGGACGTGGACGTGGTGCTCGGCCCGACGATCAACCTGCAGCGCGCGCCGTACGGCGGCCGGCACTTCGAGTGCTACTCGGAGGATCCGGTGCTGAGCGGGCGGCTCGCGGCGGCGTACGTCCGCGGCCTGCAGCGCAACGGCGTAGCTGCCTGCCCGAAGCACTACGTCGGCAATGACTCCGAGACCGAGCGGATGACCCTCGACGCGCGGATCGACGAGCGGACCCTGCGCGAGGTGTACCTGGCGCCGTTCGAGCACGTCGTACGCACGGCACAGCCGTGGACGATCATGGCCGCCTACAACGGCGTCAATGGGGCGCCGATGACGGAGAACCCCCTGCTGGACGATCCGCTGCGCGCCGAGTGGGGCTTCGACGGCGCGGTCGTCTCGGACTGGATGGCCGTGTACTCAACGGTGGCGTCGGCCGGCGCCGGCACCGACCTGGCCATGCCCGGCCCGTGGGCGCTGTGGGCCGAGCCGCTGGCCAAGGCCGTGGCCTCCGGCGAGGTGCCGGTCGCCGCGATCGACGCCAAGGTGCGCAACCTGCTGCGGCTGGCCGGGCGCGTCGGCGCGCTGAAGGATGTCGAGCGGGCCGCCCCGGTGCCCTCGGCGAACGACGGCGACACCATCGCGGCGCTGGCTCGAGAGGCGGCCACGGCGGGCATGGTGCTTCTCCGCAACCAGGGCAACGTCCTGCCGCTGGCCGGCGATGCCACGGTCGCCCTGATCGGCCCGGGCTCGCGCGACCCCCGTACCCAGGGCGGCGGCAGCGCGACCGTCTTCCCGCCGTACGCGGTGAGCCCCGAGGCCGGGCTCCGGGCCGTGCTCGGCGACCGGCTGATCCAGGCCGACGGCGCGCACCTGCGGGCGGGGTTGCGCCCGGTGACCCGCGACGAGCTGCACGACGCCAGGCTGACGTGGCTCGACGCCGACGGGCAGGTGGTCGACTCGGAGCCGGCCAGCACGGCGGTGATCGTGCGCAGCCCGCGCACGGTGCCGGCCGGCGGCGCGACCTTCGAGCTGCGCTCCCGCTTCCGCGCCAGGGGCAAGGGCAACTGGCGGTTCGGAACGTTCGGTGCCGGCACGGTTCAGATCTCGGTGGACGGCGGGCCGAGCGCGACCGAATCCGCCGTAGTCGACCCGCTGGACATCCATCGTGTGATCATGGAGCCACCGCAGGTCGCGGTGTCCGTTCCGTTGGAAGCAGGCGAGGAGAACGGGCTCACCGCGCGC
>DASXTS010000181.1:0-9677 GCA_036505275.1 Pseudonocardiaceae bacterium
AGATCGCCGGTTGTTAGATCGCCGGTTGTTAGATCGCCGGTTGTCAGGTCGCCGGTTGTCAGGTCATTGTCGGCAGCGCGAGCACGGGCTGGGTGAGCTCGGCCCACCCGGCGACGACGCCGGCACGGAGCGCGGCCGCGATCGCGAGGTTGACCACGGCCGGCGGGCCGTAGGTCGGCCCGTGCTGGTCCCATGTCGACGAGCGACGGACGAAGTCGAAGAACTCGCGCACCGAGTCGTCAGGCGTCGCGGCCGCCTCCCACACCAGGATGGAGCGGGTGGCCAACCAGTGCTGACGGGACGTGGTCACCGCCGTCCACGGCCGCCACCTGCCCAGCTCTTCGAGCAGGCGGTTGAGCCGGATCCGGCCCGCGGTCGGTGGCACGGCGTCGGCCACCTCGAGAACCTTCGTCTCGTCGCTGGCGGCGTCGCCGACCAGGCCCTCCGGCAGCGGGGCGGTCAGTGGACTGTCGACACCGACGGCGACCTGCTCGCCGTCGAGGATCGCGTGGAACACCGAGTCGAACAGGTCCTGGTCGGAGTCGCCACGCGCCCAGTCGGGCTCGTCGTCGTCGTGCCGGCGGCCAGTCCAGCGCAGCCGCTGCCCCGACTTGGTGTCCAGCGCGATGACCAGCAACTCCACATCCTTACTGTGTCTGACTCATTGGGCGCAGTAGCCCCCGTCGATGGGCAGCGTGTGCCCGGTGATGAACCGGGCCTCGTCCGAGGCGAGGAAGGCGACAGCCGCGGCGACGTCAGCCGGGGTCGGCATCCCCGGCATCGGGTTGTAGCTGAGCAGCGTCTCCCACATCGCCTCCGGGTCGGGCGCGGTGTTGGCGAAGTTCTCCACCAACGGCGTGCGTACGACCGTCGGTGCGATGGCGTTCACGCGAATGTTCTGCTTGGCGTATTCGATCGCCGCGGCCCGCGTGAGGCCGACGATGCCGGCCTTGGCGAAGGTGTACTGCGAGATGTTGGGCTGACCGGTCAGGCCCGCTGTCGAGGAGGTGTTGACGATGGTGCCACCACCGGTGCGCAGCATCGCCTCGATCGTGTACTTCATGACGTAGAAGACGCCGTCGCCGTTGATTGCGCGTACGCGGTCCCAGTCGGCGACCGGCAGCTCGTGGATGGGCTTCTGCTCGCCCGTGATGCCGGCGTTGTTGAACACCACGTCGATGCGGCCGAACCGCTCCACGGTCGCGGCGACCGCGCGCTCGACCGACGCGGCGTCGGACGTGTCCACCTCGACGGCGAGGCCGTCGCGCAGCTCCTTCGCGACCTCCCCGGCGCGCTCGTAGTTGATGTCCGCGACCGCGACGGCGGCGCCCTCGGCGTCGAAGCGGCGCGCGGCCGCCTCGCCGAGCCCGGAGGCACCCCCGGTGATGAATGCGACCTTGCCCTCGAACCGCACGCCCTCGAACCGAGCCGTCATGCTGACACAACCTCCACCGTTCCGGCGGTGCCGTCGACCGCCAGTTCCATTCCGGTACACAGCCGCACCGTGGCGTCCTCGAGGGAGAGGACGCACGGAATGCCCAGCTCCCGTGACACCACGACCGCATGGCTGTTCAGCGCGCCGACGTCCACGACGACCGCCCCGGCGACGAGGAACAGCGGCGTCCAGGCGGCGTCCGTCAGCGGCGCCACGAGCACCTCGCCCGGCTCCAGTGCCAAGGCCGCCGGCAGGTCGGTCACCACACGGGCGGTCCCCTGGTACTGCCCGGCGCTGCCGCCGATCCCCCGCAGCACCTCCCGGGTCTCCGCGATGTGCCGACGTGGGCGCGAGCGCCGGTGCCACCGGGGAAGCGGTGGTGGATTGGCGTCGATGATGAACGGCGGCTCCAGCTCGAACAGCGCCTGGTACTGGACCAGCCGGTCGGCGATCAGCGGCGAGAAGCGATCCGGGTCGGCCACGAACTCGTCGAGCTCCGACTCGAGCAGCATCATCACGTCCTCCGGCGCCTTGTACCGGCCCGCGTCGACGCCGCGACGGCCCAGCTCGCGCATCGCCATGCGCACCTCGTTGATGGCGGTGACGGCGATCAGCTTGGTCTGCTCCCGGAGCGGGATCGTCTGTGCCGCCGACTTCAGTGCCACGTCGAAGGTCTGCAGCCTCGTCGGGTCGTCCGCCAGGGTGCCGCGGATGCCCGCCGCGACGGCGTGGCGCTGCTGCTCGAGCCTTGCGTGCCGGGTGTCCGGGGAGTTCTCGTCCGGCGAGTGCCGCATGCTGTCGACCAGGGCCAGCACCTGCTCGGGCCCGGCCTCCCACGAGATCGCGCGGATGTCCCACTCGTTGGGCCCCCGCTGCCCGTAGTCGCGCAGAAAATCATCCAGGGCACGGCGCAACGCCGCGACGTCACCGTCCCCAGTGCCGGACAGGGCGCCGGACTGGGCGCCGGACAGGGCGGCCGCGACGGCCGGCACGCCACGGTCGAAGAGGCTGGTCAGTTCCGCGGAGGTCGCGGCCAGCCGGGACAGCGACCACAGCCCCCAGGACGGGGACGCCGACTGGACCTCGCCCAGGCCGGAGATCAGATCCAGCAGCAACTCGGGCCGCCCGACCGCAGCGCAGATCTCGGCAAGCATCGCCGGCCCGACGGCGGAGCCGAGCGACGAGTAGTCGTGCCTGGCGAACGCGTTGTCCAGCTCGGGCAGGAACGACCGGGCGTGCGCGACCAGCTCGGCGTCCGACAGCGTGGTCAGGTCCGGGCGCTTGCGCCGCTTGTCCAGCACCCTGGCGAGGTCGGCGTCGATCTGCGGGAAGTCGCTCGCCGCCAGGATCTCCCCGATGGTCGCCCCGGCCTTGGCCGAGCACTCCTCGCACGGGTCCTCCGGGTGCGGCCGGTAGGGCGGCGCGCCCGCCGCGTTGCCGAGCAGCGACGCGTCGAAGGCCTCGACCGTCATGCCCATCCGGATCGCCATCACTCGGCAATGCGACAGGTTGATGTAGAAGTAGCCGCCGAAGAGGCCAACGACCGGCGGGTGATAGGCCGGCAGCTCGCCGTCGCGGTAGATGCCGAACTCGACGAAGCCCCGCACCCAGCCGGGGAGCAGTCCCTTCTCGAACACCAGCGTCCAACCGAGCGGGCTGGCCGGGTCCGGCAACACCTCCCCGGCGTTCGCCCTCGTGTAGTAGGGCATTCGCGAGCTGCGGTCCCAGTCGGTCAGCCAGCGATCCGGAATGTTGCTGTGCGAGCTCACCACTGCCCATTCACCACTGTGAGGTGCCGCCGTCGACGTTGATCAGCGCGCCGGTGATCCCGCCGCCGGCCTCGCTGGCGACCAGCACCGCCATGGCGGCGACCTCCTCGACGGTGTTCAGCCGCTTGATCGCCGACTCCTGGGCGTAGTTCTCGAGGAACTGCTCGTACGTGACGCCGGCCTGGGCGGCCGCCAACGGCCCGTTCTCCCGCATGATGTCGGTCTCGATCGCGCCGGGACAGATCGCATTGCAGGTGATGCCCCGTGGGCCGTACTCGTGGGCCACCGCCTTGGTCAAACCGTTGATCGCGTGCTTGTTCGTGATGTAGTGGCTGATCGCCGGCTTGTTCGCTTGCTTGCCCTCCACCGAGGACATGTTGATGATGCGACCCCAGCCCCGCTCCAGCATGTACTTCAGCGCGCGACGCGTGCCCCAGAACACGGCGTTCAGGTTCCAGTCCAGGGCGTTCTGCCAGGCCTCGTCCGACAGCTCGTGCACCAGGGCGTACCGGTCGCTGCCACCGGCGTTGTTGACGAGGATGTCCATGCTGCCGTAGCGGTCCGCGGCCTCGTCGATCAGGTTGTTCACGTCGTCCCGGCGGCGCACGTCGCACTGCACGAACGCGGCCCGGTCGCCGACTCCCATCTCGTCGATGGCCTGCTGGCCCTTGTCGATCGACTTGCCACCGATGACGACGGCGGCCCCTTCGGCCACGAACGCCTCCGCGATGCCGCGGCCGATCCCACGCGAGCCGCCGGTGATGACGGCGACGCGCTTGTCCAGCAGGGGTGGACGCGCCGCGATCGCCGCTGCCGCGGTCTCCTCGATCTCCTCGATGTCGGTCGCGCCGCCGCCGCTCATACGACCATCTCCTTCAAGACCCGGTGGAAATGCTGTACCCCAGGTTCATTTCGCCCGAACACGAACTCCTGGCCGTCGAACGCGGCCAGCCCGCGCTGCACGCCGTAGCCCGTCGCATAGTCCTCGTCCATCACGACGTCGTGGAACCAGTCCCGCGTGTGCTCTGCCGCCTTGCGCTCGTCGTCGTCCTTGGGCTCGTGCCGCAGCGCCAGGATCTGCTGGGTGTACGAGGTGTCCCACGTCGTACCGGGCAGCACGAGCGAGACCACCGCCTGTGACCGCCAGCCACCCGCGACGGCCAGGCCTGGGAACAACCAGTAGATGGCACCGACGCACAGGGCGGGATCCCACAGCTCCTGTGGCATCTCGGCGGCGTGGGCGATCGGCCGCAGCGCAAAGGCGTTGCGCTGGTGCGGCCCCCAGCTGTCGAAGGCGGCCATATTGGAGAAGTTCGTCCGGAAGACGGTCGTGCGGTGCAGCGAGGCGAAGTGGTAGCCCTCGAGGTATCCGTCGACGACAACCTTCCAGTTGGGCCCGTTGAGCGTGCGCGTCGAGTAGTGGTAGCAGCGGTCGAGGGCCATCGCCTCGAGCAGCGTGATGAGCTTCGGGCCGAGCCAGGTGTCGAGGTCGATCGTCGCGGTCGGGTCCAGCGAGACGAACACGAGGCCGGCGCGCTCCGCAGCCGGCAAGGCCACCAGGCCCATGCTGTTGCGGTCCACGTCGCCGAACGTGTTCTCGCCGTAGACGCCTTGCAGGCAGCCCTTCAGGTCGTAGGTCCAGGAGTGGTAGGGGCAGCTCAGCCGATTCGCCTTGCCGGTGCCCTCCGGCACCAGCTCCCCGCCGCGGTGCCGGCAGACGTTCAGCATGGCGTGCACGCTGCCGGCGGAGTCCCGGGTGACGAGCACCGGCGTGCCGACCACCTCGATCGCCTTGTACGTGCCCGGCCCGTGCAGCTCGCAGGACATCGCGAGTGGCAGGGGCACCTTCCGGTGGACGCTGTCCATCTCCCGCTGCCACAGGTGCGGATCCAGGTAGTCCCGGACCGGCTCGTGCCACTGCTGCGGCGCCTGGTCGGTTGACTTGTTCCGGTAGTGCTCGACCAGGCGCGCCATCAGGCTGAAGGCGTCCGCACGCACCTCTGGGTTGAAGTCGATGCCGGCGACGTAGTGCGGTGCTGCCATACCTGCCCTATCTGGAGTCGTCCGCGTCGAGCATCTGCTGCACGACCCGGTGGAAGTGGGTGATCTTGCATTCGCGGTTGTTGAAGATGTTGCGGGTGTAGGCGGTTGATTTCCGGGCCGCCGCCCACTCCTGGTAGATCTCGACGTCCTCGGCGACGACGCCCTTGAGCCGCTCCCAGTGCGCGCCGGTCTTCTCCAGGTACTCGTCATCGGCGTCCTTGTACCACAGCTCCCACACCTCGAAGCGGGTCTTGTCCACCTCGACCGGCACCGAGCGGAACAGCTGGAGGTGGCTGGGATTGTTGTTGAACACCGCCGTCGGGAAGATCGTGTAGTGGCAGATCGCCAGGCTCTGGTGGTCGCCGCTCTCCATCAGCCTGGGCAGCACGCCCTTGTAGGGAACGACCATCATCCCGTTGCGACCGAAGACGAAATACGTGCTGAACCGGCCGTCCTTGACATCCTGCGGTGGCATCGTGTGCAGGTGGGCCGCGTGGTAGTTCTCGTTGAAGCCGTCGATCACGACCTTCCAGTTGGCGTCGAGGTCCCACACCAGCTTGTCGTGCAACTCCATGTCCTGCATGCGGTAGACGCCGAGGTCGGCCTCGATCTCCGGGCCCAACCACTCCTTGAGCGTCGGCGCTACGCCCGGACCGGCGAACACGGCCCAGACCCAGCCGCCCCACTCGGCGCACTCGACGGCTGGGGCGCACACCCCCTCCAGCTGCCACTCGGCGAAGTCCTCGCGGTCCGGCACACCGACGACGTTGCCCTCGAGGTCGTAGCTCCAGCCGTGCCACTTGCACTTGAAGCGGCGCGCACCCTGGCCCGACTCCTGGACGATGCGGGCGCCACGGTGCTGGCAGACGTTGTGGAAGCCGCTCACGCCGCCGTCCCGGCGCCGGCTGACGACCACCGTCTCGCCCTGCCCTTCCCACACCATGTGGTCACCGGTGTTCGGGATCTGTTCCGATCGGCACAGGATCTGCCAGCTGCGGTTGAGCACCTTGCGCCGCTCCTGCTCGAAGCGCGCGGGGTCGGTGTACACCGACGAGTCCAGCTCGGCGGGGCCGATGTCCGGGATGAGCGGCACGCCGGGACCGAACCGGGCAGGGAGGTCACCGCGATGTGGGATGTATACCAACGCCGTCTCCTAGATAGCAGAGTGAATCTACTGAAACTATGCCGGCCCCTGAAGTATTCATTCGCCCCGACCGCCTGAGCAACACCTGGCGAACCCGAATCCGCGAGCGGACCCGCCCGGCGGTCACGGACAGCGACCCAGGTCGGCCGGAACCCATCGTCGTCTCACCGGCCATGTCGCCGCGGTCGCCCGGACTCGGGCGTGCGCGCCACTTTCTTTAGCTGGTCACCAGTAGGACGGGCGCGTGCCATACGATCGGCCGACATGCAGCCGCATCCCGTACCGGCGTCGCCGTCGACACCGTCGCCGCCCCGCCAGCCGCCGGCACCGCCGCCGTCTCCGACCGCGCTGGACCGGGCGTTCCTGACCGGTCAGCCGAACGTGGTCACCGTGTCGTTCGTACGGCACGGTAAGCAGGAGTTCCCGCAGACCGCGTTCATCCCGAAGCTGTGGGCCGACCCGCCGCTATCCGACACGGGCCGGCTGCAGGCCGAGGTGGTCGGCGCCGCCTTCGCCAAACAGCCCCTCGACGCGGTGCTCTGCAGCCACCTCGTCCGGGCCAGGGAGACCGCCAACCACGTCGCGGCGCCGCACGGCCTGGAGCCGGTCGTGTATCCGGAGCTGCGCGAGGTCGAGGTCTACCGGGACGTGCCCGACGACGTCCGGCTCGAGGACGTCCTCCCGGTCGTCATGTGGCACGGCGTGCACGAGCGATTCGTCCGCGAGCGGCGCTGGGATATCTCGCCGTTCTCGGAGAGCAGCGCCGAGTTCCGGCACCGCGTGGTCACCACGGTCGAGGGCATCCTGGCGTTCCACCAGGGCGCGCACCTGGCGATCGTCTGTCACGGCGGCGTGATCAACGCCTATATCGGGCACCTGCTCGGCCTGCAGGAGGACATGTTCTTCCGGCCAGGGCATGCCTCGATCAGCCGGGTGCTGGCAGGCGACGGCCGGCGGGTCATCCACACGCTGAACGAGTTGCACCACCTCGCGGTCGTCGACCCTGAGCTCGTGACGTTCTAGCTCGCCGCCTCGGCAGACGGCGCCTATGGCGTCCGCGAGTACGGCGTGGGGCGGACCAGCTGGAGCGCCTCGTCCTCGACCGACTCGGCGAACGCGTCGTGCCACCGCTTGGCGTCCCGGTGCGCGCGGACGGCCTCCAGCGCGGAGAGGACTCCGTCCGCGGACGGCACGCGCCACACGTGGTACACCGCGCCGAGCCGGCCGATGGCCGGGGTGAACGCAGCCACCAGCCGCCAGCCGTTCTCCTCGAGTACCGGTGCCATCTCGGACATGGCGGCGAAGAAGGTCCGGTGCCTTCCGCGCACGAGCTGGATGGTGACGTGCAGGTACAGCGCCGCGCTGTCCGTCATGGCCGTTTCTCCGCTCGTCCCGCTCGCTGTGTTTGTGGATTAGGATTCTAGAAAGGCGGCCCGAGTCGGCGCATACCTGCCGGGTCCAGCCGTGGCCTGGCGGCAACTTTCACAAGTGTGACCTCAGGAACGGAGGCATCATGCGCTTCGACGGCAAGGTACTGCTGGTGACCGGAGGCGCGTCCGGGCTGGGGGCCGCCGTGGCCAGGCGCTTCACCGGCGAAGGCGGCCGGGTGGCCGTCGCCGACCGCGACAAGGACCGCGCCGAGGCGGTGGCGGCCGAACTCGACGGTGCGATCGCGATGGCGGTGGACGTGGCCGACGAGGAGGTCGTGGCCGGCGCGGTGCGGCAGGCACATGAACACTTCGGTTCGGTGGACTGCGTGTTCAACGCCGCCGGTCACGCCGAGTTCGGGCCGATCGAGGAGTGGTCGTTCGACCGCTGGCAGCTCATGATGACCGTCCACGCGGGCGGCACATTCCTCGTCTGTAAGCACGTGCTGCCCATCATGCGGGCGCAGGCCTCCGGTTCAATCGTCAACGTCGCGTCCGTCGCCGCGCTCAAGGCGCAGGCCGGCAACGCCCCCTACGGCGCGGCGAAGGGCGCGATCCTGGCGTTCTCGCGGCAGCTGGCGCGGGACGCGGCCCCGGAGGTCCGGGTGAATACGATCGCCCCCGGCCGCACGCGCACCGGGATGACGGAGCCGCTGATGATCGAGCGCGGCGGCAGCGTGGCGGCCGGCGCGGCGGCGTTCGGTCAGGGCAACCTGCTGAAGCGGGTCGCCGAGCCGGCGGAGATCGCCGCGCCGGTCTGCTTCCTACTGTCCGATGACGCCAGCTTCGTCACCGGCGCACTGCTCTGCGCCGACGGGGGCGAGACGGCCGCCTGAGGAGGACCACGATGGGTGTACTGGAGGACAGAGTCGCCGCGATCACCAGCGGCAGCACGGGGATCGGCAAGGGGATCGCGGAGGCGTTTCTTGCCGAGGGCGCCAAGGTAGTGATCAACGGCCGGAACGCCGACAAGGGTGCACGGGCCTTGAAGGAGTTGGACGCCGGCGAACGCGGACACTTCATCCAGGGCGACGTCACTATCCGCGAAGACGTCGACCGGCTGATCGACGGCACGGTCGAGAAGTTCGGCAAGATCGACATCCTGGTGAACAACGCGGGTGGGCTGATCAAGACGGCGCCAGTCAAGGACCTCTCCGACGAGGACTGGGACTACGCGGTCAGGTGGAACCTGTACTCGGCCTTCTGGGCCACCCGCCGGGCGCTGAACTACATGGAACCGCAGGGCTGGGGGCGGATCATCAACATCTCGTCGGTCGAGGGCAAGCACGGCAAGGCCGCGATCCCCGCTTACGTCGCTTCCAAGCACGCGCTGAGCGGGCTCACGAAGGCGGTCTCCAAGGAGGCAGGAACCACCGGCGTCACGTGCAACGCCATCTGCCCCGGACTGGTGTGGACCGACGTCCTCGTCCAGACGGGGCCGGACAGCGCCAAGGCGATGGGCATCACGTTCGACCAGATGGTCGATCAGTTCGCGCAGGAGACGGCACTCAAGCGCATCACGACCGTGGAGGAGGTCGCGGCCGTCGCCGTCCTGCTCGCCTCGCCGGTCGCCGCGGGCATCACCGGTGCCATGTACAACGTCGACGGCGGGACCGCCGCGTACTGACCGTGACGCGTCCGCTGCTGCTCAGCCACCACAGCATCCGTCACGCGGACTTCGCCGAGCGGGTGCGGGCCGCGGCCGACGCCGGGTATGCGGGCATCGGGCTGGTGTTCAAGGAGTACGAACGGCTGCGGGAATCCGGGCGCAGCGACGCCTCGCTTCGGGAGGTGCTGGCCGAGCGTGGCCAGCGGGTGGCCGAGTTCGAGGCGATCCGGGGCTGGGCCAGCACCGGCGC
>DASXTS010000182.1:0-1646 GCA_036505275.1 Pseudonocardiaceae bacterium
GCCGGCATGCGTCCACCAGCGAGGCGTGGCTGTACGCGTCGGAGACCACCAGCGCGTCCCGGCCGGCCAGTGCCGCCACCGCGCCGAGGTTGGCCGCGTACCCCGAGGAGAACACCAGCCCCGCCTCGGTTCCGCAGAACGCGGCGAGCGCATCCTCCAGGTCTGCGTGCAGCGTCGTCGAACCGGTGACAAGCCGCGACCCGGTCGAGCCGGCGCCCCACTCGCGGGCCGCCCGGACCGCGCCGTCGACCACCCGCGGGTCGCGGGCCAGCCCGAGGTAGTCGTTGGAGGCCAGGTCGATCACGCGCTCGTCGCTGGCGCGGTGCCGCAGCCGCCGGCGCAGCCCCGCCGCCTCGCGGCGCGCGGCATGCTCGGCCAGCCAGCTCAGCGGGTCGTCCACGGCGTGCGACGGTACCTGTGCAGCCGGCCAGGCCGCCGGTCAACCCGTGCGCAATGTCCCGGGTCGTCTCCGGGTCGTCCCTGGGTCAGGCGGTTGCGCCGGCCCGAGTCGCCGCGACCACCGCGGCCGCGATCGTGGCAACCTCGTCGTCGTCGGTGATGTACGGCGGCATGGTGTAGATCAGATCGCGGAACGGCCGCAGCCAGACGCCCTGCCGCACGGCGGCCGCGGTTGCCGCCGCGACGTCCACCGGGCGCTCGAGCTGCACCACGCCGATGGCGCCGAGCACCCGCACGTCGAGCACGCCGGGCAGGTCGCGGGCCGGGGCGAGGCCGGCTCGCAGCCCGGTCTCGATGCGTCGCACCTCGCGCTTCCAATCCTGGGCGAGCAGCAGGTCGATCGACGCCCTGGCCACCGCGGCGGCCAGCGGGTTGGCCATGAACGTCGGGCCGTGCGCGAGCACCGGCATCTCCCCGCCGCAGATGATCCGCGCCACGTCCGGGGTGCACAGGGCCGCGGCCATCGACAGGTACCCGCCGGTGAGCGCCTTGCCGACGCACATGACGTCCGGCGTGACCCCGGCATGGTCGGCGGCGAACAGCGCGCCCGAGCGGCCGAACCCGGTGGCGATCTCGTCGAAGATGAGCAGCACGTCGTGCTGGTCGGCGAGCTGGCGCAGGCCGCGCAGGTAGCCAGGGGCATGGAAGCGCATGCCGCCGGCGCCCTGCACGACCGGCTCGACGATCACTGCGGCCAGCTCGTCCGCGTGCCGGTCGAAGAGCTTGGCGAGCTGCTCGGCGTAGGAGGCGTCCCCGCTGGCGTCGAACCCGCTCGGCGGCGCGTCGGCGAACACCTGCTGCGGCAGCACGTCGCCCCACAGCGAGTGCATGCCGGTCTCCGGGTCGCAGACGCTCATGGCCTGGAACGTGTCGCCGTGGTAGCCGCCGCGCCAGGTCAGCAGCCGGTGCTTCTCCGGCCGGCCCTCGGCACGCCAGTACTGCAGGCACATCTTGATGGCGACCTCGACTGCGACCGAGCCGGAGTCGGTGAAGAACACGTGCTCCAGGCCAGCCGGTGCGATGTCCACCAGCCGGCCGGCGAGCCGCACCGCCGGCTCGTGGGTCAGCCCGCCGAACATCACATGGCTCATCCGGAGTACCTGCTCCCGCAGCGTGGCGTCGAGCACCGGGTGCCGGTAGCCGTGGATCGCCGCCCACCACGAGGACATGCCGTCGATCAGCTCACG
>DASXTS010000183.1:0-1934 GCA_036505275.1 Pseudonocardiaceae bacterium
TTGCTGAGATCAACTCAGTGGATGATCGGCGGCAGCCGGATCGCGGCCGATCCCGAATTCGGCGACCCTTTTACTAGCGATCTTTGGTCGCGGTGGGCTTCACGTTTGAGGCAAGTTTCACGCGGCCTGGGGTAGCCGGGCGTGGGTGGCGTAGTCGTCGACGTGGCGGCTGATGGTGGCCAGTGCGGCGCGTAGTTGGGGTGGGGCTTGGGGTTGGTCGGCGGCGGTGAGCGGGATGAGGAGCCGGTTGTAGATCTTGGTGTAGAAGATGGCGATGCGGATGCCGTCGTCGGTGAGCAGGTACTGGTTGGAGCGCGGGAGTCGGCGGATGAGCCCGGTCAGGCGCAGCCGTCGTAGGTCGTAGGTCATCTGGTTGGCGCGGTAGTGGCTGCCGAGCAGCCCGGCGATCAAGACACGGAGGCTCTTGTTGGTGAAGCCGGTCGCGGCGAGCAGCGTCTGACACAGGGCGCCGGTCAGGGCCATGACCCGAGGATCGCCGAACCGCAGGGCCGGGGTCCTGCCACCCGCCGCATCGACGGTGGGGTGCGCGATCCGCTCAAAGGCTGGACTCGCGAGGACGCAGCCCTGACCGACACGTTCAGCATCCAGGATCCTGCGGTTGCAGGCACGGGCCTTGGTCTGCAGGTCGTCGAGGTTGGGTAGGCGGGCGTTGCAGCCCAGGTCGCGGGCGTGGTTGATGACGGTTTCGATGCGCATGGCGCGGCCGTCTTTGAGGTACTGCTTGATGCGGGAGTGCCGGTAGAACACGTTGAGCAGCACGCCGCCGTTGTCGCGGCGGTCGATGGCGGTGCGGAACGTGCCGATGGTGTCGCGGCGCACCCGGCGGCCGAAGATGATTTCCACGTTGTGCGGGCGGCCCAGGTCGAGGTTATCGACGATCAACGCCTCAAAGAAGCCGCGGGCGTGCCGGGGTGCGTCGAACACGATGGTGCGGGAGGTCTCGACCTGGCGCATGGAGGTCTCCCACCAGTAGCCGGCATGCCGGTCGGCGGCGCCGAAGGGCAGCGGCAGCCGGGCCAGCCACCGCTCGACGAATACGTTGATGGTGCCCGGGCCGAGCCGGTCGCAGATGGCTTGCAGCGCCTCGGGATCTGCGACCGAGGCGAAGCCGTTGGACAGTTCGGTGAAGGTGAGGCCGGCCTTGCTGGCCTGGCGTTTGGCCCACTCATGACCGTTGAGCCAAACCTTGCCCGGGTAGGGGAAGTACGCGCAGACCTTGATGAAGGCGGGGCCGAAGTCGTCGTCCCACAGGTAGAAGTAGTACACGGTGACGCGCCGGTCGGCCTTGTAGAACGACCAGCGTGGCGTGCCGGTGGAGGTCTTACCCTCGGCGGCCGACCACACCCGCTGGAACTCCTGGGCTACCCCGATCGCGGCCACCCCAGACTTCCCGGTGGCCGCCTGGCGGCGTAGGTGTGGCGTCATCACGGCGAGCTTGTCGTCGTCCTTGCCGAACTTGATCCACGGGATGTCGTTGGCCTCCGCGTAGGAGGCGACCGCCCGCCGGAAACGTTGGCCGATCTGGTTGAACAGCGTCGGCGATGGGAACGGGTAGCCCAGGTGCCCGGACAGGAACGCCACCACCTGCGCGCTGGTCTGCAGCTTCGGCACGTACGCGTTGAGGTAGACCCGGTCCAGGCACTGGATATCCAACGCCACGTGCCCGTCGAGCAGATCGTTGACCGTGACCACGCGCGCACCCATGACCGCCTCCGCATCCACAGTTATGGATGCGAGGATGCGTCAACCCGCAACGGAACACCAGCTCAACCACCACGCTCGGCGGCCCGAGGCGAAGCCTCACTGGTACGGCAGCCGCACTTCGTGATTTGATCATGTTGCGCTTTGTGGTGGCGGTGGAGAACGCCGAGGTGCCGGGGTTCGGACTGGGTGGCTGAGCAGCGCGGTGGGGT
>DASXTS010000184.1:0-3910 GCA_036505275.1 Pseudonocardiaceae bacterium
CGCTCGGCGAACGCCTCCATGCCGATGGCGACCATCATGTCGTACGCCGTACGCAGCTGGCCTCGGGTTTCGTGGCGTCGGCCCTCGCGGCGCAGCCATTCCCCGTAGAGCAGATGCGCGCGGGCGAGCTCGGGTCGCAGACGCGTGCGGGACAGCGGTTCGATCGCCTCGCGGTAGCGGTGCTCGGCGTCGGCGCCATCGCTGAGCAGCCCCCGGGAGCGAGCCTCGATGCCAAGGGCGACGTCGGTGCCGCAGGGCTGTGTCGTGGCGGCAAGGCGTTGCAGCGCATTGCGTGCGAGCTCGGTGTCCCCCTCAGCGTGGCCGCCTCGACGAGCTCGGGCAGGGCGAACATCGACACCCACGGTTCGAAGGGGATCCGCGGTCGCCTGCCGGGCAGCCCGCGTCGCCTCCGCGTATTGACCGAGGCCGTTGTACAGCACGGCGGCCGCCCAGCGGGCCTGTGCCGCGGTCATCTCCGGGCCGCCGTCGTCGGCTTGGGCGATGGCGCTCGCGATCAGCGCGGAGGCCTCGGCTGCCCGGCCCTGCAGGGCCCGCAGCCGTAGCGCCAGGTAGGGCGCGAACGGACTTCCGGTCGCCGCCGACAGGTCTTCTGCTTCCGCGATCAGCGATGCAGCACCGGCGAAGTCGCCGAACCAGGCGCGTGCCAGGCCCGACGTGGTCATGGGGTGCGGCAGCTCCGCAAGGGCTCCGGCGTCCCGAAGCAGTCGCACATTCCTGGCCGAGATCGCGTCCATGCCTTCGCAGTCCCATACCGCGCCGCTCGCGGCCGTCGCCGCCCAGCCCCATCGCAGCTCGTCCACCTCGGGTACGCCGATGATCAACTTCGCGGCGCGTTGCGAGGTCGGGGGGCGGCGGCGTGCCCGCCGGCGGTCAGCAGGGCGAGGCCGTGGAGCAGCAGGTCCAGGGGACGAGGTGGGCCCGGCGGGGGAGGAAGGGCGAGGACGGCGCGGCAGATCTGCGGCAGCACTGTGCGCCCCGCGAGATGCCGGGCGTTGACCGCGGCGCCCCAGGCGGTGAGGTAGGTCTCGCGCGCGAGGTCAAGATCGTACGCTTCGAGCCGCCTCGCGGCCTCCAGCAGCAGCCGGCCGTGTCGCTGTCCAGACCTGATGCGAAGGCGAGTTCGCCGCGCAGTACGTCCGCGCGGGCACGCTGGGACTCGTCGAGCGGCAGCCCCGTCTCCGCCGTGGCCACCAGCTCGCGAGCCGCGCCGAATGCGCCGGTCCGCTGGCTCGCCTGCCCGGCGGCCAGGGCCCGGTCCACGCGCCCCACAGGGTCTACCGTCAGCGCGACCGCGCGCCGCAGAAACGCGGCCGCGGCGGCAAGCCCACCGCGCGCCTGCGCGCGATCGGCCGACCGTTCGAGCTCGGTGGCCACCTCCTCGTCCGGCCCCGGCGTCGCTCGGGCGCGATGCCAGGCGCGCCGGTCCGGGCCCGTCTCGGGGTCGGTGGCCTCGGCCAGGGCGCGATGTACCGCCCGCGGTCGCTGCCGGACGAGGCGTGATAGGAGGCCGATCGCAGGAGCGGGTGGGCGAACGCGATGCGCCCGTGCACCTGGAGAAGCCCGGCGTCCACCGCGGGAGCGACGGCCGCCATGTCGATGCCGAGCGCCGTGGCGGCCCGGTGCAGAAGCATGGCGTCGCCGAGGGGCTCCGCGGCCGCGGCGAGGACGAGCAGCGCGCGTCGACGGCTTCGCGTCCCGCAGCACCTTGCCGAAGTAGGCGTCCGCGTCCGGCGGCTGCATCTCCCACAACGGCCGGCCGAACCAGTCCCGGATCAGCTCCAAATGGTTGGTGTCGTTACGGATCGTGCTGTCCACCAGCCCCGCCGACGCCCGGGCCAGCACGAACCCGGCCAGCACATCGGTCTCGAACCCGGCCAGCTCCTCCGCGGTCGCGGGGCCCGGAACTCGCGCAGGTCGCGCACCACGGCCAGGCCCAACCCACACCCCTTCGACTTCACCCAGCATGAAGGATCATCACATTGGCGGCGATCATGTCATGGAGGATGAGATCGACTCAGATCGGGGTGGGCTCTCGGACCGCCCAGAAAGCCGCTGGTCCAGCGGCGCGGCCAGGGTCAGCACCGAACTCGTCGACTCAGCAACCCGTCGACTGTTGCGTACCCGAGGAGGGCCTGGCCGCGGTCGAGGAAGCCATCACGATCCGCCAGGTGCTGGCCGCGAGGTGGCCGGACGCCTATCAGAATGACCTTGACCAATCAGTCGAGGTTCGTGCCTGGCTGGAGGGCCTCGGCGACGAACCTGATCTGCGGCAGGACACGTGACAACGGTCCGTTATCACGTCGTCGCGCCTGGCATGCCGGCGACCAGGTTTCGCAGGATGTCGGCGAGCGGGTCGGGGACGGGTGAGGGTGGCTTACCCAGCCGGATGAGTTCGCGGATGAACTCGGCAGCGCGGCGGAGACGTGAAACACCAGCCCGGCCGCCCGGCGTGGTGGTGTCCAGGGCTTCGTGCAGGCTCTTGAAGGCGACGCCGCGGCTGCGCAGGTCGGCCACATCGTGATCAGGTCCTGTAGGGAGCGGGAGAGCCGGTGCTCCAGGCTGGTCAGGTCCAGAGTTCGTCCAGAGTGGGCATGGCTACCCGCGACGCGGTAGCTGGTGAACGCACGGCCGGGATGGCAGGTCGATCTTCCAGGATGTCCATTGCGGCCACGGCGCTGTCATCGAGGAAACGGCTGGCCGCAGCGTAGCTGTGTCGGTCGTCGTGCGCGTGTCGGCGGTGTGGCATGCGCAGCGGGGTGTAGATGGCGAGCTCATCGCGGGCCCTGGTAGCGGCGACGTAGAAGAGCCGCTGCTCCTCCAGCAAGCCAGTGTTGGTCGATAGAGCCATGTCGGAGGGGAAAGCGCCGTCGACGACGTGGATGACATGGACGCTGTCCCACTCCAGCCCCTTGGCGGAGTGCACTGTGGACAGTACGAGGTAGTCCTCGTCCAGGTGCGGTGGTCCGGCGAGATCGCTGGTGGAGGCGGGCGGATCCAGGGTGAGGCGGGCGATGTAGTCGGCCAGGGTGGGTGACTGGCCGGCGGCGCTGATGAGCCGGTCAAGGTCGCCGAGGCGGGCCGCGTGGTCGGGATACCGGGCGGTCAGCAACGGTCGCAGCAGGTCCAGGATGTGTTCGGCCCGACTAGCCACGGTGGGCTGGCGGCGGGCTGCGGCCAGCGTGGCGAGTGTCCGTGAGAGCGCGGTGCGGGTTGCTGCCGGTGCGGCGGCGACGGCGTCGGGGTGGCGATGTTCGGTGTCTGGTTTGTGTGGCCGGAGGGCGTCGAGCAGGGCACGGGCTCGGGCGGGGCCGATGCCGTCATGCAGGCGTAGGAGCCGGAACCAGGCGATCTCGTCGAGCGGGTTGTCCAACAGCCGCACCGTGGCGATGAAGTCTTTGACATGCGCGGCCTCAAGGAACTTCAGGCCGCCGTACTTGACGTAGGGGACGCGCCGGGCGGTCAGCTCGACCTCGAGCAGGTCGCTGTGGTGCGCGGCGCGCATCAGCACCGCCTGGGTTCTGAGCGGTCGGCCCTGCTCGGCCGCGTCGAGGACGGTGTCGACCACAAGGCGGGCCTCGGCCGACGCGTCGTGACAGCGCACCAGGCGAGGCCGCGGACCCCCGTCGCGGTCCGAGCGCAGCCGCAGCTGCTGCCCGCCGGCGACCGGGCGGATCGCGTTGGCCAGGGCCAGGATCCGTTGCCGGGACCGGAAGTTCTGCTCCAGACACACCGTTGTCGCGGCTGGCACCTCGGCCGACAGTTCCAGCAGATGTCGACTATCCGCGCCGCGGAATCCGTACACCGCTTGGGCGTCATCGCCAACCACGGTCAGCCCGACGCCGTCGGGACACAGCAGCCGGACGATGTCCACCTGGATCTGGTTGACGTC
>DASXTS010000185.1:0-12864 GCA_036505275.1 Pseudonocardiaceae bacterium
CGACACCACTTACGCCTACAACCCGGAGAAGGCCAAGCAGCTGCTCGCCGACGCCGGCTACCCCACCGGATTCGAGTTCAACGTTACGACCAGCCCGGACGCCAAGACGGTGATGGAGGCCTTCCAGAAGATGTTCGAGGCCGTCGGCATCAAGATGAACATCAAGGTCACCACCTCGACCGACGAGATCTTCGCGGCGGTGGCGACGCAGCCGATCGGCTACCTGCCGCTGGGCTGGGCCAACGAGGTCGGCGTCACCGCCGGTGTGCTGGTGGGTGGCTTCGCCAACGTCCAGCACGCGGAGAACCCGGTCATCGGTGCCGCGCTGGGCAAGGCGTCCAACGCCAAGGGTGACGGGCAGGCCGCCGCGCTGAAGGAGCTCAACCACGCGCTGGTGGACGAGAGCTGGATCATTCCGATCGCCGAGCAGTACTCCTACATCGGCTACAACACGAAGAAGGTCGCCGAGCCCAAGTTCCCTGGCCTGGACGGCATCCCGCTGCTGACGACCCTCCAGCCGGCCGGCTGACGCACTTCCCCCACTCCCGACCCGAAGGGAACGACATGGTCGGCTACGTCGCCCGCCGCCTGGCCTTCGCCATCGGCACCGTTGCCGCGGCGAGCGTGCTCAGCTTCCTGCTCGTTCACCTGACCTCCGGCAGCCCGGGAGCCATCGTCGCCGGCCAGGGCGCCACCCCCGAGCAGATCGACGCCGCCAACGAGGAACTCGGCTGGAACCGTCCGCTCGTCACGCAGTTCGCCGACTGGGTGAGCCACGTGACCCGCGGCGACTTCGGCACCTCGCTGTCGGACGGGCACGACATCAAGGCCGACCTGTTCGCCCGGCTGCCGGTCACCGCCTCGATCGCGCTGCTCGCCACGCTGCTCAGCGCGATCGTCGGCATCGTGATCGGGGTTACCGCTGCGGTTCGCGGCGGGCGGCTCGACCGGGCCGTCACCGCCGGCAGCAGCATCGCGGTCTCGCTGCCCGCGTTCTGGGTGGGCGTCCTGCTCGTGTACGCGCTCTCGATCCGGACCACGCTGCTGCCGGCGACCGGCTATGTGCCCTTCGCTGAGAACCCGGTGGAGTGGCTGAAGAGCCTGGCGCTGCCGGCGATCGCGCTCGCCGTCGGCGGCGCGGCGATCGTGGCCCGCACCGCGCGCACCGGGATGGTCGAGGCGCTGCGCCAGGAGCACATCCGCACGCTGCAGGCCATCGGCACCCCGCCGTGGCGGCTGCGCTATGTGCACGCGCTCCGCTTCGCGAGCGCGCCGGTCGTCTCCGTCCTGGGCGTGCAGTTCATCGCACTATTCGGCGGCTCGATCATCGTGGAGAACCTGTTCGCACTGCCCGGCCTCGGCCAGGCCACCCAGCTCGCGGTCGGCGTGCACGACCTGCCCGCGGTGCAGGGCGTCGTAGTCATCGCGACCGTCGTCGTCGTCATCACCAACCTGCTGCTGGACCTGCTGGTCGCGGCACTCGACCCCAAGGTGCGTACGGCATGAGCGTGCTTCCCCTGGACGCCGGCCAGGCCGCCGGCGGCTCGGTCAAGCGGCGGCTGCGCGCCGCGCTGCGCAAGCCGGCCGGTGTGTTCGGCGCCACCTGGCTGCTGCTGCTCGTCGTCGCGTCCATCACGTCGCCGCTGTGGCTGCCGCATGAGGTCGACGAGCAGGACCTGGCCGCGGCGCTGGCCGGACCGAGCGGCACGCATTGGCTCGGCACGGACGAGCTGGGCCGGGACATGTTCAGCCGCATTGTCGCCGCGGCCGGGGAGGCGTTGATCGGGTCCGCCATCACCGTCATCGTGGCGTTCGGCATTGGGGTGCCGCTGGCGCTGTTCGCCGCCGAGCACGGCCAGCAGGCCGAGCGCGTCGTCAGCCGGATCACCGAGATCCTGCTGGCGCTGCCCGGCATGGTGATCCTGCTGGCGGTCATCGGCGTCATCGGGCCGCGCATCTACATCGTCATGGCAGTGCTCGGCGTCATGATCTCCGCGGCCGTCTACCGGGTCCTGCTCGCCGTCGCCCAGTCGGTGCGCAAGCGGCTCTACGTGGACGCCGCGCGGGTGAACGGCCTGGGCTCGCTCGCCGTCAACGTCAGGCACGTGCTGCCCGCCATGCTCACCACGATCGCGGTGCAGGCAGCGCAGCTGTTCGGCATCGGCCTGCTCATCGAGGCCGGCCTGGCGTTCATCGGCTTCGGCCCGCGCCCACCGGTCCCGAGCTGGGGCGACATGATCCAGGCCGCGTCCGTACACATCACCGACGACCCATGGCTCATGGTGCCGACCGGTGCCGTGCTGGCGCTGACCGTGATGGCCGCCAACGAGCTTGCCGACGCGATCTCCGGCGGCGCGCCGAAGCCGGCGCCGAGGCTGGCCCGCATGCGCCGCCGGGCGGCGGTCACCGGGCCGGCCGAGCCGCGGGACCCGACGGCCGTGCTGGAGGTGCGCGACCTCACCGTGGCCGTGGACGGCGGCCCGGCGCTGGTGACGGGGGTGTCTTCGCCCTGGCGCCGGGATCTGTGCTCGGCCTGGTCGGCGAGTCCGGCTGCGGGAAGACGATGACCGCCAGGGCCGTCCTCGGTCTGCTGCCCGAGGGGGTTTCGATCAGCGGCGGTGCGATCTTCTGGCGAGGCCGCGACCTGGTCGGCCTGCCCGAGTCGGAGCTGCGCAAGCTGCGCGGGCCCGAGATCGCGATGATCTCCCAGGAGCCGATGGTCGCGCTCGACCCGATGTTCTCCGTTGCCCACCAGCTCATCCATCCGATCCGCCGGCTGCGCGGAGTCGGACGCCGCGAGGCGCGGCGCATCGCGGCCGAACTGCTCCAGCAGGTCGGAATCGTGGATGGCAGGAAGGTCCTGAAGTCATACCCGCACCAGCTCTCCGGCGGCATGGCGCAACGCGTCTGCATCGCACTGGCGCTGACCGGGCAGCCGAAGCTGCTGATCGCCGACGAGCCGACCACTGCGCTCGACGTGACCGTGCAGGCGGAGATCCTCAGCGTGCTACGGGCGCTGGTGCGGGATACCGGGCTGTCGGTCGTGATCGTCAGCCACGATCTCGGCGTGGTTGCCGACATCTGCGATGACGTCGCGGTGATGTATGCCGGCCAGGTGGTCGAGTCCGGTTCCGCGATGGACGTGCTCGAGTCCCCCGCGCACCCGTACACGACGGCGCTGCTAGGCGCCAACCCGCACGTGCCGGAGGGCGAGCCGGTGCCGGCGCGGCTGGCGTCGATTCCCGGCACCGTCCCGGCGCCCCAGGCCTGGCCGGCCGGCTGCCGCTTCGCGTCCCGGTGCAGGTTCGCCGCCGACAAATGCACCGCTCCGGTTGCGCTGGAGCCGGCGCACGGCGCCGGGTCGGTCCGCTGCGTACGCACCCATGAACTGAAGTCGATGGACTGGATCAGCCCGCTCGACGAACAGCAGCCGACGGGAGTGTCGTCATGACCGAGCATGCCCTGGACGTGCGCGACCTCGTGGTGCACTACGGCTCCCGCCGTACCCGCGCCAAGACGCCGCCCGCCGTGGATGGGGTCAGCTTCAGCATCGCCCCAGGCGAGACGCTCGGCCTTGTCGGCGAGTCCGGCTCAGGCAAGTCCACCATCGGCAAGGCCGTGCTCGGCCTGCAGCCGCCGACGTCCGGGACCGTGCTGCTGCAGGGCCGCGACATCACGCACGCCTCGCTGCGCGACCGGCGCACCGCGGCGGTGGACCTGCGGGTGGTGTTCCAGGACCCGTACTCGTCGCTGAACCCGGCGCAGACCATCGGGCAGACGTTGGTCGAGCCGCTTCGCCTGCTGCGCGTGCCGCCGTCGGAGCGGCGGCCGCGGACCGCCGCGGCACTGGAGTCGGTTGGCCTGCCGGCCGACGCGCTGGACCGCCGGCCGCAGCAGTTCTCCGGCAGCCAGCGGCAGCGCATCGCCATCGCCCGGGCGCTGGTCTGCGACCCCAAGGTCGTCGTGCTCGACGAGCCGGTCAGCGCGCTGGATCTGTCCACCCAGGCTCAGGTGCTCAACCTGCTCGCCGACCTGCGCGACCGACACCAGCTCGCCTTCCTGTTCATCGCCCACGACCTCGGAGTTGTCCGCTTCCTCGCGCAGCGCGCCGTCGTGCTGTACCGCGGCCAGGTCATGGAGCAGGGCCCGGTCGACGCGGTCACCCAGCGGCCGCGCCACCCGTACACCATCGCGCTCACCGCGGCCGCCCCGGTGCCCCGCCCGGCGGAACAGGCCAGGCGCCGAGCCGCCCGCGAGGCACTCGGCATCGGCACCGCCGGGGCCGCGGCGCCGTCGGCAGTCGGCTGCCCGTTCGTGCCGCGCTGCCCGCTGGCCACCGACATCTGCCGGGTCGAGCGGCCGCCGCTGCGGGTAGTCGGCCAGAGCGCGACCGCGTGCCATCATGCCGAGCAGGTACCCGTTATGGACGACCTGGCGAGGGAGTCGGCATGAGCAGGATCGTGATCCCGGCCCGATTCCTGCCGCCGCCCGAGCCACACCGGCGCCCGGACGGCAGCCGGCACCACGTCGGCGTCACCTACGCCGTGGCGTTCGGCACGGCCGCCGGCGTACCGGCCCGCCTGGTCACCGTGCCCGGCGCCAACCACATCTTCGACGGCCACGACGACATCGACGCGCTGGTGGACCTGTCCGTCGGCTACCTCGCCGCAGCGCTGGCCAGAACCATGGCGGGGTGATCGGCATGCCGGCCATCCAGGTCACACCGGTTCGCTTCGAGCACCACCGCACCGCACTGGGCCATCACCCCGCTTTGGGCCATCACCCCGCATTGGGCATCGGGGAGCGCGCACCACGGCTGTCGTGGCGCATCGAGGCCGCGCCCGCCGGCTGGCGCCAGGTCGGCTACGAGGTGGAGATCCGGGACACGGACGACCGGGTGACCGAAACCCGGTTCGAGTCGACCGACTCGGTGCTCGTGCCGTGGCCGGCCGCGCCGCTGGTCTCCCGCGAGCGCCGCGCCGTCCGGGTGCGGGTGTGGGGTGACGACGGCCGGCCGTCGCCGTGGAGCCAGGCCGCCGTCGTCGAGGCAGGCCTGTTCGACCCGTCCGACTGGCGGGCGCAGATGATCACGCCAGAGGCCGACCCGGTCCCGATGCTGCGCCGCGGCTTCACCCTCGACGGCCGGGTGGTCTCCGCACGCCTCTACGCCACCGCGCGTGGCCTCTACCAGGCCGAGATCAACGGGCAGCGGGTCGGCGACGACGCCTTCGCGCCCGGCTGGACCAGCTACCACTCCCGGCTGCGCTACCAGACCTACGACGTCACCCCGCTGCTGACGACGGGCGAGAACGCCATCGGCGTGACCGTCGCCGACGGTTGGTACCGGGGCCGGCTGACGTTCGAGGCCGGCAAACGGAACGTGTACGGGGACCGCCTCGGGTTGCTGGCGCAGCTCGAGGTGGTGCTGGCCGACGGCCGGACCGTGGTCGTCGGCACCGATGGCACCTGGCGCTCGTCCACTGGCCCGACCCGCTCCGCCGACCTTTACGACGGCGAGCACTACGACGCCACGCTGGAGCAGCCCGGCTGGTCGCGCGCGTCGTTCGACGACAGCGGCTGGGCCGGCTGCGAGGTCGCGGCGGACTTCGACGTCGCGACGCTGGTCGCGCCCGACGGCCCGCCGGTCCGCGCGACCGAGGAGCTCCCGGTCCGCGAGGTGCTCACCGCGCCGTCCGGGGCGACGCTGCTCGACTTCGGCCAGAACCTGGTCGGCCGGCTGCGCATCCGGGTCACCGGCACGCGCGGTGCCGTGGTGCGGCTGCGGCACGCCGAGGTCCTGGAGCACGGCGAGCTGGGGGTCCGGCCGCTGCGCACCGCCGCGGCAACCGACAGCTACACCCTGCGCGGCGACGCCGCGGGCGAGGAATGGGAACCACGGTTCACCTTCCACGGCTTCCGGTACGCGGAGGTCACCGGCTGGCCGGGGGAGCTGCGCACCGAGGACGTGACCGCGGTCGTCTACCACTCCGACATGGAGCGCACCGGCTGGTTCGAGTGCTCCGACGGGCTGCTGACCCGGCTGCACGAGAACGTGGTGTGGGGCATGCGCGGCAACTTCCTCGACGTGCCGACCGACTGCCCGCAGCGCGACGAGCGCCTCGGCTGGACCGGCGACATCCAGGTGTTCGGGACCACCGCCTGCTACCTGTACGACTGCGTGGGTGTCCTGGTGTCCTGGCTGAAGGATCTGGCCGCGGACCAGACCGCGGAGGGCATCGTCCCGCTGTTCGTGCCGCGGGTCGACCTGTCCGGGCTGTTCGGCGAGCCCGCCGCTCAGGCCGGCTGGGGCGACGCGGCCGTGCTGCTGCCCTGGGTGCTCCACCAGCGCTCGGGCGACCTGGACGTGCTGCGCCGCCAGTACCCCAGCATGGTTCGCTGGGTGGACGGCCTGACCGCCGTGCTCGGCCCGGGGACGCTGTTCGACCAGCCGGCCTTCCAGCTCGGCGACTGGCTCGACCCGGCCGCCCCGCCGGACAACCCGGCCGCCGCGACGACCGACCCGATCCTGGTCGCCACCGCGTACCGGGTGCGGGCCGCGCAGGTGCTGAGCGAGATCGCGGCCGTGCTGGGCGAGGACGCCGACGCGGCGAAGTACGCCGAGCTGGCCGAGAGCGTGCGGCTGGCCTTCCACGACGAGTACGTGACCCCGAACGGGCGGGTGGCCAGCGACTCGCAGACCGGCTACGCGCTGGCGCTGGAGTTCGCTCTGCTGCGCGAGGAGCAGCAGCGCCGCCGGGCCGCCGCGCGCCTGGTCGAGGTGGTGCGCCGGCAGCGGCACCGGATCGCCACCGGTTTCCTCGGCACCCCGCTGATCTGCGACGCCCTGACGACCGCAGGCGCCGTGGACGACGCGTACCAACTGCTGCTGCAGAAGCAGTGCCCGTCCTGGCTGTACCCGGTGACCATGGGCGCGACCACCGTCTGGGAGCGCTGGGACAGCATGCTGCCGGACGGCAGCATCAATCCCGGCGACATGACCTCCTTCAACCACTACGCGCTCGGAGCCGTCGCGGACTGGATGCACCGCGTGATCGGCGGGCTGGCGCCCGGCGCGCCCGGCTACCGCACGCTGATCGTCGAGCCCAGGCCGGGCGGCGGCCTCACCTCGGCCACGACCGCGCACCTCACCCCCTACGGGCGGGCCGAGGTCGGCTGGCGGCGGGCGGACGGCCGGCTCGTCGTCGACGTCCTCGTCCCCACCGGCACCACGGCGCTCGTGACGCTCCCCGACCCGGCCTGGACCCCGGTCGAGGCCGGTCCCGGCCGGCAGCCCGGCGCCAACCCGGTCGAGGTTGGCTCCGGGCGACACCGGTTCGAGTGCGACTACCGCCGGCCCGAGGACGACCCGACCTGGGTGCCGCCCTGGCCGCCCTGAGTGACGGGGACAGCCGAGGTCTAGCGGATGTTGCGGATGCCGTCGAGTGCGTCGACGAGGGCCTGGGTCATGCCGGTGCCGCCGTGCCCGGCGTCGTCGAGGACGACAACGCGGCTGGCTGGCCAGGCCCGGTGCAGGTCCAAGGCGGTGTCCAGGGGCCCGGAGACGTCGTAGCGACCGTGGACGAGGACCGCGGGGATCTGCGCGATGCGGTGCATGCTGGCGGCGATCGGGGTGTCGTCGCCCTTAGAGAGGCTCCTCGCCCGTGGGACGGTGTCCTGCATGCGGACGGAACTGGTTTCGATCGCGACCGATACCGTGCCGCTGGACGGCGCCTTCCATTGGCCGGAGGACCGAACCGCCCGCGGCGGCGTCCTGCTGTTCCACGGCAACACGATGAACTTCTACATCGGCGCGCCGCGCTGGCTGCCGCCCGTGCTCACGGAACTGGGCTTCGCGTGTCTCGCGTTCAACCGGCGCGGCCACGACATCTTGAGCATCCGCGATTCCCGTGCTCCCGAGGGCGGCGCCCTGCAGCTCACGCGCGAAGCCATTGCCGACAATGAGCACGCGGCGCGTTGGATGGCCGACCGCGGCTTCCCCGCGCCGATCGTCATCGCCCACTCGGGCGGCGGCCTGCTCGGCGCCGCGCATGCGGCAGGGCATCCCGAGACCCCCGCCCTGGTGCTGCTCTCCGCGTTTCGCGGCGGCGCGGGCGGGCAGAGCATTCCAGCGCAGATGGCGCTGGCGGGTGAGGACTATGGGGCGACGATGGCGAGAGCGCAGGCGCTCGTCGCGGCGGGGCGGGGCAAGGAACTGATGACCATGCCGAACTGGTGGTATGTCATCTCGGCGCAGAGCTATGTCGACCGCTTCACCACGCTGCCCGACATTCTCGCGTTCGCTCCCACGATCATGTGTCCGGTGCTCTATGTGCGTGGCAGCCTGGAGCCGGCGGACGTGTATCCGGCCGAAGGCTATGCCGAGCGCGCGGGCGGCCCATGCGAAGTCGCGATCGTCGAGGGCGACCATTTCTACAACGGCATCGAGGATCATGTGTGCGGCGTCGTCACCACGTGGCTCAAGAAGTCGCTGCCTGCAGCGCGCTAGTGGTCACCGCCGTAAGTTCTTCGGGCATCAGTTGCTGGTGGGTACGGCGGGGCCAAGAACTCAACTTGTCCGACATTCGCGAACAGCTCGGCCACTGGCTAGACCTCGATTCAGAAAGCTGACGGCACGCCAGGGCGCGGATCGCGGCAGAAGCGGATGCTTGGTGCAAGCGCTAAACGAAAGCCGATAAGGTTGCAGGGTGTCTTACGAGACGGAGGACCGAAGCAGTTCATCCATCCGATACAACAAATAAAAAGGGGCGCTTGTGAATCTCGCGGCGTTGTTCCAATGCCTCCCAGGCAGCCTTGGCGCTGGTCGTAAGCAGAGCCCCTGACGACGCAAGGACCGCTGCCGCAACCGTTTTCGAAGGCTGGAATGGCCATCCCGACAGTGCGGATGTGGCCGCTCGCTGACTCGATGAGCACGAGGGCAGATCCTGGCGAGAGCCCATCCGCTTGGGCCGGCGATCACATCGGTGCTTACCGCATACGTTCCATTGCCGGATGACACGTTGGGCCGAGGTGCCTATTGACGCGCTTGACCGCCGTGCACAGGACTCGCGGCAGAAGAGAACACCTTGGCGGCACACTGAGCGCATGACTGATCAGATCCCGGTTCGCCAGCTGCGGCTGTGCGTCACCGCATCCGACTACGACCAAGCGCTGCACTTCTACCGGGACGTGCTCGGCCTGCCCGAGCAGGCGTCCTACACGTCACCCGGCGGGCGGGTGACCATCCTCAATGCGGGTGTGGCGACGCTAGAGCTGGCCGACCCGGTGTACGCCGAGTACATCGACCAGGTCGAGGTGGGCAGCCGGGTAGCCGGACACGTGCGGGTGGCCTTCGAGGTTGAGGACGCCCACGCGGTAACCGCGAGCCTGGCCGGTGCTGGCGCCGACGTCATCGCCCCGCCGACACGGACTCCGTGGCACTCGCTCAATGCCCGGCTGGCCGCGCCCGCCGGTCTGCAGGTGACAATCTTCGCCGAGCTGGGCGAGGCGCGTAGCTGACACCCACCGGACATCCAGCGCGCCAGTCGGCGTCGCTCAGGAACCGTGCGAGGCGCCGGTCGCTGCGCCGTCAATCAGAAACCTCACGCCGCCCCGAGCGGAATCACTCGATGACGCCCCGCGGCCAGTGCACCGAACTCCAACGCAGCCAGGAGATCGTCACGCTCCAGGTCTGGGTAGTCGGCAAGCACCTCGTCGATCGTCATACCCGCCGACAGCGGCTCGAGCAGACTCTCTACGGGATACCGCAGACCTCGCACCGTCGGCTGACCGTGGCACACCGCCGGGTCAGAGGTGATGCGATCGAGTCTGGACATGTCTCCATCATCGCCCCGGCGCTGCAGGCGACAAACCGGCCTGGCGCGCCGAGGAAGGACGGGGCAAGGCCGGTCTAGCTCTTACGACCGTCTGCGCGACACGTTGCCGCCATCGCTGTGTAACCGCGAGGCGGCGCTCGCGGCCAATCGCCGCCGATCGCCGCAGCGCACGCACCGCGATCCTCGACCGCATCTCCGGCCACCCGAGGTAGCCGCCGGCAACACTGCCAACACTCGAGGGGAGTCTGAGCTTGGCCCGTTTGCCGGACACAGCCATCCCGTCGCGGTCGCTGCCTTCGGCCTTCAGAACGGTCGGACGGTCCCTCCGCGGCCTGTGAAGATCACGGCGCAGAGGGGACCGGCTCAACGCGGCTTGTGCGGGCGATGTGATCGTCCGAGCGGCTGGGCCCGACCCACACTGCCGGCAGGGACCGGAAGTAGCTTCGATCGCCTTCCACACCACGGAAAGTCCGTCACAGGCGCTTGTCCACCGGCTCGCGCTGCGGCGAGATTCGCACGTGCAGCACGCTGCCGAGGTGGACGATCCTCAGGAGCTGACATGACCGGTTCACGGCGAGTGCTCGTCCTTCTGCTCGCGCCCGTGGCCCTCGTCCTGGGCCTGCCGGCGGCCGCCGGTGCGCAGCCGGCGGCACCGACGCGGTACCAGGGCACGCTGCCAGACGGCGCCACCTGGATCGCCGACGTCCCGTCGGACTGGAACGGCACGCTGCTGCTCTACAGCCACGGCTACATCCCCGGCCCGGCGAACCCGCCGCGCAACTCGCCGAACCAGCCGACCACCGATGCGCTGCTGGAGTGCGGGTACGCGCTGGCCGGCTCGTCGTACTCGCGGGTGGGCTGGGCGCTGGCCACGGCGGCCGACGACCAGCTGGCAACGCTGGCCGAGGTCCAGCGCCTGATCGGCCGGCCGGAACACGTGATCGCCATCGGCACGTCGATGGGCGGGCTGGTCACCGGTCAGCTGGCGGAGCGCGCAGGCGGCCGCATCGATGGCGCGCTGGCCACCTGTGGCCTCATGGTCGGCGGCATCGACCTGCACAACGCGCAGCTGGACGGCCTGCACGCGCTGGCCCAACTGCTGCTGCCGGGACAACCGGTGAAGCTGGTGCGCTTCGCCAGTCTCGCGGACGCGGTGACCACCGTTAACCAGCTACGGGCCGCAATCGACCAGGCCCAGCTCACACCGCAGGGGCGGGCCCGGATCGCGCTCGCCGCGGCCTACTTCCACATGCCGAGTTGGTTCCCCGGGCTGCCGAAGCCGGCCTCGCACGACTACGCAGCGCAGGAGTTCGGCCAGTACCGCAACCTGCAGGACAACGGCCTGGTCGCCAGCCCACTGTTCCGGTACCAGACCGGCCGGTTCGACGTGGAGCAGTCCTCCGGCGGCAACGTGTCCTGGAACATGGGCGTGGACTATGGGCAACTGCTGTCGCAGTCGGCGACTGCCGAGCAGGTGCGCAGCCTCTACCGCGATGCTGAGCTGGACCTGGGCGCCGACCTCGACCTGCTCACCAGTACCGCCGACGTCGCCCCGGACCTCGCCGCCGTGCAATGGATGAGCCGCACCTCCACGCTGTCCGGCGAGCTGCAGATGCCAGTGCTCAGCCTGCACACCGTCAGCGACGCGCTGGCGCCGGTGCAGTTCGAGCAGGAGTACGGCGAGGACGTCCGGACGGCCGGCGCCAACCCGCTGCTGCGGCGGGCCTACGTCGACCATGCCGGCCACTGCGCGTTCACCGTGGCCGAGTGGGTCGCCGGGGTGGAGACGATCAGGGCACGGATCGAGCACGGCTACTGGGCCGATCTGGCGACGGCCGGCAGCCTGCAGGCGCTCGCCGAGTCGTACGTCCCCTTCCACCCCGGCGAGTTCCTCGGCGACCGGACGCCCTGACTCGGCCGGCACGGGTTGGCGGGTTAGGCGGAAAGCTGGACGCCGCCCGTGAACGAACATCGAGCTGGTGGCGGTTCCGGCGGCGGGCCGTCAACAAGGGCGCCAATCAGGACCGCGGCACGCACACCGTGAGGGCGCCCGGCGCCACCTTTGCCTTGAGTCGTTTGGCCGTGTCCCGCGCGCCCCCGTCCAGCTCGTAGGTCAGGGGGGCGCCGAACCTAATGTCGGCCGTCTTCGCGCGGGTGATCCGTACGAATGGCGAGCGGTCGGATCGGCCCGCGACCATCCGGCCGAACGTGCGCGCCCACTCCAGGGCGCCCTCGGCGGTGGCCACCCCGACGTCGAGCCAGCCGTCGTCCGGCTTCGCGTTGTCGAAGGCCAGAATCCCGCCGGTGATCCTGCCGACATTGCCGAGCAGCACGCAGCTGGCCCTGCCATCGAACCACTTCGTGCCGTCGATGTGGATTTTCACCGGCACCGCGCCGTCCTTGACATGGTGTAGCCCGGTCCACAGGTAGGCCAGCCGACCTACGCGGTCCTTGAGGTTCCGGCCGGCCTCACTGATCATCGCGCCGTCGAATCCGGCCCCGGCCATCACGGCAAAGTGCTCCCCGTTGACCTTGCCGAGGTCCAGTGTCCGGCGCCTGCCGTGGAAGCCGATCCGCACGGCCTGCGCCACGTCCTGCGGAATGTCGAGGTTGGCGGCGAGCAGGTTGGCCGTGCCCGCGGGGACGATCGCGACCGGGATGTTCGATCCGGCCAGCGCGTCGACGCAGCGCTGGACCATGCCGTCGCCACCCCAGACGAAGACGAGCTCGGCGCCGGCCTTGCGCGCGAGCCTGGCCTTCTTTGCGGCCTTGCTGCTCTTCGAGACCTCGCACCAGAGCAGGTTGTCGCAGCCCTCGTCAGTGATCATTCTGCGCAGCTCGTCGAGGCCGCCGCCGATCGACTTCTTCCGGTGGGCGATAACGGCAACGGGCCGGGCGCTCATGCGATCGTGATACCCGCTGGCCGGTTTCACTACTCAACTCGCACGTCCGGAGCACGTCCGGGGGCACGTCCGGAGCACGTCCGGAGCAGGCCCGGCCGGTGCAGGCGGCAGGATTGCCCGGTTTCTTC
>DASXTS010000186.1:0-1611 GCA_036505275.1 Pseudonocardiaceae bacterium
GTGGACGGCCTGCTGCAGCACCTGGACACCACGCCGGTGGCGGTGCAGGCCACGCCGACCGCCATCCCGATGTCACCGGCCGACCTGGAGGCATGAGATGGTCCGGCGGGCGTGCGCGATGGTGCTGACGCTGCTCGTTGCAGCGATCGCCTCCATCGCCTGGGCGGTGGCCGCCCCGTCCGCCGCATCGGCCGGGCCGTTGCGGGCGCCGGGTGGCGCGTGCAGCACCGAGGAATGGCAGCAGGACTTCAAGTCATGCGTGAATCGCCTGGCCGACGTGGGTGCCGCGCGCGCACAGTGCCTGATGCCGCCCACTCCAAGCGCGCCCGACTCCGGTTTGGCCGGCTGGTTCGCCGAGCGCCCCGAATCGTCGACGAGTTCCAGCTTTCCTGGCCTCTACAGTGACTACGGCTATGCCGGGTACAGCTATACGACGTATGACCTGGACAGCGGCTGCGCCTCGACGTTGATAGACCCCGACTACAAATTCGAGACGACTGTCGCGAATGGCGAGTTCATGATCGCAACGGCGGTCATCGGCGCCTCCAACGCGCTACGCGAGCGCGCCTGGGATCCGCAGTCCCTCTGGGGTTGGGCGGACCCGCTGGTCGAGCAGGCCACCAGGGCGGTCTACGAAAAGGTCTTCAGCGTCTTCGGCGTCATCACACTCGCGGTCGTCGGCCTGTACCTGCTATGGCGATCGCAGCAGGCCGACATGGGAGCCGCGATGACCACCGCGGGCTGGGCGATCCTTGTGATGGTCGCGGTCACGGCCATCGCGGCATGGCCCGTCCGTTCCGCGAACCTCGCCGACCAGAGCCTTGTCACAACACTGGGCGTGGTACACGACGCCGTCGGACCACGGCCGGAGAATCCCGGCACCGCGTGCGCCCTCGGCCCCAACGCCTGCATCGACAATCGGCCACCGGCGGTGCGAGCCAGCGACACTGCGACCGAGACCATGCTCTACCGCAACTGGCTTAGGGGGCTGCTCGGCTCGGCCGACAGCGAGACTGCGCGTAAATACGGCATGGCACTCTACGACGCTAGATCTCTCACCTGGGACGAAGCTCAGAAAATGAGGGACAACCCACAGACCCGCGATGGAACACTCAACCGGAAGAAAGCGCAGTGGGAGAAGGTCGCCGAGCAGGTCAAGCAGGAGGACCCTGAAGCTTACGAGTACCTGCAAGGTGTCAACGGCATGGACCGCATAGGTGCCGGCTTCATCGCCGTGCTGGCGTCGATCATGTTCGCGATGTTCGACCTCACCGCCTCGCTGCTGGTCCTCTTGGGCTTCCTGATCTTCCGGTGGGCGGTCATCGCCGCACCAATCCTGGGCACGATCGGACTCTTGCGCCCCGCCAGCTCGGGCATCCGGCGGTTGGGCAACGCGGTCGTAGCGGCGATCTTCAACATCGCGATCTTCGGCACGGGAGCCGCTATTTACCTCTTCGCCGTCGACTTGATCATGAATACGGCCAGCTTGCCCGGATGGCTCCAGGTCGTGCTGGTCTGGCTCTGCGGTGTGGTGGGCTGGCTGCTACTGCGGCCCTACCGCCGGATCACCCAGCTCGGCGGGAAGGACAGCGCTACGGCCATCGCGTCCGC
>DASXTS010000187.1:0-2926 GCA_036505275.1 Pseudonocardiaceae bacterium
GACCGTTCGGCTGTCGAGGGTCACCTGGACGGTGCGGTCGCCGACGTTGAGGGTGACCTTGTCCCCGGGAGCGTGCGACCGGATGGCCGCGACCAGTGCGTCGCCGTCCTGGATCAGCCGACCGTCGATCTTGGTCACCACGTCGCCGACCTTGATCCCTGCCTGATCCGCCGGGCCACCCGGATCGACCTTGGCAATCTGGGCGCCGCCTTGCGCGGCGTCGTTGATACCGACCCCGAGCACCGCTTGGGTGGACTTGCCCTTCTGGACCAGCTCGTCGGCGATTCGCCTGACCTGATCGATCGGGATGGCGAAGCCGAGTCCGATCGAGCCGCTCTGGTTGCCGCCGCCACTGATCGTGGCGATTGCTGAGTTGATGCCGATGACCCTGCCCTGGGTGTCGACCAGCGGCCCACCGGAGTTGCCAGGGTTGATCGCCGCGTCGGTTTGGATGGCATCCAGCACGGTGGCCTGGCCGCTGCCCTCCCCGCCGGTGAGCACGGGGCGGTTGAGCGCGCTGATGATCCCGGTGGTCACCGTGCCGGAGAGGCCGAGCGGCGAGCCGACCGCTATCACGTCCTGCCCAACCGCCAGGTCGTCCGAGCGGCCCAGCTCGGCCGGGGTGAGTCCGCTGACGCCGGTGGCCTTGATCACCGCAATGTCGGCGCTCGGGTCGCGCCCGACGATGCTGGCGCTGGCCCGCCGGCCGTCGTTGAAGACGACGGTGAGCTGGCCGCCGTTCGCGGCGCCCTCCACGACGTGGTTGTTGGTCAGAATCAGGCCGTCCGCGCTGAGGATCACCCCGGATGCCTCGCCAGTGCTGGTGCGGCCGCTTACTCGGATCTGCACGACGGTCGGCAACACCTTCGCCGCCACCTGCTCCGCCGAGCCGGCCGGCGCGTCAGTGGCCTGCCTGGCCGGCGGCTTCGCGGCGTCCAACGACGAGCCAGCCGTGCTCTGTGGCTGGTCGGCAAGGTTGTAGCCGACCATCCCGCCGACTCCGCCGCCGAGCGCTGCGGCCAGCAGGGTGGCGGCCGCCACACCGGCCAGCCTGGTTCCGCGGCGCGCCTGACGGGCGGGCGGTAGCCCGCCGGGCCCGGCCGGTGGGGCGCCCGGCGCGGGCCTGGCGGTGATCGTGGGACGGGAGCGGCCGGACTCGGCGGAGCCGGGTCCGTATGAGCTGGGCCCGGCCGATCCTGCCGGCCAGCTGTGCGGCCCGGCCGAGCCTGCCGGCCAGCCTTGCGGCTCGGACGGACCCGACGGCGCTGGCCAGCCTTGCGACTCGGCCGGTCCGAGCGATGCTGCCGGCCACCCAGACGGCTGTGCGGGACGGACCCCTCCGGCCGACCATGGGTTCGCGGCCGATGGTTCGGCTTGCTCGACTGCGGGCTCCGACCCTGGCGCCGGTGACCACGCCGGCGGGCCAGACTCCGGTTGTGCCGCCAACCCAGCCGGCGTGGCGCTTTCCCCGGAGGCCGCGGGATCGGCGCCCGCGGTCGCCTCTCCGTTTGGCCGCACGCGCAGCCCGAACGGATCTGTCGGCGTCGGATCAAGATGGGTCGGCGCTCCCTGTGCCGCGGCGCCGTGCTCGACCTGCGCGCCGTGCTCGACCTGCGCGCCGTGCTCGGCCTGGACGCCAGGCTCGGCCTGGGTGTCGTGCTGAGCCTGCACGTCGCCCTCGGTGTTCTGGCGTCCCGGAGCGTCCTGCGCCGGCTTGCCGCTGATCGGAGACGGAGTGGGGTCGGTCATGGCACCCACTCTTGCCACGTCGACTGAGATGTGGCTGAGACGTCCCTTGGGGTTGTGTGTGGATCGCCCGGACCCGTCAACCGGAGCGCCGAACACGCGCGACCCAACCGCCCAACACGCGCGACCCAACCGCCGAACACGCGCGCCCGAACCGGCGAACACGCCGGGGTTCACGAGCGGGCCGGAAGGCCGGGCAGGCGCAGGGTGAGCAGAGCGCCGCCCTCCGGTGCCCGGCCGGCGTAGACCGTGCCGCCGTGCCGCTCCGCGACCTGCTTGACGATGGCCAGGCCAAGGCCGGAACCGGGCATGGTGCGGGCGTTGACCGAGCGGTAGAACCGGTCGAAGACGTGCGGCAGGTCGGCATCGGCGATCCCGGGGCCGGCGTCGGCGACCTGGAGCACGGCGGTGCCGTCACCGAGCGGGCCGAGCTGGACGCGCACCGTAGCGCCGGGCAGGCTCCACTTGGCGGCGTTGTCGAGCAGGTTGAGCACGGCGCGCTCCAGGGCGTTCGCGTCGCCGATCACGGGCCAGGGCACGGTGTGCACCTCGAACGCGATTCCCGGTGCCCGCCGCCGAGCCCGGTCGGCGGCCCGCTCCACCACGTCGGTCAGCTCGATCGGCTCGTGCGCCGCCTGTGGCGGGTCGTCGCGGGCCAACTCGACGAGGTCGCCGACGAGCGTGGTCAGCTCGTTGATCTGGGCGCGGACGTCGGCGTAGATCTCCGTGCGGTCAGCAGCGGGCAACAGCGGGGCGTCCGGCTGGCTGGACGCCACCAGCAGGTCGAGGTTGGTCCGTAGCGAGGTCAGCGGGGTGCGCAGCTCGTGTCCAGCGTCGGCGACCAGCCGACGCTGGCGCTCGCGGGACTCGGCCAGCGCGGCGAGCATGCCGTTGAAGCTGTGCGTGAGCCTGGCCAGCTCATCGTCGCCGGTGACGGGGATGGGCCGCAGGTCGGAGGTGCGCGCGATGGTCTCGGTGGCCTCGGTGAGCCGTTGCACGGGCAGCAACCCGGTCCGCGCCACGGCCGCGCCGGCCGCCGCGGCCACCACCATGCCGCCGCCGCCGACCAGCAGGAACACCACGGACAGACCGGCCAGGGTGCTGCGGGTTGGGCCGAGCGGCTGCGCGATCACCAGTGCGTAACCGGCCTGCTCGGTGACCGGCACAGCGACCACCCGCA
>DASXTS010000188.1:0-3243 GCA_036505275.1 Pseudonocardiaceae bacterium
CATCCCGTACTGCATGCAGATCAGGTACCGGGTGAGCTGCGCCATGACCGTCCGCACGATCCAGCGGGTGTCGAACGAGCTGTGCAGCGCCGCCGTGATGAGCGAGTTGCGCAGGTTGAAGTACCGGTGCCACTCGTCCCAGTCCTTCCAGTGGAAGTCGGCGTGCCAGACGCCGGCCCCTGGCAGCGTGACGGTGGCGTGCCCGGCGCCGCGGGCACGGTAGCCGTATTCGATGTCGTCCCACTGGAAGAACAGCGGCATCGGGTATCCGACCTTGGCCACGATCTCGGACGGGATGAGGCACGACCACCAGCCGTTGTAGCCCGCGTCGACGCGGACCTCCTGGTGCACCCTCGTGACGTCGGCCGCCTGCAGCGAGTTGGCCACCGGCAGCCCCGCGGTCAGCGTGGACAGCTCGGCATACTCGGCGCCGACGTGCAGCTGGTTTGGATGCAGCAGGTAGAGCATCTGTCCGCCGACGATCACCGGCTCGGTCGTGTGGTTGGCGAACGCGGTGAGCCGGACCACGGTGTCCGGCTCGCACAGGATGTCGTCGTCCATGAACAGCACGTTGGCACGGTCGGCACGGCCGGCACGGTCGACCTCGGCCACCTCGTAGAGCCCGCGGGTGAAGCCGCCGGATCCGCCGAGGTTGGTCTGGCGCAGGTAGCGCAGTCGTTCGCCGAGCGCGGCGCTCAGTTCGGCGAACCGCGGCCGGGACTCGACCAGGTCGTCGCCCTGGTCGATCACGTACACCGCGTCCACCAGACCGAGCGCGTCCCGGTCGCTGACAATGGCCGACAGGGTGTTCACGCAGTCGTCGGCCCGGTTGAAGGTGCAGATCACCACCGCCGCCGGCCGGAGCTCCTTCGGCTGGGCCACCGTCCAGGACACCTCGCCGACGGTGAGCGGTTCGTCGCCAGTGCCGACCTGCAGCCACAGCGCCCCACCGTCGACGAACCGGTCGATCGGCGCCACGAGTTCCACCCACCGGCCGGACACGTCCGTGACGGCCTCGGTCGCCACCACCCTGGTATCGCCGGCCACGTCGGAGGCGACCACGGACACCCGCCCGGTCCCGGTGAGCCGCGCCTCGAGCCGTACCTGGGTCACCGGCGTCCACCGCTGCCAGTAGCTGGCCGGGAAGCGGCCGAAGTAGGTGTTGGTGTGCACGTCGGAGTGCGGGTGCACGGTGACCGACCGCCGGTCGCGCGCCGCGGTGCCGGCCGCCACCTGGGCGTACATGTCCGCCGGCACCATTGGCGACGGGCCGGCGAACAGCACCCGTTGGGCCACCTGCCATTGCGGTGGTTGCCAGCGCTGTGGGGCCACCGCGCCGTTCGGACCGGCTGCCTGCCTCTCCCCGGTGCCGGCGGTGAGGTCCGCTGCCTTGCTCGCCATCTGGCTCTCAGTCCTCCAGCGAGCCGTCGAGCGGACGGCCCTCGGTGAAGTAGGGAGTGATCTTGTTGTCGAACATGCTCAGCGCCGACCCGATGGCCATGTGCATGTCAAGGTACTGGTAGGTACCCAGCCGGCCGCCGAAGAGCACACCGCGCTCGCGGGCCTGCCGCCTGGCGAGCTCGCGGTACTTCTCCAGCTTGGCGCGGTCGTCCGCGGTGTTGATCGGGTAGTACGGCTCGTCACCGGTGTCGGCGAAGCGGCTGTACTCGCGCACGATCACCGTCTTGTCCGTCGGGTAGTCCCGCTCCGGGTGGAAATGCCGGAACTCGTGGATACGGGTGTACGGCACGTCCTCGTCGGCGTAGTTCATGACGCTGGTGCCCTGGAAATCGCCGCAGCCGTGCAGCACCTGCTGCTCGAAGTCCAGCGTCCGCCAGCCGAGCTCGCCCTCGCAGTAGTCGAAGTAGCGGTCCAGCGGTCCCGTGTAGACCGTGGGCGTGAGCGGCGCGATGTCGCCACGCACGTCGAAGTAGTCGGTGCTCAGCCGCACCTCGATGTTGGGGTGGTCGGCCATCCTGGTCAGCCAGGCGGTGTACCCGTTGGTCGGCAGGCCCTCGTAGGTGTCGTTGAAGTAGCGGTTGTTGAAGTTGTAGCGCACCGGCAGCCTGGTGATGATCTGGGCCGGCAGTTGCTTGGGATCGGTCTGCCACTGCTTGGCGGTGTAGCCGCGGATGAACGCCTCGTACAGCGGCCGGCCGATCAGCGAGATCGCCTTCTCCTCCAGGTTGATGGCCTTCGCGGTGTCCACCTCGGCGGCCTGCTCGGCAACCAGCCGCCTGGCCTGGTCGGGCGTCAGGTACTCGTTGAAATACCCGCAGATGGTGCCGAGGTTGATCGGCATCGGGTAGACCCGGCCCCGGTAGATCGTGAACACCCGGTGCTGGTATCCGGTGAATGTAGTGAACTGGTTGACGTAGTCCCACACCCGCTTGTTGGACGTGTGGAACAGGTGCGCGCCGTACACATGCACCTCGATCCCGGTCTCGGGTTCCGGCGCGCTGTAGGCGTTGCCGCCCATGTGGTGGCGGCGCTCCAGCACCAGAACACGCTTGCCGAGCTGGGTGGCGGCCCGCTCGGCGACGGTCAGGCCGAAGAACCCGGAGCCGACGACCACCAGGTCGGGATCAAGGTAGCTCACGGGCGCTAGGTTAGCCCGGTACGCAGCGTCTAACCGCACGCGCCCAGTCGGGTGCGGCTACCCTGCGCCGCGTGCCGCCCCCCGGACTGGTGCCGACCACCGACTCGCTGGCCCTCGTGGTCGCGGTGATCGCCGTGTACCCGGTGGCGCTGTGGCTGCCCGGCGGTCTGCTCGGTGCCGTGCTCGGGCTGCGCGGCTGGGTGCTCGCCGCCGTCGCACCGGTGCTGACCTACTTTGTCGTCGGGGTGGCCGGGCCGCTGTCCTCCGCCATCGGGGTGCGCTGGTCGCCGCCCGTGGCCGCGGCGGCGGTGGTCCTGTCGGTTGCGGTAGCGGCCGGCCTGCGGTGGCTGGCCAAGCGGTTCACCCGCGGCGGCACCGTGGCCGGATCCACCGGTGAGGCCCCGGCGGCATGGCGGAGTGAGCCAGCGCCGTGGGCCCGCCCGGCCGAGTTGGTGCTGTCGACGGTGGTGCTGGCCGTCGGGACCGCCGGTTTCGCCACGATCGCCGCGGGCATGGGCGACCTGTCCACCGTGCCGCAGGACTGGGACGCGCTGTTCCACGCCAACGGCATCCGCTACATCGCCGACACCGGCGACGCCGGGCTGTACGGGATGGCCAGCGTCAACTGGTACGGCTCCGCCCCG
>DASXTS010000189.1:0-4739 GCA_036505275.1 Pseudonocardiaceae bacterium
ACCAAGGGCAGCGTGTCGGTGATTGCCCTGGACGCCGCCTCCGGCGCGGCGGCGTCGAGCGCGTCCTCGGCGGCCACCACCCCGGGCCGGCCGACGTTCGTGCAGCAGATCGTCGGCACCGGCGCGCCGTCGCTGCTCGGCGACCTGCGGTCGATCTTCTCGCTCAGCCTCAGCCAGCAGGGCGTGATCTTCCTGCAGGAGCTGTACAAGCAGGGCGCCGCGCCGGTCGGCGTGGTCTACGACCTGAAGTTCCTCGGGCTGCGGCCGGCCGTCGACGCGCAGATCCACGCCGACGTGTCCCGGATCTACCAGGAGTTCGGCGGCAAGGCCTCCGTCGGCTACGCGCAGTACTTCCGCGCCGAGGTCGAGGACACCCTGAGCAAGCTCCAACAGCGCGGAGTGATCGACATCAAGATCACCACCCAGGCCGTCGGCGAGGAGGCCACCAAGGCCACCGAGCTGGCCCTCTCGCTGTTCAAGGACAAGATCATCCAGGAGCTGTTCAGGCCGGCGGCGACGCCGCAGATTCCCAATCTCGGCGCACTCGGCGGCATCACCGCGATCACCACGCAGCCGCAGTCGATCGTCTCGCTGTCGTTGAAGATGAAGAGCGAGGAGGAGCTGCGCACGATCGACTTCAACTTCAGCCAGCGCGCTCCGGAGGAACGCACCCACGCCCCGCAGGGTTTTGTCACCGCGCTGCTCTCCGAGTCCGAGGTCCGCGAGCGGATCCACCACGTCGACCTGGCCAGCCCGTTCTTCGAGCTGCTCGAGGTGCTGGTCACCGGCCCGAGCGAGGAGGAGTTCGCGGCGCTGTCACTGCGGTCGGTGACCGCGCAGCTGACCTACGGCAGGCCGGGCGACCCCGTGCCGCCCGAGACCGACAGCCTGCTGTTCCGGCCGGGCGCCACCGGCGACCACACCTGGGCCGTCAAGCGCCGCGGCCGTCCCTCGCTGGCCTACACCGTCGACCTGCAGTACGAGTTCTCCCGCGACGGCAGCGTCGACGGCGACAGCCTCACCTACCGCACCGGCCCTCGGGAGCACACCGGCCGCACGCTCTCCATCCGCCCGTACGACGACGTCGCCGTGATCGACGTCGAGGTGGAGCTCGGGCATGTTCCGGACAGCGTCCGGGACCTGGACGTCACGCTCGACTACGCATCGGAGGACTTCACCGCGCGCCACCAGCTCCGGCTGCCGCGGGCGCAGACCCTGCCGCTGGCGCAGCGCCGCTGGCAGGTGCGCACCCGGCGAAACGAGGGGGAGAGCTACCAGGCCGCCGCGGTGCTCACGTTCGACGACGGCGCGGTGCTGCCGCTCGCCCCGATCACCTCGTCGGAGCGTCTGCTGCGCATCGACGCGCCGTTCACCGCCACCCGGCAGCTGCTCATCCAACCCGCGGTCACCGCGCCGGACGTCTCCGCGATCACCGTCGAGGTGGCCTACGACGACGACAAGGCCGGCTACCATCGCACCTTCAGCCGCACCTTCAGCCGCACCTTCACCCCACCCGGCTGGCAGCCCGAGACGCTCACCTGGCCGATCATCGACGCGACCAGGCAGAAGCTGCGCTACCGGGTCACCACGGCGGCCGGCGGCATCGTCGACGCCACCGACTGGCAGAGCACCGACGAGCCCTCCATCGTGGTCGGCGACATCGGCGCCCGGCAGCGCAAGGTCGAGGTGCGGCTGATCGGCCCGCCGCTGGCCCAGGCCGGCCTGGACGCGGTGAACGTGCGGGTCGGGGTGGCCGGCTCGGCCGACGGCGACGCCGTGAGCGTGTTCTTCGACCCGTCCTCGCCGGTCGCGCAGAACGTGAGCCTGCCGGCCCCGCCGGATGCGCGGCCCGGCTTCCGCTACCAGACCACCGGCTTCCACACCGACGGCACCCAGCGCCAGTCGGCCTGGCTGGACGCCCCCAACCCGCTGCTGGTCGTCTCGACCCGCAATGTCTGACTCATGTCTGACTCCGGTGTCCGACTCCGCCTGAGAGGACCGACTCGTGCTCGATCTCGAAAGCCGCCAGGAAATCCTCGGCATCACGGTCTACCGCGACGCCGACCAGTCCGACCTGTTCTACTACCTGCCCGCGCCGCCGCACATCAGCCGCGACGCCGGCGGCCCGATGTTCGACCTGTTCGCCTACCGCAAGGGCGGTGAGGCCGGGCAGACCCTCGCCGGCGGCTTCCTCACCATGACCGTCGACGTCGGGCTCGGCGACCTGCACGAGCGGATCAAGGGCAGGCTCGCCGCGCAGGCCGGCGGCGAGGCGAAGCTGACCAGCGTGCCCTACTCCCGCGGTTCGGTCCGGGTGATCGCGCTGGACGCCGACACCGGCGGCGGCGGTGCCGGCGGGGCAGGTTCAGCTGCTGGGGGCGCGGCGCGGTTCGTGCAGACCATCGTCGGCACCGGCACGCCGTCGCTGGACGGGGACAACCGGGCGATCTTCTCGCTGAGCCTGTCCGAGGAGGGCTCGGCGTTCTTCCTCGCAGTGCTCGAGGGTCGGGCGAACGCCCGGCCGGTCGGGGTGGTGTACGAGCTGGAGTACGTCGGGCTGCTGCCGGCCTACAGCCTGGACATCCAGATCGACATGAAGTCGTCCTACGAGTTCCTGCAGTCGCGGTTCTCGGCGAACACGCTGTTCTTCAAGGCCGACATCGACGACATCACCGAGAAGCTGCAGAAGAACCAGTCGATCGTGGTCAAGGAGACCGCGCGGGTGCTCGAGCTCTCGACGCCGGAGGCGCTGGCCGACCGGCAGCGGCGGATCAACGAGCTGGTCACCTCGCTGTGCAGCGGCGTGCTCTTCCAGCAGACTCTGGTGCCCGGCCAGCCCATGGTGGGCGGCCAGCTGCTGAGCGTCGCCGGGCTGCCGAGCGGAACGCCTACGACACCGACGACACCGACCACCTCGACTACGACAACGGGGACGCCTCGGCCGGTCACGCCCACCCCTACGCCGACCCCGGTGACGCCGACCCCGGTGACGCCGACTCCCGTGACGCCAACCCCGGTGACGCCGACTCCGGTGACGCCAACTCCGGTGACGCCAACCCCCATCACGCCGACACCGGTGACGCCGCGGCCGGTCAACCCCATGCCGCCGCCGCCTGACCCGGGGCCGGCGGAGGGCCCCGACCCCGCGCCGGTCACGCCGGCTCCGGTCACGCCGGCGCCGGTCACGCCGGCTCCGGTCACGCCGGCTCCGGTCACGCCGGCGCCGGTCACGCCGGCTCCGGTGACGCCGGCGCCGGTCGGTGGTCCGGTGACGCCGACCCCCAGGCCCGCCGGAGGCCCGGTGACGCCGACGCCGGTCACGCCGACCCCCGTGACGCCCATTCCGGTCACCCCGACGCCGGTGACGCCCGCGACCCCGGTGGTGACCACGCCGGTGACGCCCGCGACCCCGGTGGTGACCACGCCGGTGACGCCGCGGCCGGCCCAGCCGACGCCGGCCCAGCCGACGCCGCCCGCCCAACCGGCGGCGTCCGGCGGCTCGGGCGGCGGTGGGCTCCAGGAACTGTGGGACAAGCTCGGCCGGCCGCAGGTCGCCTACGCCACCCGCTCGATCAGCCAGCAGGAGCGGCGCACCATCAGCTATCACCTCGACCAGGTCACCGCGCAGAAGCAGAACGTGGCGCCGCAGTCATTCCTGCAGTTCATGGCCAGTCCCGCCGAGCTGCGGCAGCGGGTGCATGTGATCGACCTGGACCACCCGTTCTACCAGCGGCTGAAGATCCACGTGGACGCCGCCGACGTCGACTTCGCCGCGGAGGGCGTCAACCAGCTGACCGTTGAGATCCGCTACGGCACCCGCCCGGACGGCACCCGGCCGAAGGACACCGCGTCCGCCATCCTGCGCGGCAGGAACGACGCCAAGGACTTCGAGTTCTTCACCGACGCCAACCGCACCCTGTCCTACGAGTACCGGCTGATCGTCGACTACCGCAACGACTTCGGCGTCGGTGTGCGGCAGACCCATGTCGAGGGCCCGTGGACCTCAACCGAGCTGCGCAGCCTCTCGGTGCACCCCCGCTGGCTCGGGGTGATGGTGCCGGCCACGCTGCAGCTCGCGCCCAACGTGCCGCCCGACGTGCAGGAGATCCAGGTCCAGGTCCGCTACCAACGGCCAGAGGCCGGCGTCGACGATGGCGAACTGGTGACGCTGAACCCCAGCCAGCGCGCCCAGCTCGTGCCGCTTCGGCTGGCCGCCGTCGCGGACCAGGTGTCCTTCACACCGACGGTGTACTACTCCGACGGCGGCAGCGAGCGGCTCCCGCCGCTGTTCCTGCCCAATGCCCAGGCCACCGACGCGCTGGTGTTCGGCGTGCCGTCGGATGGCCGGGTCAATGGCGACGTCACCCTGAACGACGCCCTCGGTGAGCTGGCCAAGGTCATCGTGGACATCGAGACGTCGCAGACCGGCAGGGTCGTCGACGCCCGCAGCCTGGAGCTGGCCGGCAACGCCGCCCGCCAGATCTGGTCGGTGCGGCTGCCGGAGCGCGACAAGTCGGCCTCGGTGCGCTGGCGGCAGCGGCTGGCCTATGCCGAGGGCGGCATCGAGACATCGGACTGGGTGCAGGCGTCCGGCCCGAACCTCGTCGCCGGCATCCCGAGCGAGGGCGTGCTGACCGTCACCGTGCAGTACGTCGGCTCGCCGCCGTCGGTACTCGGCCTCGGCGCCCTCGTCGTGCAGCTCAACTACGCCGATCCGGGCGGCGACCAGGCGTTCGCGC
>DASXTS010000190.1:0-2907 GCA_036505275.1 Pseudonocardiaceae bacterium
CGACAAGGCCGCCGCGCTCGGCGTCCCGATCATGCCGGCCGACCGGTTCGCCGCCCTGTTCGCCGCGCACGCCGCCGGCGACACCGCCACCGTCGCGCATCTCGTGGCGCCCCCCGTTGCGTCCCTGCAATAAAACCAAGATCAGGGCGAGGCGGTGTTGCCGATGTGCGGGGGCTGCTCGCCGGCGAGCACGGAACGGTACAGGTCGGCGATCGCGTCCGGTCCCTGGTGGTGGCGCATGGTGAGCCAGGATGCGGTGGACTCGACGAACGCGGCCTCGGCCGCGTGGTAGCGGGCGTAGAAGTGGTCGGCGCCCTCCTCGGCCACCACCTGGTCCTCCACCATGGGGGTGAAGAAGATGACCGGCGCCGGGTCGGTGAGCTGCGGGTGCCGGACCAGCGCCCCCGGATGGGTGTAGCCGACGAGCGCGGTGTGGCACAGGTCGCCGGCGAAGCGCCGGTAGAGGGCGGTGAGCCGGGTGGGCTCGCCGGTGAAATCGACCAGCACGGCCGGCGCCGTGACGTCCACGGAACCCAGGTCGTCGTAAGCGGCGACCGTGTCGTACAGGCCGAGCCCCCCGACGAACGCCGTACTCCGGTCCGCGGTGAGGCCGATCGTGGTCAGGCCCTCCTGCCGTGCCAGCAGGTCGGCCATGCCGATGGCGGTCTTGCTGGACGCGCTGGTCACGACGACCGACTTGGCGCCGCCGGCCGCCTGCTTGGCGAGGAAGTCGGCAAGGCTGAACGACGCCGGGTACAGCGGCCACAACAGAGCGCGCCGGTCATCGAGCGCGTCCGGCGCGCCGGCCCGCCGGTAGCCGCGGTACCACGGGTGCAGGAACCCGCGTTCCGGCGAGACATCGACCAGCCCGCGCGGCGTGCTCTCCACCGCAAGGGTGTGGTGGGTGGACATCGGCAGGTAACCGTAAATCCGGTCGCCCACCGCCACGTCGGGATGCCTGGATTCCTCGACCACGGCGAATCCCCATGTCGGCACCCGACCGAATCCCTCCGGTGCCGGGAAGACGTCCAGGAAAGGAATCGGGCAGTCGATCAGCCAGGCATATGTGATATTGATCGAGCTGAGGCCGAACCGCTCGACCGCGAGCCGGATCTCGCCCGGTTCCAAGGTGGTCGGGGTGGCCGGCCTGACCTCACCCACGGTGAGATCGTCACGCCGGAACAACAGGTCCCATCTGTCCACGTGAGGCCATTCTTTCGGATTGCCGGCCTTTCGGATTGCCGGCGGGCTATTCTTCGCAGCTGCCGAGTGGATTGAAGTCCGCGGTCAGCCCGGCCGGGTTGTACTGCCAGGCCCACACGAACGTGTCATAGTGGATCGGCATACCGGGAACGTGGCCCTCCATCGGACCCTTGAACGGGTAGCTGCCGAAATAGGGTAGATCGTCGTTGGTGCTCAGATCCTGGTCGGCGTCGGTGTGGTAGAACTCGACGGCGACGAGCTTCATGCCGCCGTGACCGTCCGGCTGATACACCAGCATCGGTGGCTTGCTGAAGTCCAACGTCGGCGCCAGCAGGCGTTCCCAGTTGGTGTAATGGTAACCCCGCACGCCTTCCGGACCTTGGACGCAGATGCCCTCGTCCACCGGACCGGGAACGTAGCCGTCGGCCAGGGCGACATTGATGTCGTTGTACTGCCAGGTGCCGGACCACACCGTGAGCAGGTCACGGACGGTCGCCCAGTCGTACCCGTTGGTGGACCGCTGCACGTCATTGGTGCCGCTGCCGGACGAGTCGTGCGCATAAGCGGAGCCCGACTGCACGGCAGCGAGCGCAACGCCCACCACAAACGCCGCCGCCAATGCGGAGCGCCGGGTCCATCGTCTTGACATCGTGCTCCTTCAGCTGGAATGTCACGGTTACGAATGCAGCCTTGCACCGGCCGCGTTCCGGGCGCATCTCCCGCATTGCCAAGACTCGACCACGAATGCAGACCACCAGGGGTTGGTTATGCGTTCGCCTGCTCCGGCACGATGGACTCGGGTCCGGACGCACCGGCAGCCGCACCAGCACCAGCACCGGCGCCCTCACCGGGAGCGCCACCCGGGCCGCCCTGGCCGGCGGTCGGCGGGACGTGCCGCAACGCCGCGGTGGCCAGCACCGCCAGGCCCACGAATACCAAGGCGCAGATCAGCACGACGGTGTGCAGCCCGGAAACGAACGCCGGGCGGGCGGCGGCCAGCACTTCACCGGCGAGCTGCGAGGGCAGCCCAGCGGCCGCGGCCACCGCGCCGGAGATGCTCTCCCGCGCCGCGTCGGCCGCCGAGCCGGTCACCCCGGCCGGAAGAGTGTCTGCGATCTCCCCGCGGTACACCGCGGCCCCGATGCTGCCCATGATCGCGATGCCGCCGGCGATGCCGAGCTGGCCGCCGGTCTCCATGATCGAGGACGCGGAGCCGGCCTTCTCCGGCGGCGCGGCGCCGAGCACGATGTTGTAGCCGAGCGCGGTGGCCGGCCCGACGCCGGCGTTCGCGATGGCGAAGCCGATGATCAGCAGGGTCACCCCGCCGGCGCTGCCGACCTGGGTGAGCAGCAGGTAGCCGATCACGGTGATGATCATGCCGGCGGACATCACGTACGCGGGGCGGACCTTCTGGGCGAACCCGGAGCCGACCATGATGGTGAACACCATGGCCAGGGCCGGCGGCACCAGCCAGAGCCCGGCGTGCAGCGGCGAGGACCCGCGGACCTCCTGCAGGTACAGGTTGATCAGCAGCAGGGCGCCGGCCATGGTGGCGCCGCCCAGCAGGCTGAGGAAGAACGCGCTGCCGTAGGTGTGGTTCTTGAACAGCGACAGGTCCAGCAGCGGGTCGGCCAGCCGGCGCTGCCGGCGCACGAACACGACCGCGACGACCAGGCCGACCAGGATGGCCACCAGCGCGCCCGC
>DASXTS010000191.1:0-6203 GCA_036505275.1 Pseudonocardiaceae bacterium
CGGACGGCTCGCCGTCATGGGCCGACCCGCGGCACGTGCTGCGCCGCGCGCTGTCGCGGGCCGCGGAGGCCGGGTTCACCTGCTACGTGCACCCCGAGATCGAGTTCTTCCTGTTCAAGAGCCTGCCCGTGGACGGCACGCGGCCCGAGCCGGCGGACACCGGCGGCTACTTCGACCAGGCCTCGCACGACGCCGCGCCGCACTTTCGGCGGCACGCCATCGAGGCGCTGGAGGCCATGGGCATCTCGGTGGAGTTCAGCCACCACGAGGGCGGGCCCGGCCAGCAGGAGATCGACCTGCGCTACGCCGATGCGCTCACCATGGCAGACAACGTGATGACGTTCCGGTACACCGTGAAGGAGGTGGCGCTGACCCAGGGCGTGCGCGCCTCGTTCATGCCCAAGCCGTTCGCCGAGTGGCCGGGCTCGGCCATGCACACCCATATCAGCCTGTTCGAGGGCGACCGCAACGCCTTCCACGACGCCGACGACCCGTTCGAGCTGTCCGACACCGGCAAGGCGTTCGTCGCCGGCATCCTGCGGCACGCCCGCGAGATCACCGCGGTGACCAACCAATGGGTGAACTCCTACAAGCGGCTGATCGTCGGCGGCGAGGCGCCGACCACCGTGTGCTGGGGCCACGCCAACCGCTCGGCCCTGGTCAGGGTGCCGATGTACTCGCCGGGCAAGGCGTCCACCCGGCGCGTCGAGATCCGGTCGCTGGACTCGGCGTGCAACCCGTACCTGGCCTACGCGGTGATCCTGGCCGCCGGGCTGCGCGGCGTCGCCGACAAGTACGAGCTGCCCGCCCCGGCCGAGGACAACGTCTGGTCGCTGTCGGAGGAGGAGCGCCTTGCCGCGGGCTACGCCTCGCTGCCGCAGAACCTGCACGAGGCACTGGCCGAGATGGAGGGCTCGGAACTCGTCGCCGAAACCCTCGGCGAGCACGTGTTCGACTTCTTCCTGCGCAACAAGCGGGCCGAGTGGGACGCCTACCGCCGCCACGTCACGCCGTACGAGCTGAAGACCTACCTGCCGGTGCTGTGATGGCCAGCCGGGCTACTCGTCGTGCCAGGGGCCGGTGGGGTCCAGCGCCGACAGCGCATCGCGCAGGGTGGGCGGCTCGACGGCGTCGGTCAGGGCGAGCACCTCGGCCCAGGTGAGCCAGCGGCCCTCGAGAAGTGCGCCGTCCTCGGCGGCGGTGAGCGCGGTGGGCCGCACCGGCTCCGCGGCCGGCAGCCTGGCCAGCAGGAACGGCTCGTCGCCGGTGTACCGGCGGCCGCGCCATGCCGTGTCGCGGTGCACCACGACGCGGCGGCCGGGCACCGTGGTGATCGCGATGCCGGTCTCCTCCAGCACCTCGCGGCGGGCCGCGCTGGCCTCGTCCTCGCCGGGATCGATGCCGCCGCCGGGCGGTTCCCACAGCAGGCGACCGCCCACCGGGTCCCGCCAGTGCAGCAGGAGCACCCGGTCGGACGGGTCGAGGCAGATCACCCGGACCGACGCGCGCCACCGTTGCTGGTCCGGTGTTTCGTCAGTTGCTTCGTCAGCCAAAGTGGAAGCCGCCGGGGCGGTGGTTGCGGTCGGCGATGAGGCCGGCCAGAGTGGCGATGGCGATCTCGGCCGGAGTGCGCGATCCGATGTTGAGCCCGATCGGGCGGTGCACCCTGGTCACGGCGTCCTCGGGTACGCCAAGCGCGGCCAGGGCGGCGACGTGTGGAGCGGGGTGCCGTGGGTTGCCCATGACGCCGACCCACCGGGTCGGACCGCCGAGCAGCACGTCGCGCAGCACCTCGCCGAGCTCCGGCCGGTGATGGTCGGTGACGACGACGTCCACGTCCGGGCCGAGCAGTGCGGGATGAACGGCGGAGTGCGCGGTGCCCCCGTCCTCTTGGCCGGTCGGGTCTGCCAGCCTGGCCGGGTCCGGCTCGACGAGCGCGGTCCGGAAGCCCACCTCGGTGGCGAAGTGCAGCAGGTGCCGTGCCACCGGGGAGTCGAACACCGCCACCAGCGCGCGACCGTCGGCATTCGCTTCGGCGTGGGCTTCTGTGCGGGCTTTGCCGTGGGCGTCGGCGCATGCCGGGTCGGTGCCAGCCATGACGGCCAGTATTCCGGTTGGGCCGGCGGCGTGGACGGTGCCACGGTGTCCATCATGGATATCCGGCGGCACCACGACCTCGAGGCTTTTGCCGAGTTGGCGGTGCCACTGCTGCACGCCGATCCCGTGCGGCACTCCATCGCGGCCACCCAGCTGGCGGCGATGCTACGGCCGGGAAGCCCGGCCGACCTGGTCGTCATGATCACCGTCCACCACGCCGATGCCGTGCTGGGCGCGGTGCTGCAGGCCGCCGGGCTGTCGCTGATCGCGAGCGCGCTGCCGCCGGACGCCGCGCCGGCGGTGGTCGACGTGCTGGCCGCGGACGGCAAGCCGCCGCCGGGGGTCACCGGACCGCGCGAGAACGCCGAGGCGTTCGCGGCGGCGTGGTGCCGCCGGACCGGCGCGACCGCTCGCGAGGCGATGGCCATGCGGCTGTTCGCGCTGGACGAGCTGCGGCCGCCGGCCGGCGTACCCGGCGCGGCCAGGGAGGCAGGCCAGGCGGACATCCCGCAGCTGGCCCGCTGGCGGCAGGCGTTCGGGGCGGCGGCCTTACCGTCGACCTGGCCGTCTCCCGAGAACCTCGAGGCAACGGTCGCGCGCCAGCTCGCCGCCGGCCAGGGCAACCTGCTGTGGGAGCTCGACGGCTCGCCGGTGTCCATGGCGGTGGCGTCCGCGCCGGTCGCCGGCATGTCCCGGATCTCATCGGTGTGGACCCCGCCAGAGCACCGCGGCCACGGGTTCGGCTCCGCGGTCACCGCCGCCGCCTCCCGATGGGCGATCGACGCCGGCGCGCCGCACGTCGTGCTGTTCACCGACCTGACGAACCCGGTCAGCAACTCGATCTACGTCAAGCTCGGCTACCGGCCGGTGCACGACGCGGTCGACCTGGCCTTCGAAGTCCCGGCGATCCCCGTAGCCTGACTTGCTGTGACCGATACCCGGCGCAGGGTGGGCTCGCTGGCGCGTTTCGGGTTGACCGACGCCCGTGCCGAAGCCGAGCTGCGCCGAATCGGCCTGGTCGTGCCGGTTGGTCCGGCGCGCGCCGACGACGTGCTGGCGCCGGCCGGGGGCCCCACGCAGGCCGACGAGCCGGTACTGCTGGCGATCTCGCACGCCCCCGACCCGGACCTGGCGTTGCGCACGCTGAGCCGGCTGCGGGAGGCGCTGCCGGATGCCGGCTGGGCCGAGTTGCACGGCGCGCTGCAGACCGACACCGAGCTGCGCGGCCGCCTGGTGGCCGTGCTCGGCTCGTCCACCGCGCTGGGCGACCACCTGGTCGCCGACTCCGGCCGGTGGCGCCGGCTGCGCCGCACGGACGACGGCGGGGTGCCGGAACGCTCCGACGAGTTGCTGGCTGCGGTCGACGGTCTGACGGGTACGGCGGCCATCCGCGCACTCAGAGCGGGCTACCGGGACCTGCTGACCGAGGTGGCCGCCGCCGACCTGGCCCCGGTCGTCGAGCCGGACCTGCCGTTGCTCGATCTGCGGACCGTCGGTGCCCGGCTGTCCGATCTGGCCGAGGCGGCGGTGCGGGCCGGGCTGGCGGTGGCGGTCAGGGAGACCGGTGTGGACACCAGCGCGACGGGGCTGGCCGTCATCGGCATGGGCAAGTGCGGCGGCCGCGAGCTGAACTACGTGAGCGACGTCGACGTGATCTTCGTGGCGGGCGACGAATCCGGGCTGGCCGAGGCGACCAGGCTGGCCGCCGCGACCATGCGGATCGTCGGTGAGGCATGCTTCCCGCTGGACGCCGGGTTGCGGCCGGAGGGCCGCGCCGGCGCGCTGGTGCGCACCCTCGACTCGCACCTGAGCTACTACCGGAAATGGGCCAGAACCTGGGAGTTCCAGGCGCTGCTCAAGGCGAGACCGATCGCCGGCGACGTCCACATCGGACAGTCCTATCTGGACGCCATGAACCCGATGGTGTGGCAGGCGGCCGACCGGGACGCGTTCGTCGCCGAGGTGCAGGCGATGCGCCGCCGCGTCGAGGAGAACGTGCCGCCCAATCTGGTCGACCGTGAGCTGAAGCTCGGCCGCGGCGGGTTGCGCGATGTGGAGTTCGCCGTGCAACTGCTGCAGCTTGTGCACGGGCGCGCCGATGAGGCGCTGCGTGTCCGATCCACGATGGAAGCATTGCGGGCGCTGGGCCGGGGTGGCTACGTAGGCCGCGACGACGCGGCCAATCTCATTGCGTCGTACGAGTTCCTGCGGCTGCTCGAGCACCGGCTGCAGTTGCAGCGGCTGCGCCGCACCCACCTGCTGCCGGCCGAGACCGACCGGGCGGCGCTGCGCTGGCTCGCGCGGGCTGCCGGGTTCGGTCCGATCCGCCGGCGCGACCCGGTGGACGTGCTGCTCGCCGAGGTGCGGCGCAACGCCCATCGGGTGCGGCGGCTGCACGAGAAGCTCTTCTACCGGCCGCTGCTCGAGGCCGTGGCCAAGGTGCCTTCGTCGGCCCTGCGGCTGACCCCGGAGGCCGCCACGAGCCGGCTGAAGGCGCTCGGATACACCTCCCCGGAAGGGGCGTTTCGGCACCTGCGGGCGCTTACCGCGGGGGTGTCCCGGCGGGCCGCCATCCAGACCGCGCTGCTGCCCGTGCTGTTGGAGATGCTGGCCGACACGCCAGACCCGGACGGCGGGCTGCTCGCCTATCGGCGGGTGTCCGAGGCGCTCGCCGCCACCCCGTGGTACCTGCGGCTGCTGCGCGACGAGGGCTCAGTGGCACAGCGGCTGATGGCCCTGCTCGGCACCTCAAAGCTGGTGCCCGATCTGCTGGTGCGGGCACCCGAGGTGCTGCGGCTGCTGGCCGACGACGAGGCGCTCGCTCGTCGCGACCCGGCCGAGGTGGCCGCCTCGCTGTGCTCCACGGTGGCCAGGCACGCCGACCGGTCGGACGCGGTGGCCGCCGCCCGCTCGCTGCGCCGGCACGAGCTGCTGCGGGTGGCCTGCGCCGACCTGCTCGGCATGCTCGACGTGGGGTCGGTGTGCGCCGCGCTGTCCAGCATCTGGGCCGCGGTGCTGGCCGCCACCCTCGAGGTCGCGGTGCAGGCCGAGGTTCTTCGGCGTCGGCTGGACGCCGTGCCGGCGCGGATCGCGGTGATCGGCATGGGGCGGCTCGGCGGCGCCGAGCTCGGCTACGGCTCGGACGCCGACGTGCTCTTTGTCTGCGAGGCGGTGCCGGCGTTCAGTGAGGGCGAGGCCGTTCGGTTCGCCGCCGCCGTGGCCGAAACCGTGCGCGGGCTGCTCGCCGCGCCGAGCCAGGACCCGCCGTTGCACGTGGACGCCGACCTGCGGCCCGAGGGCCGCTCCGGGCCATTGGTGCGCACCCTCGGGTCCTACCGGGCCTATTACTCTCAGTGGTCGGAGCCATGGGAGGCGCAGGCGTTGCTGCGCGCCGCGTTCGTCGCCGGTGACGCCCGGCTCGGCGACGAGTTCCTGCGGATGATCGACCCGATCCGTTACCCGGCCGGTGGCCTGGACCCCGCCCAGGTCACCGAGATCCGGCGGATCAAGGCCCGGGTGGACACCGAGCGCCTGCCCCGCGGAGCGGACCCCAGCACACACACCAAGCTGGGCCGTGGTGGCCTCTCCGACATCGAGTGGACGCTGCAGCTGCTGCAGCTTCAGCACGCCAACAGGGTGCCGGCGCTGCGCACCACCTCCACCGTGGACGGCTTGAGCGCCGCGGCCACCGCCGGGGTGCTGTCCACCGAGGACGCCGCCGTGCTGGACGCCGCCTGGCGCTGCGCCACCGCCGCCCGCAACGCCGCCGCCCTTGTCCGCGGCAAGCCCACCGACCAGCTGCCTCGCGGCGGCCGCGAGCTCGCCGCAGTGGCCCGCGCCCTCGGTTACCCGCCGGGCGGTGACCCCGGCGTCGCCATAGACGACTACCGCCGCACCACCCGCCGGGCCCGTGCGGTCGTCGAGCGCATCTTCTACGGCTGACTCACGAGCCTGACCTACTGCAGCTGGACAACCACCAGGTCGTGCCCGCTGGCCAGCCGACCAAGGTCGTCGACATCGCCGGTGAGGATCACACCGCCGCCTCGCTCGACGGCCTCTGCGACGACCACCGCGTCCACCGTCGCGCTGCCACCAGCTCGTCCCAG
>DASXTS010000192.1:0-7682 GCA_036505275.1 Pseudonocardiaceae bacterium
CCAATTGTCGTCGAGACCCTCGGCGCCCGTCTTCAGGTCCAGGAACAGCTCCGGCTTCAGCCTCTCCTGGCCGAAGACGACGTCCGGCACCCGGCTGTCCTTCAGCCAGCCCTGCTGTTTCGTCACCGGGTTGAGCCAGCGTTTGCCCAGGCCGCCGTGCCGATACGCGACCTCGCTGAACAGGTTGCCGGTGGACGGCTCGGCGGTGATCAGCTCGGCGAACCGTGCGTGCACCCGCGAACCCCAGCCCCGGGCGCTTTCACCCGGCAGCTGCGGGACCTCGCGGCAGGCCTGCTTGGCTAGCTGCTCCACCCTCGTTTTCGCCTGTTGCTGACGGGCGTTGAGCGTGGGCGGCGCCGAGCCCTTGGGCAGATACTCGTGGCCGGTGTTCGGCGGCACGACGCCGAGCCGGCCGTTGCGCTTGAACTCGTCGGCGAGGTCCTTCGCCATCTGCTTGACGTCGGCCTCGGCGAGCGCCCGGGCCACCGCGCTGGCCTGCGCCCTTACGGTGTGCATCTTGGGGTTGCGCGACGGCGGGATGGAGTAGAGCGCGCGGCAGCTGACCTTGGCGCCGCCGTTCGGTTTCATCTGCTTGGTGGACGCGCAGCTCTTCACCGGCCGCCCGTCCAGGGTCATCTGGATGGTGACCTCGGCGTTCACCGGTCGCTTGACCGAGACGTACGCCGAGCGGGACGTCACCTTGTTGCTGATCGTGAGGGTCGCGGTGCAGCCGTTCGTGGTGCAGGGCGCGAGCGCGACCTCACCGTCGAGGCTGAACCGGACCGCGATGTCGATGGAGTTCCGCAGCTGGGTGATCCGCTGCTTGAGCTCCTCGAACAGCTGGTCGCGCTGGGCGTCGTCGAGCTCGGCCAGGCTGAGCTCGAGGTCGCCGTCGCCGACGCGCAACGCCGTGGTGTGGAACCCGGAGCCGCCGCTCGGGGCCGTGGCGGCGTCGCCGGTGGCCACGCGGATGAGCCGCTTGGGCGCGGCCGTGGTGATGGAGTAGGTGACGCCGTGGACGGTGACCGGGGTGACCGCGACACCGTCGACGGTGGCCGGCGGCCCACGGACCGGTGTCGCGTCGGGGTCGGCGCTGCCCTCGCCGCCGATTCCGGGTGACGCCGACTCGGCGATCAGCGCCGGCGCCAGCGCGTCGCCCAGGTCGAGACCGAAGAAGTCCGCGGGTACGTTCACCCAGCGTTTCGCGTACTCGGAAAGGTTGTCCCCGGAAACGCCGTAGAGACGCCAGAACGCCGTCCCCGCCTTGGCGAAGGTCCGGTCGCCGGTGTCGATGACATCGGCGGACTGGCCCTTGACGGTCAGCCGGGCCGACGTCGGGCCCGCGTTGGCGACCCGGGCGTCGATGGTGACGCGGTCGCCGGTGTCGTCGGTAAACCAGCCCTTGTAGTGGGCGGCCGGCGTGACCAGCAGCTTGGCCGCGGCCTGGGCGAGGTCCTCGTCCGCCGTGACGCGCTGCGCCACCGCGGGGTCCGCGCTGCCGGGCTTGCGACCACCGCCGGGCGAACCCGGCCAGAGCACGACGGCGAGCAGGCCGCAGATCGCCAGCAGGGCGAACGCGCCGCCGCCCAGCCCGACGAACAGGGCGGTGTGGCGACGCGCCGGTGGCGGCAGCGGTGGCGGCAGCGGTGGCGGTGGTGGTGGTTGGGCGGGTTGCGGCCAGCCCGGCGGTGCGATGTCCCCCATGGTCTCTCCCCCAGAGACTGACAGTCACCGATGACCTTAGACGTCGTGGTCAACGTGTGGCCACTGTGGACGCCGTCACAGGGTACGGCGAAGCCAGTCCTCCACGTCGGCCACGTGCATCTAGGCCCACGCCCGGGCCAGGTCGGGCTGTCGACGATGGACTGGTGCTGGGCACGGGTCCGGTCGGCGGCGCCCTCCTGGGCGAGCCCACGCCGATTGCGCGCCCAGGTGGACGGCCCGGACAGACCGTCGATCAGCCAAACAGCACCAGGGTGTGCGAGCCGGGCGCAAGCCGCGGCCGGGGTTGACCAGCAGAGCCTCTTCGACGAATTCGGTCAGCTCCTCGGGGAGACCGTCGGGGACGGCTGCCCGGCTCGCGGCGACGAGCCGGCAGGACGGGCAGCGGCCGCGGCGGTGGGACGGCTGGGCGACCGGGAGGTCATCGTCTCCGGCAGCTATGACGGCACCGTGCGAATCTGGGACGCCATAGGCCGCCCGAGGGCGACCCGCTGACCGGCCACACCGGCCCCGTGAGCACGGTAGCCGTAGGACGGCTCGGCGGCCGCGAGGTCATCGTCTCCGGCAGCCGCGTCGACACGGTGCGGATCTGGGACGGCGAGAGCGTCACCGTGCTGGATGCACGGACCGCTGTGACGGCGGTGGCCCTGTTTAGTGACGGTTCGGGGTTGTGCGCCGCGACCGGCATCGCATTGTGCGCATAGGCATCGACACAGCCCATGTCCGATAGGCAGCCCCGCCCTGCTGCGGCCTGGCGGCCGCCGGTCTGTTCCTAAGGCCTACAACCGATTTTTTGCTTTACAGTCCCCTTAATGGCGCCGAACTCGATGCAGCAGCACCCGCTTAACTGCGCCTGCTCACCCTTGGGCCGGACCTGCAGATTCCTATTGCAGTTGGTTAGTCGTGGACAGACCGACAACCGGTAGGGTTTGTGTGGATCTCCGGACACGAACCAAATCCCAACGGTGCGCGGCCAGATCGATTTCGGCCCGCACCGTTTGTGATTCCGGGTGATAGGTCAGTCGCAGTCCGAGGTTGCGGTAGACCTCCAGCTTCTGCTCGGGGGCGGCGTCGCGTATCGCCGCGGTGAGGTCGCCGAGTTCCTCGAGAATTCTGGTGAGTTGTTCCTCGGTGAGGTGGCTGATGTCGCCCGTGCGCCGAGCCATCGCCGCTGGGCGAGGCTGCTGGGCGAGGTGTCCGTTCGGCGTGGGTTTCGGCGATCCATCGGGTGACGACGGCGGGGTCCGCGCCGGCTTCGAGGGCGGTGCGGTAGCGGGTGAGTTGGGAGCGGTGGGGGATTGGCCCGCTGTCGCCTGGTCGATGAGTCTGGTGACGGTGCGGGAGCGTGCTGTCCTTGCATCTTGCGGGTGCAGATGCCGCAGTAGATGAGGCTTTTGAAGATGTACGGGTCCCGGGCGCGGTGTGCTCGTTCGGCTGTGGCGGTCCGTGCCCGGATGGTCAGCCTTGCCTGGACTTCGTCGAAGGTTTCTTGGCTGACGAGGGGCTGGTGCGCGACCTCTTTTGACATGACCCAGGCTGCGCCGTCGCGGTGCGGGTTGCGGGCGCGGTCGTAGGCCGATGGGCAGGCGATGTCGTCACGGGTCAGGGCTTCGGCGATGGCGAACATGCCGTCGAGGTACATGTCGAAGATGCGCTGGACGACCCGGGCGGTCTGCGGGTCGGGCAGCAGCCCGTGTAGTCGTCGTCCTGCGGCGGCTTTGGCGGGGTTGGGGTGTGGCCCGAGTCCAATCAGTTGGTAGCCGTACGGGGGACGGCCGCCGAGGAACCGGCCCTCCAGGCGGGTTTGGGAGGCCATCGCGGTCCGGTCCGAACCTTGATCCTGTTGCGTTCGCCTTTGCTCATCCGCCGAACACGGACATGACCAGTTCATGGGTCTCGTTGTCCGGGTCGATCGTTGGCGTCCACGGCGCTTGTGCTGGCCGGCCCGAGCGCGCCCGCGACCGATGTCAAGCCCGTCGAGAATACGGGCGATGTCGATCTGCTCGCCGACCGATACGAACTCATCGAACCCGCCATCGCTCGGGGAACGGCTTCGTCACAACGCCAAACACCCAGTCACCGAGCCGGAATCGGTGACGCTCTCACCGATCGCCGCGACGACGCCGGTGGAGAGGTGACCCAAGTCATGATGAGTTGTTAGCAGTCAGCTTGCTAAGCTGCTAACGACACCCGAGATGAAGGGAACACATCATGACCGACCCCACCTTCGCCGCCGGCGAGCAGGTCCGCGAGTACGGCGAGAAGGTCACCGAGACCACTCGGGCGTTCGGCCGGCAGGCCATCGACGCCTACGAGCAGGTCGTCAAGAGCGCCGTCGACTTCGAGCGGGCGGCGGCCGACGCGGCGCCGGCCGACTGGATCAAGACGGCCATTGGCGCGCACGCCGCGTTCGCCGCCGACGTGAACGCCGCGTACGTCGGCGCGGTCCGCTCCATCCTGAACTGATCGCCGGCTACGCCTCGCCGGGCCCGGAACCGTTCTTGGTTCCGGGCCCGGCGTCGTCGCGGCCGCGGCCCCGGCGTCGGCGTGCCACCGTGACTTCGGCCAGTGCCGTGTAGACCTCGATCAGCGCCTGCCGTTGCCGGGCGGTCAGATCCGGGTCCTGTTGGATTGCCTCGATCACCGCCGCCGGCGCCTGCTGCGGCGCTAGCGCGTCAGCCTGATCCTGCAGCGCCTCGGCGGAGGTCTGCAGCGACGTCGCGATCGCGCCCAGCACCTGCTCCGACGGCGCCCGCAGCCCGCGCTCGATCTGGGACAGGTAGGGACCCGAGATGCCGACCATCGCCGCGAGTTGCCGCATCGGAAGTTCGGCGAGTTCGCGCTGCTGACGGATGATGTCGCCCAGCGTGGGCGGCGTTCTGCGATCGCTCACGAGGCGAGCGTATCGGTCCAGTCCCGGACGTCCCACCCGCCGAGGAACGCCCGCAACGTCCGGCGCCACCTCGGCCGGGCTGTCGAACAGCATCAGATGCCCGCCCGCCACCACGGTCGGCCGCGACCCGGGATCAGCGAGGCGAGGATGCGAGAGTCGGCCGGCGGCACGATCGGGTCGTCGTCGCCGGTGAGCACCAGCGTCGGCTGCCGGATCGACCACGGCGTGCCCCACCAGCCGGCCAGCCTGGACAACCGGTGCCAGTACGCGTACACGCTGCGCGGCGGGGCCAGATGCAGCCGCTGCGGGACCGCCGGGTCGCGGCGGATCCGGCCGCCGAACGTGCGCCCCGCTGCGGCGCCCGTGGTCCATGGCGGCCCCCAGGGTGCCGAAAGCCCCACCGCGCCGGTGGGGCTTTCTCGTCAGCGCAGCGGGCTCTCGCCTACTTGAGCATCTCGCGGGCGGCGGACACGTACGCCGCGCTGACGTCCTGGACGAACTTGGCGTGCGCCGCGGCGACGCTCGACACCCAGCCGAGCTGCGACGCGCCGGCGGCCCGCTCCTGGAACTCGATCAGCGTGCGAAGCGACTGCTCGTACGCGTCGAGGCTCTGGTTGCCGGCGGACATGGCGGACTCGATGAACCGGTCGGTCAGTTCCCGGATGCGCGGGACGGCCTCGTCGGTGGCGGCGGTCATCTGAGCGGTGGCGTCGGCGCCGATCTCGGCGTTCATCGTCATCAACTCTCTTTCACGTAGTTGCCGGGACCGTCGCCCAGCACCGGATGTGAGTCGCTACCGATCGGCGGCGGGTCGACCAGCGGGCCGGACCGCTTGGCGCCCCACTCGGCCCAGTCCTCCCACCATGAGCCGGCGTGCCGTTCGCCCTCGGCCCGCCACTGCTGCGGGTCGTCGGGATACTTGTCGCCGGTGACGTACCACGCCTTGGGCGACGGCGGGTTGACGATGCCGGCGATGTGGCCGCCGCTGGACAGGACGAACCGGGCGTCGCTGCGCACGTGCTTGAGGGTCGCGTACGAGGAGGTCCACGGGACGATGTGGTCGTTGATGGCGGAGACCACGTAGAGGTCCTGATCCACGTCGTTCAGATCCAGCTGCTCCCCGCGTACCTCTAGCGCGCCCTTGACGAAGTTGTTCTGTACGTAGAAGTTGCGTAGGTAGAACGAATGCATCGCGGCCGGCATCCGGGTGGCGTCGGTGTTCCACGCCAGGATGTCGAACGCCGGTGGCTGCTTGCCCATCAGCCAGTTCGAAACCACGAAGTTGAAGATCAGATCGTTGGGCCGCAGGATGTCGAACGTGCCGGCCATATCGCGAGCCTCGAGATAGCCGCGCCGCTGCATGCGCTGCTCGAGCTTCGCGACGGTCTCCTCGTCGGTGAAGTTGCCCAGCACGCCCGGATCGCTGTAGTCGACCATCGTGTTGAGCAGCGTGATGGTCCCGACCCGGTCGTCGCCGACCTCGTCCAGGTAGGTCGCGGCCATCATAGTCAGCGCGCCGCCGAGACAGAGCCCCACGAAGTCGATCTTGTCGGCGCCGGTGATCTCGCTGATCACGTCCATCGCCGCCCGCGGACCGCTGACGAGGTAGTCGTCCATCGTGGTCCGCGCCATCGAGGCGTCCGGGTTGCGATAGCTGATCGCGAAGACCGTCCGCCCGTGCTGCACCGCCCACTCGATGAAGCTGCGCTGCGGCGCGAGATCCATGATGTAGTACTTGTTGATCCACGGCGGGCTGCACAGCAGCGGCACCTCGTGCACCCGTTCGGACTGCGGCAGGTACTGCAGCACCTCGATGAGATCGCTGCGGTAGACCACCTTGGCCGGCGTGCAGGCAAGGTTGCGGCCCACCTCGAACGGCGCGGCGTCGACCTGCCGTGGCCGCCCGTTGTTGTGGACCAGGTCGTCGACGAAGTTGCGCGCGCCGTCGACCAGGCTGCGGCCGCCGGTCTCGAACGCACGTTTGAGCACCGCCGGGTTGGTGGCCGCGAAGTTGGTGGGGGAGAAGGCGTCAAACAGGAAGCCGACGGCGAGCTCGGCCTTGCCCTCCTGCACCCGGTCCAGACCGGCCACCCGGACCAGGTCCATCCCGTACTGCCGCCACGCCAGATAGGCCTGTCGCAGCCCCCAGTACCCGGGATTCTCCGCCCAGGCCGGATCGGCGAACCGTTTGTCGCGCGCGTCGACCGGCATCGGGCCCTCGGCGGTACGGCCGGCGACGCGGCCGACCGTCGCCGTGCCCGCGTTCCGCAGACGTTCGGCCAGCCGCAGGGTCGCCGAGGCGGTCGCGAGCGGGCTCTGCGTCGCGGCCCGGGCGGCGGCCGACAGCGCCCGCCCGAGCAGCGCGGGATCGTTGTCGGTGAACAGCGCGGCTTCCGGCGCGAGGACCCCTGCCGCCTGGGCACCCTCGTCGCTCCGCGATTGTGGGGACGTCATGACGGTGCCTCCTTCGTAATGCCCCTGCAGGCCTCGCTGCGCTCGGTGCAGTCGGTCATGACACTGGCCGTGGTAGTAGCGGAATAGCAGCTCAGCCACGCAGGTGGGCTTCTGCTGCCCCGTCACGCTCGAACGTGTAAGGGGCGTAGCGCTTGAGGCAGGCTCGACCACCACATCATGAGCCTGCCGAAGCGGAAGCCGGCAGCGGCCGCCCCATCGCCCCGACGGCCACCGGTACGGGCCGGTCTCCCGGCTCCTTCTCCAGGAACAGACCTTCGCGTCCTGCAACACACCGAGCTGTACCACCGTCCGGTCTGCCGCGGCCGCGAGGTCCTCCATGACCCGGGGCGCGCACGCTCACGCAGGTTGGGCACCGCCGCGGTGGCTTGGTTGGCGATCGTCCGCAGCTGGGCGCCGATGCGGAACTGCCTCTCGCCGGTACGCTGCAGCATGTCGGACCGCTGGGCGGCGTCGAATTCGGAGTCCACGCTTGTTCCCCTTCCCCCTGTGATGGGTGCCGGAAGAGCCCGCAAGTCCTTGAGGGTCACCCACTACGCGGCGCGGCACCGTTGCCCGGCCAGGTCTGCTGCAGCCGCAGTGGCATGCACATCGG
>DASXTS010000193.1:0-5266 GCA_036505275.1 Pseudonocardiaceae bacterium
CGCCACTGCCGCCCGCAGCAGATCCCGGCACTCGGCGCAGGCCAGCAGATGCGTCTCCACCGACGCGCCCAGTGACAACGACACCTGGCCCCGGGCGTACCCATTCATCGTGTCGGCGTCCACGTGCCAACCCGTCATGACAACTCCTCCCTAAGCACGGCCCGCGCGCGCATCATCCGCGTCTTGACCGTGCCGGCCGGGATGCCGAGCAGCCGGCCCGCTTCCCGCGTCGTCAGGCCGTCGAGGACGGTCGCCTGCACCACCGCCCGCAACTCCGGCGACAGCCGGTCCAGCGCCCTGCCAAGATCACCGAACTGGACCGCCAGCAGGACCTCTTCCTCGGCGGAGGTCACCAGCTCGTCGTGCTCGCCGACGATCAGCAGCGCCGGCGGGCGGCGCCGCAGCCGGTCGAGCAGCCGGTGTACGCCGATACCCCAGATCCAGGCACCGACCTCACCGCGACCCGACCAGCGCCGCGCGCCCCGCCACACCTCGACAAAGGTGTCCTGGACGACCTCGTCCACGATCGTCCTGTCGGCGCACCGCCGGGTCAGGCGCACCAGCAGCCACGGCGCGTGCCGGACGTACAGCGCCTCCAGCGCCGTGCGATCCCCATCGCCCGTCGCCGCCAGCAACTCGGCGTCGGCGCGCCCGTCCTGGTGGTCGAGCATGACTACCATCTTTCACGGTCCGGTGCTGACATCCTGCCTGTCGTCGTAAGGACTCCGATCGGTTCACCGCAACCGCCGCCGCCACGAACTCGAGGCCGCGGCGGCGAGCCACAAGCCGGCGTTCGACCCGGACCACGCGCACAGTCGCGAGATCGCCGCGAAGCTGCGCCGGATGGGCCCCGACGGTTCGTCGTAGGCGCAGGCGACCCGCCCGCCGGACGGTCCGGCCGGCGGATCCGTTCAGCCATGATCACGTGCACGCACATCGGCAGATCCGTGTACCTGCCCGGATGTCAGTGGCCGTGATCAGCTTCTACGAAGAGTGACTCGGCATCGTGGCTGATGTCGGCACCGGGACTCGGTGAGCCGCAAATGGCGCCGGTCTCACGAACCCCCGGCCGAGCGCGCGAGGCCCGTTGTGGACGGCAAACGACCGGGGCCGTTCCCGGCGCCTTGCAGATGATGGGCGACACTTCACCGATCGGGCCGTCCGGCTCGCCGTGATCGTCGTCGGCATCGTGAACGCCGCCCGTGGTGATTTTCAGCATCACGCAACAATCGCGGGCCGGGCGCAGATGCGGCACGGCCGGTCTGGACCGACGCTGTGGTCGCGCCGGTCCAGCCACGTGCCGGTCATGTGAAGCAGGCGCCGTTGTCACACAGCGCGTCGTCGCCGCCGAGGCCGGGCAGGGTGGCCTGCGCGACCGTGACCGCTTGGCGCAGGGGCCGGTTGAAGCGGGTCAGGTATACCGGGTCCTTGCCGAGCGCCCGCCGCCGCTGGTTGAGCAGATCCTCCAGCGCGCACGCCCGGTGGAAGATCGCCGGCCGGTCCCGGCGGGTTTCCGCCCACGTCTGCGGCCGGCGGAACGGGCAGAACCATTCCCTGTCAAGTTCCATCGTGTTGTGTCGACGGGACCGTTCGATAGACGGTCTGGTATGTAGGCGTGCGGGTTTCGACGCAGAGCCAGGTACGCCAGACGTGTGACCTGGGAACATTTCGACAACCCTGCCAACGTGGTGTACGTAGGCCAGCAGATCGATGAGCCACTCGCGCCGGATCCATTGCTGCAGAGCTGATGATCGGTCAGGAGGTGGCCCCGGCTTTGACCGCAGCGCCCGCGATGACCACCTCCAGACAGTCGCGGAACAGGTCGTCCACGGTGCGGCCGGGTCGGAAGTACTCGGCGATCGCGGCCACCGCGGTCGGGTGCTGCTCGGCGAATGCGGCCATGTCGAAGTTTTTCAGCGCCTCGGCGTCCGGGCGGGGGGCCTGTTCTTCGAGGACGTGGCCGACCGTGAAGCGCTCAACGGTCAAGACGATCACGCGGGCCTGCCGCAACGGGAGGCCGCGCGCCACCAAAGTACTCATGGCCAGTTCGGAGATCGCTGCCATTGTGAGGGAGAGCTGAGAGGCCGAGATGACCCGGGCACCGTCCGGATGGGCGAGCAGCGCTCGGCGCAGCCGTTCGGCCAGGCCGCTTAACCAGTCCTGCCAGTGTTGATCCGGCTCGGGCGGTGACATGTCGCCGAACTCCTGGTCGAGGATCGCGTCGGCAATCGCCGTGACCAGGGCCGCCTTGTTGGGCAGATGCCAGTAGAGGGTCGGCGATTGCACACCTAGCCGCGCGGCAAGTTTGCGGGTCGTCACGCCATCGAGGCCCTCGGCGTCCAGCAGGGCGACCGCCTCGGCGACGATCCGCTGTCGGTCTAGCGCCAATTCGGTACCTCCCCTCGGCACTCTATCAATGCTAGAGTCCCTCTATCACTGATAGAGGGACGGAGATGAAGATGACAAACAAGCACTCGTTCCGCGGCCTGCTGCACTGGGCGACACATCACATTCCCGGAGTCCCCGCGCACGCCGAGCGGCCGGCCGGACGCCAGGGCACGGCGGTCCACGGCCGCGGCGTCGCCCCTCGCCCTTCGCCGAACCACAGGTGGAACCACTCGCCCGCCCGCCCTCCCCGGTTCATGCCGGCCTGGCAGCGCCGGATCGCGGCGTTCTTCGGCCGGGAGCTGTGATGAAGGCGGCGGTGTTGCACGAGATCGGTGGCATCCCTCGCTACGAGGACTTCCCGGATCCCGTGGCCGGCGACGACGAGGTGGTCATTGACGTGAAGGCGGTCGCGGTCGAGAACGTCGACAAGCGCATCGCGGCCGGCACGCACTACGCGAGCCAGCAGTACACCGCACAGTTGCCGGCGATTCCCGCCTTCGACGGCATAGGCGCACTGCCGGACGGCACCCTCGTCGGGTTCGGCAACCCACGCCAGCCCTATGGCGCGCTCGCCGAGAAGACCGTGGTGCCCAAGGGCGCATACATGCCGATCGCGGAGGGTATCGATCCGGCGATCGCGACCGTGCTGGGCACGGCGATCACCGGCATGTCCATCAAGACCGCCGCTGGCTTCGTGCCGGGCGAGACCGTGCTCGTGCAGGGCGCGACCGGGGTCGCGGGGCGACTCGCGGTGAAGGTGGCCCGACTGCTTGGCGCCGGAAGGATCATCGCGACCGGCCGCGACAACGACCAACTGCGTGAGGTACAAACCCTTGGCGCCGATACGGTGATCAACACCGCCGTACCGGACGAAGCGCTGGCGCAGGCGTACCTCGATGCCAAGGGGGATGGCTACGACGTCGTGCTGGACTACCTCTGGGGCCGACCCACCGAGATCCTGCTGCGATCGCTGGTCCCGGAGACATTCGCGTTCCCGAAGCCGACCCGGCTGATCCAGATCGGCGAGTCCGCCGGCGCCGGGCTCGTTCTCGCCGCGGAGAGCCTGCGCACCTCCGGGGTCGAGATCTACGGCGCGGCCAAAGGACTCGGCCCACAGCCCATGCATGAGGTGTATAGCCAGGTCGTGACGTGGGCGCAGTCCGGCGAGCTGACCTTCGACGTGGTGAAGGTCCCACTGAGCGATATCGAGACCGCCTGGCAACGCACCGATCTACGGGGCAGCAGGCTCGTCGTGGTGCCGTGACAGGCAGGCCGGATCGGGGGCGAGGAGTGAAGACGGCGTTGCGCTTCAGCTGATGAAACAGCTTGAGATGGCCGTTGTAGACGAAATCAGCGGTGGTTGGCGGATGGTAGGGCGACCAGTTGGCCGGTTCTGCCGGTGCCGGCGCGGAGTCCGTGGTTCTCGACTTCGAGGACGTTGATGATTCGGCACGCCGCCTCACGTTCGTCGAGATCGTCCCACCGCTGGAGGACTGGGTGATCACTTGCTATCACGGCGCCGTTCCTCGGCACCCAATGCACACGACACAGGAAGATCAACGGGGCAACACTGAAAGTGGTCACACGTTGATCTAATAGGGAAGAACCCGCACGCACTCTTGGGCGGCGCGGGCAGCCCGGCGGCGCGGATGACGCCCTCGCAGTCGTGCCGCCGCAGCGGCGGCGCGTGATCGAGCAGCGGGTAGACGGGCCGCTCGTAGGGCTCGGCGCGCCGGTTGTTGACCCGCTCGATCTCATCGAGGCTGATCCCGACGCCCACGGTGGCCGGCTGGTCGGCGGTCGCGCCGTGGGCCTTGAGCCAGCGGCCGATCACCTTGATTTTGAAGTCGGCCGTGCACGAGCGGGTGCCGGGCGCGCCGTTGGACATGCGCACCGGGATCGGCAGCGACCGGGAGCCGGGCCGGGTCAGCCGCCCGTACAGGGTCTCGGTGCTGCCGTCGCGACGCAGACGGTGCAGCTCGTGGAGCTGGATGCCACCTGATGCTTGACGAATCCGTCCCAGCTGTCGCTTGACGGTTGGCCTAGGTTTCGTTGGCCGGCCTTGCGGGACCGGCGGGGTGTCGAGGCGTGCTCTGGGTCTTGGTGGGTACTACTCGGGCCGTGGAACTCGGACCGGGTGAGCCGGCGGCCGGACAACGCCGGACGACCCGCCCAGAACTTACAAGCGAGGGGTCGCAGGTTCGAAACCTGCCGCGCCCACGGTTCTGATCAGCAGCGATGCAAGTCGCAAGATCAAGCGGACGGCTGTTGACAGCAAGGCTGACTGCAACGGCGTTCACGACAGCCGCCCGTCGAGCTTGCCGAGCGCCTGGCGCATCGCGTCCAGGTTGGTGTGCGAGTAGATCTTGAAGGTGACCTTCACGTCGACGTGCCGGGCTATGGCGTGGACGAGGTGCGGTTGCACGCCCAGCTCCATGAGCATCGAGACCACCGTGTGGCGGAAGTCGTGCAGCCGTACGTCCGGGAGGCCGGGCAGGTTGGCGAAATGGCGGTTGAGGTTGCGTGGCTCCATTGGCGCACCGACTTCGGTGCTCATGAGCCGTCCAGGCCGACTCGGCTTACCCGCATGGTCGTCCTGCTGGACTCGTGCCCGAGGTGCCCGACTGCGGCCCGCCCGGGCACGCATTGTGGGCGGCCGATCGTTAGCGCACCGGGGTTACGAAGCCGGTGACGCTGCCATCCACGACGACACTGAAGCCGTCCTCGGTGGCCTCCACGTGGAATGTGCACGACGCGGTGGTGGCGAGCGGGGGTGACGAGGAGCCCTTGCTGACCGGCGGATCCGTTTCGGTGGTCACGTTGCCCTCCGGGTCGGTCACCGTGATGGTGGTCTCGCCGAAGGCCGTCGGAACCAGGA
>DASXTS010000194.1:0-18591 GCA_036505275.1 Pseudonocardiaceae bacterium
ATTGCCGAACACCCAAACAAGAAGTGCGCCGCCCGCTTTGGCCCGGCGAGCGGTGTCTACATCGACTGGAAGGGCGTGAAGAGAACCGGGACCTCACTGCCGGCCAACTTCGCTCTGAGCTCGGCGCTCGGCTCACCGAGGAATTCGCCGGAGACGGAGCCCGTGGCAAGGATCGCCTCCATTAGGTCGCCAAGGTGCGCGGCGTGCTCGATGAGCGCCTCGGAGTCCCTGAACCGCTCGAGGACGATGCACTCGGACTGGTCGTCGTTGAAGTAGGTGTCGTATTGCAGGGTTCCGGTGTCCTTTGGTCCGCACGATCTCCATGCATTGAGCGGACAAGCGCTTGAACTCCTCGAGCTTGCCCTCGTGAAACTTGAACCGAGCGACACCCTGAAGCTCACTCACTGCTCAGGCCTCCAGACTCCTGCGGTCCATCCGTTCGATCATGGTGGTTCTCCTTCTTCGGGCGGCCAGTCGTGGCCGCTGGTGTCCCTGGGACGGAGCCAGCGCCACATTCTCGACACCCGGAAGCGTGCCGAGTGCGACGACGTACTTCTGGCCTTCACCGTGCTTGCTGGCTTGCGGGTCAGTAGTAGTAGTAGTAGTAGCGGCGGGCGCTGGACCCGGTCCGGGTGATGTCGGTGCCGTAGATGTGCAGGCTGATGGCGGTGCGGGTACCGGTGTTGCGGAAGCGGTGGATGTCACCCGGCGGAGCGAAGCCGCTGACGTCGCCTGGATAGTTCTGCCCGGTACCGATGACGTTGAGTTCGTTGTCGTAGAGGTCTTCGTCGGCGGTGGTTTTTGTTGGGGTACGCCTATTGAAAATGGTGGCGGCCGGCGAGTAGAATCAAGACTGTGGGGAGGGAATTGTGGCAACAGGACAGCGCCGAGCTGGTGCGCGTCCTCCACGATCTCGAAACCCGCATGCGCCGCGATTACGCCGCGCAACTTGAGCTGATCGCCGAACTGGATTCCGGTGAACGCGGCTATCCGAGTTTGCGCGAATTTCTGCGGGATGTGCTGCGGATCAGCCGCAGTGAGGCTAACCGGCGGATCGGACACGCGCACGCGACCACCGAGGTGCAGCTGGTTTCCGGCGGCACCGTGGACGCGCCGCTGCCCGCCACGGCGCAGGCATTGCGCGCCGGGGAACTCGGCCCCGAGCACGTCGAGACCGTCGCCAAGACGCTCAGGGACCTGCCCGCCTCGGTCTCGGTGGCGGAGCGTCGGCACGCCGAAGGTGTGCTGGTGGCGGCGGCGGCCAGCATGGACGCTGCCACGTTGGCCAGGTTGGGGGTGCAGGTGCGGGCCCGGTTGGACCAGGACGGCCGCCCACCGTCGGATGTGGAGTTGGTCAATCCGGTCAATGAGCTGCGGTTCGTCACCAAGCCCAACGGGCGCACCGCGTTCCGGGGTGAGTTGGACCCGGAGGCCTCCGCGCTGTTCCAGACGGTCTTGAGCCCGTTGGCCAAGCCCCGGCCCAGTACCGACGAGGGCCCGGACCCGCGTACCGCGGCCGAACGGCACGGCGACGCGCTCGTGGAGATCCTGCGTTTGGCTGCCGACAGCGCTGGCGTGCCGTCGGAGGCGGGGGAGAGGCCACACCTGCTGGTCACGGTGCCGCTGCAGGTGCTGCAGGATGGTGTGGGCAGCGCATTGTTGGATGGCGCCGGCCTGTTGGATGCCGCGTCGGCCCGGCGGATCGCCTGCGATTGCAAGCTTGTCCCCGTGGTGTTGGGCGCGAATTCCGAGCCGTTGGACATTGGTCGCAGCAGCTACACGGTGTCCACCGCGCAACGCCGCGCCCTCATCGTGCGGGACGGTGGCTGCGCATTCCCCGGATGTGATCGGCCGCACCGCTGGTGTCATGCGCATCACGTCACGCATTGGGCCGATGGGGGTGCTACGGCGCTAGATAATCTTGTGTTGCTGTGCGGCCGCCATCACCGGTTGGTGCATCATTCCGAGTGGGAGTGCGCCATTGTCAACGGTCGAGCTGAATTCTACCCGCCCGGCTATATTGATCCGTTACGAAAACCCAGACGAAATACGATGCACCCATGCGCGGCCTGACCCGCAACGCCGCGCATGGGCTGCCACGCCGAGCCCCGCAACCCTCGGTACCGACTGCCGGGGCGCGCCGCGGGGCCGCAGTGGGCAGGCCATGGCCTGCCCGCAAGGACCTGCCAACTCAGGGGCCACAGAGGCTCGCAGCTCAAGGGTTGCCCGTCAGGGCAATCGCCGCAGGCGACGCCGCAGGCGCCCTTGAACTGCGAGGAGCGGCCCCGCACAATCCCGCGGCGCCACTGCCGGGCGACACCCAGACGAAAACACGACGCCTAGGGTTGACCGCCGTCGACGGTGAGCACCGCGCCCGTCGTGTAGCTCGACGCATCGCTGGCCAGGTAGATCGCGGCGCCGACGATCTCGGCGGGTTCGCCGCCGCGGCGGGCCGCGAACCGCTCGGCCCTCGCGGCGAAGGCCTGCTTGTCCCACGATCTGCTGACGTCGGTCAGGAAGGTGCCGGCCATGATCGCGTTGCAGCGCACCTTCGGGCCGAACGTGTGCGCCAGGCCGGCGGTGAGCGCGTTGAGGCCGGCCTTGGCGGCCGCGTAGGGCAGGATGTCCGGCCGCGGGTGGACCGCGCCCGCGCTGCTGATGTTGACGATCGAGCCGCCCTCGCCGGCGGCCATCCGCGTGCCCACCAGCGCGGCGAGCCGGAACGGGCCCTTGAGGTTGACCGCGATCACCTTGTCGAACAGCTCTTCGGTCACCGCCTCGACGCCGTCGTAGAGCGGCGACATGCCGGCGTTGTTCACCAGCACGTCCACCCGGCCGAAGCGGCGGTAGGCGGCCTCGACGAGCCCGTCGAGCTCGGCCCAGCGTCCGACGTGGACCGCATAGGGCATGGCCGCCCGCCCGGTCTCCCGCTCGACCTCGGCCGCCACCTCGACGCAGGACTGCTCGCGGCGGCTGGCCACGACCACGTCGGCGCCGGCCCGGGCGAAGCCGTCGACCATCGCCCGACCGAGGCCCCTGGTTCCGCCGGTGACCAGCGCGACCTTGCCGTCAAGGCGGAACGATCCGATGTCGAACGTCACAGCACCTCGCAGCCCTTGACCCAGCCCTTGACCCCGGGCAATTCATCGCTATGGTAATCATAGATTGTCCGCCGGGGCCAGAGGCCCGGCCGGAGACGTGGAGGAGTTCGGGATGTCGGGCATCGTCGAGCTGACCATCGAGCAGCGTGAGCTGCGCGAACTCGCCGCGAAGGTCGCGCGGGAGGTATACGCGCCGCGGGCGGCCGAATGGGACCGGGACCGCACGACGCTGCCACGTGCGGAGGTCGCCAGGCTGGCCGATCTTGGCTTTCTCGGCATCGCCCTGCCCGAGCGGTACGGCGGTGCCGGCGGCAGCCTACTGGACGCCCTGATCGTCATCGAGGAGCTGGCCAAGGAGTGCCGGCCCGCGGCGTTCCAGGTTTTCGAGGCCAACGTCGGCCCCGTCCGGGTCGTGGAGCTGTTCGGCACCGAGGAGCAGAAGCAGGACGTCATCCCGCGAGTGGTCGGCGGGGAGCTGACCATGGCAGTCGGGATCTCCGAGCCCGACGCCGGTTCCGCGGCCACCGACATGCGCACGAGCGCCCGGCTCGACGGCGACGAATACGTGATCAACGGCAGCAAGCGATGGATCTCCGGCGGCGGCCACGCCAGCGCGTACCTGGTCTACTGCCGGCTCACCGACGTGCCAGGCGCCAAGGGCATCGGGGCCATCATCGTGCCGTCCGGCACCCCCGGCCTGGCCTTCGGCTCCCAGGAGCGGCTCATGGGCTTTCGCGGCATCCCGTCCTCGGATCTCTACTTCGACCAGGTGCGGGTGCCCGCGGCCAACCTCGTGGTCGGCGCCGGCGGCTTCCCCAAGCTATTCGGTGCCTTCTCCATCGAGCGGCTGGGCAACTCCACGATGAGCCTGGCCATCGCGCAGGCCGCGCTCGACCGCAGCATCGCCTACGTGCAGCAGCGCGAGCAGTTCGGCCGGCCGCTGGTGGAGTTCCAGAACGTGCAGATGACCATCGCGGACATGGCGATGCAGGTGGACGCGGCCCGGCTGCTGATCTACCGGGCGGCCGACTCCGGCGACCGGCAGTTACCCGTGCCGTACCAGGTCTCGGTCGCCAAGTGCTTCGCCAACGAGGCGGCCAAGCGGGTATCCGACCTTGCCATGCAGCTGCACGGCGGCAACGGCTATACCGAGGAGTACGGCATCGAGCGGCTGCACCGCGACGCCCACGGCTGGGCGATCGCCGGCGGCACCCCGGCCATCCAGCGGATCCGGATCGCCAGCGAGCTCTTCGGCCGGTCGTTCAGCCAGCGGGCGGAGGTCGGCCGGCGATGACCGAGCTGTTCACGCTCCCGGCGAGCTACCGGGAACTGCAGGACCGGGCCCGCGAGCTCGCCGCGCAGTGCGCCGGCATCGCGGCCAGGGCGGACGAGGCCGACCGGCTCGACCCCGAGGTCCGTGAGCTGTTGCGGGCCAGCGGGCTGTGCGAGCTGATGGTGCCCGCCGAGTACGGCGGCGCCGGGCAGGGCGTGGACTCGCTTGCGGTGACCGTGGTGCGGGAGGCGCTCGCCGCCGAGAGCGCGCACCTGGACTCCATGTTCGGCATGCAGGGCATCGGCAGCTACGCGCTGACCGTGGCCGGCAGCGACCGGGTTCGCAAGCGGTGGCTGCCCGCGGTCGGCAGGCTCGAGGCCATCGCGGCACTCGGCCTCACCGAGCCGCACGTCGGGTCGGACCTTAAGGCGATCACCACAACGGTCGAGCAGCGCGGCGACGAGCTCGTCGTGACCGGGCACAAGTCGTTCATCACCAACGCCGGCGACGCCGACTTCTGCTGCGTGCTCGGTCGCGAGCGTGAGGGGTTCTCGCTGGTGCTGATCCCCGCGGACGCGCCCGGCGTCACGGTCGAGCACCCGCACCAGATCATCGCGCCGCACGTGCTCGGCGACGTGGTGCTCGACGGCGTGCGGGTGCCCGCCGACCACCGCATCGGCGAACCGGGCCAGGGGTTCCGCCTCGCGCTGGCCACGTTGGCCACCTTCCGCGTCTCGGTGGCGGGGGCCGCCGTCGGACTGGCCGAGTCGGCGCTGCGGGAGGCGGTGCGGCACGCCGCCGGCCGGCAGCAGTTCGGCGTGCCGCTTGCGCGGCTCGGCCCGGTGCCCAGCCTGCTCGCGCTGTCCTGGACCGACGTCGAGATGGCCCGCGCGATGACCTACCGGGCCGCGGCGGCGGCCGCGAAGGACCCGCTGGCCGCGTTGCACCTGTCGTCGCTGGCCAAGGTCGGCGCCACCGAGGCGGCCGGCCGGGTCGTCGACCGGGCGGTGCAGGTGATGGGCCGGTTCGGGCTGGTGCGCGGCAGCAAGATCGAGCGGCTGTACCGGGAGGCGCGGCCGATGCGCATCTACGAGGGGGCCACCGAGGTCATTCTGGACTCCCTGGCCAAGCACCTCGTCCGGGAGATGACGGGATGATCGTCGAATGATTGTTGACGCGCACTGCCACGTCTGGCCCGACCACATCGCCCCTCGGATCCTGGCCACCCGGCCAGCCGGGCTGGACCCACTCGGCGACGGCACCATCGACGGCCTGCGCCGGATGATGGACGCGGCCGGCATCGATCGGGCGATGTGCCTGGGCATCGCCGCCGTGCCCCAGCACGTGGCCCGCACGAACGAGTTCATCGGCTCGGTCGACCGGGCCCGCTTCGTGCCGTTCGGCACCGTCCACCCGGACCTGTCCGACGAGGAGAACCTGCGCCATCTGCGGGACAACGGCATCCCCGGGGTGAAGCTGCACCCGCTGTTCCAGGAGCTGTCCCTGGGCGACCCGCGGGTGGTGGACCTGGTCGAGGCGCTGGCCAGTGCGGGCATCGTGGTCATCACCCATGCCGGCGCCGGCGCCGACCCGGTGTCCAACGACCGCGGCGCGCCGCAGCACGTGCGGGCCCTGGTGGACAAGCTGCCGCAGCTGCGGCTGATCGCCTGCCACTACGGTGGCTACCACCGGCTGGACGAGGCCGAGGACCTGGTCGTCGGCTCGGGCGCGTACCTGGAGACGTCCTGGCCGCCGACGCTGACCGAGCTCGACGCCGAACGGGTCCGCGCGATCATCGCCCGGCACGGCGCGGACCGCGTCGTCTTCGGGTCGGACTGGCCGATGACCGATCCGGCCGCGGAGATCGCCGGGATCAGGGCTCTCGGGCTGCCGGCCGCCGACGAGGCGGCGATCCTCGGCGGCAACCTGGCCGCCCTGCTCGGCCTGACGGCGGACTGACGGCGGCTTGACGGCGCGTTCTGACCTGAGGAGCGATCCAGCCATGCCAGAGGCCTACGTCGTGGCCGCCGTCCGGACCCCCGTCGGTAGGCGCGGCGGCGGGTTGGCCCAGGTGCATCCCGCCGACCTCGGCGCGCATGCCGTGGCAGCCCTGCTGGACCGGGCCGGCGTCGACGGCGGCGAGGTCGACGACGTGATCTTCGGCTGCGTCGGCCAGGTCGGTGCCCAGGCGTCCAACATCGCCAGGACGGTGGCGCTGTCGGCCGGGCTGCCCGAGTCGGTGCCGGGCACCACGCTGGACCGGCAGTGCGGCTCGTCGCAGCAAGCGGTGCACTTCGCCGCGCAGGCGGTGATGTCCGGCACGCAGCACCTCGTTGTCGCCGGTGGGGTCGAGGTGATGAGCCGGGTGCCGATCGGTTCGCCGACCAAGGTCGGCGTCGAGGCGGGCCTCGGCCACCCGCGGGCCGGCGAGGGCTGGCGCCGCCGCTATGGCGACCAGGAGATCAGCCAGTTCCGCGGCGCCGAGCTGATCGCACAGAAGTGGGGGCTGTCCCGGGCGCGGCTCGAGGAGTACGCGCTGCGGAGCCACCGGCGCGCCGCCGCCGCGGTGGACAGCGGGCTGTTCGACGAGGAGATCGCCCCGGTTGCCGGGGTCTCGCGCGATGAGGGCCCGCGGCGGGATACCTCGCTCGAGCGGCTCGCGACGCTCGCACCGCTGTCCGACGGCGGGGTGCTGACCGCCGGCGTGGCCAGCCAGATCTCCGACGGCGCCGCGGCGCTGCTGGTCGCCTCGGAGGCCGCGGTCCGCCGGCTCGGGCTCACCCCGATGGCCAGGGTGCGGGCCATGACGGTGGTCGGCAGCGATCCGGTGCTCATGCTCACCGGGCCCATCCCGGCGACGGCGCGCATCCTGCGCGACACCGGCCTGGCTCTGGACGAGATCGACGTCTACGAGGTCAACGAGGCGTTCTCCCCGGTGCCGCTGGCCTGGCAGGCCGAGACCGGGGCCGATCCGGCGCGGACCAACCCCCTGGGCGGCGCGATCGCGCTCGGCCACCCGCTCGGCGCCACCGGCGCCCGCCTGATGACCACCATGCTGCACCACATGCGGCGCAACGGGCTGCGGCTCGGGCTGCAGACCATGTGCCAGGGCGGCGGCATGGCCAACGCGACCCTGCTCGAGCGGGTGTGACCGCAACCGAAGCCGGAGCGACGGCCCAGTCGACGGCCCAGGTGACAACTGAGCCGACAGCGAGCCCGCCCTGGCTCGTCACCGTGCTCACCCTGGACGCGCTGTGCGGCGCGACCGTCTCCGGGTTCGGCACCCCGCTGATCCCCGAGGTGGCGCGCACCCACGGCATCTCGCTGGAGGCGGCCACCTGGGTGCTCACCGTCACCCTGGTCGTCGGTGCGGTGACCATCCCGGTGGTCAGCCGCCTCGGCGACAGCGGGCGCCGCCGGTTGGTGCTGGTGGCGACGCTGGGCGGCATCGTCTGCGGGTCGGTGCTTGCCGCGGCATGGCACACACTGCCGGGGCTGCTGGCCGGCCGAGCCTGCCAGGGGCTCGGCTACGCGCTGGTGCCGCTGACCATCAGTCTTGCCCGCCAGCACCTGGCCGGCGAGCGGCTGCGCCGCACGCTGGCCCTGATCTCGGTGAGCCTTGCCGCCGGAGCCGGCCTGGCCAACCCGCTGATCGGCCTGTTCGTCCGGTACCTGGACTACCGGGCCGGTTTCGCGTTCGGCGCCCTGGTCACCGCGGTCGCCGTGGTGTGCACGCTACGGGTACTGCCGAAGGCCCGCGCCCAGGCGCAGCCGCTGGGTGTCGACGTCGCTGGCGCGGTGCTGCTCGGCCTCGGCCTCGCCTGCGGGCTGCTGGCGGTCAGCCGGGGTGTGAGCTGGGGCTGGACCTCGGCGCCGGTGCTGCTGCTCGGCGCGACGGCCGCGGTGCTGCTCGGCTGGTGGCTGCGGGTCGAATGGCAACACGACCGGCCGCTGGTCGATCTGCGGCTGGCGTCCAGCCCGGCGCTGCTCGGGGTGAACCTGACGGCCTTCTGCACGGGCGTCGCCGTGTTCGGCGGGATGTCGCTGGTCTACCGGGTCATCCAGGCGCCGGCAGCCCACCACGGCCTGGGACAGTCGCTGCTGGTGGCCGGGCTGCTCCTGCTGCCGATGTCGGTCGGCAGCCTGCTGGCCCCACCGCTGGCCCGCGCGGCCGCGCACCGGTTCGGGGTCCGCCTGGTGCTGCCGCTGGGGTCGGTGACGGTCGCTGCCAGCTACGCCGTGTTCGCGCTGGCCCACCACCGCGGGTGGCAGATCCTGGTCGTCACGTTCCTGGCCGGCGTTGGCATCGGGATCGCCTACTCGATCATGCCGGCGATCATCGTGGCCAGGACGCCGGCGGAGCGGACGTCGAGCGCGACCGGGCTGAACACGGTGCTGCGGATCACCGGCGGCGCGATCGGCGCCGCGGTCATCGCGTCGGTGCAGGCCGCCAGGACACCAGCCGGCACGGCGTTCCCGCTGGAGGCGGGATACGTGGCCGCCGCGCTCGTGTCGGTGGCACTGTGCGCGGTGGCCGCGTTGGTCAGCGTGCTGTTCGTGCGCAACGCCGCGGCGGACGAGGACCTGCGGGTCGAGGATCCGGACGTTTCACTGCTGATGCGGGAGGCGGTCACCGACGCCACCGGCGCGCCGCCGGCGTACGGCGGGTCCGGGCCGGCCGCCGGTTCGGATGGCAAGCTGGGCAGGCGAGAACGGCCAGGACGGTAGCCCGGCTCCATGATAATGCTTATACTGGATTGGCTGGACGCCAGCCCGCCGGGCCGGAGGGAGAGAAGCACATGCGTGTCAAGGTCGACCTGAACGTCTGCCAGGGTCACGGTGTCTGCCACATGAGCGCCCCGGACGTCTTCGAGCTCTCGGAGGAAGACGGTCACTCGATCGTGATGGTGGATCCGGTGCCGCCGCACCTCGAGGCGGCCGCCCAGCTCGGCGTGGACAGCTGCCCCGAACGCGCGATCAGCGCCGACTAGGGCGGGGTCGCCGCGAATGCGGATCGTCGTCGTCGGCGCGTCCCTGGCCGGCGTGCGCACGGTGCAGGCGCTGCGCCGCCTCGGCTCGACCGCCCGGATCACGCTGGTCGACGCGCGGCCCGAGGTGGCCTGCGACCGGCCGCCGCTGTCCAAGGCCTTCCTGGCCGACCCGGCCACTCCGGCGCGGCCGGTGGCCACCCGCGAGCAGTTGGAGCAACTCGATGTCGAGCTGCTGCTGGGTTGGCCCGCCGCGCGGCTGGACGCGCCGAACCGGTCGCTGGAACTGCGGGACGGCACCGTGCTGCGGTACGACGCGCTGGTGGCGGCCACCGGATCGAACCCGCGTACCACGCCCGCGCTGCGGCCGGGCCCCGGGGTGCACGTGCTGCGCACCGGCGAGCACGCGACGCAGCTGCGCGACCGGCTCGCCGAGGGCACCCGGCTGGTGATCGTGGGCGGTGGCTTCATCGGCGCCGAGGTCGCCTGGACCGCGCGCGGCCTCGGCTGCCGGGTGACGGTCGTCGAGCCGCTGCCGTCGTTGATGATGCGCGGGCTCGGGCCCGTCCTGGGCGAGGTGCTGTCCCGCCGGCACGCCCGCAGCGGCGCCGACCTGCGGCTCGGCGTGGGGGTCAAGGCGATCGACGGCGGCCAGGTGCACCTCAGCGACGGCTGTGCGGTGCCGGCCGACGAGGTGCTGCTCGCGTTGGGCACCACACCGGAGGTGGGCTGGCTGGAGGGCGCCGGCCTGCGCCTGGACAACGGGCTGATCTGCGACGAGCACCTGGCCGCCGTGGGCGCGCCGGGTGTGTATGCCGCGGGCGATCTGGCGCGCTGGTGGCACCCGCGCTACGCCGAACACGTGCGGGTCGAGCACTGGACCAACGCAGTCGAGCAGGCACCGGTGGTGGCCGCCAACCTGACCGGCACGCCGACCAGCTACGACGCCATGCCGTACGTCTGGTCCGACCAACTCGGGGGGCGACTGCAGATCATCGGTCGGGTGCGCCCGCACGACGAGATCCGGTTCGTGTACGGCGGACCGGACGAGGAGCGGTTCGTCGCGATCACCGGCGGCGACGGGGTGCTGCAGTCCGTCGTCGGCTTCGGCGCCGTCCGCGAGCTGATGCCCTACCGCAAGCTGCTGGTCGAGGGCGGCAGCTGGGCGGCCGCCCTGGACCTGGCCAGGACCGCCGCCTAGCAGTGCCTCACGACCCAGGGGCGCGATCCGCCGTCCGTCTCAGGACGTCGGCGATGGCCGGCCACAGCGGTGGCGGCAGGTCGTGGCCCATGCCCTTGACCAGCCAGAGCTTTGCGTCGGGAATCGCCCTGGCGGTGGCGATCCCGCCCGAGCAGTGGATGAGCGGGTCGGCCGCCCCGTGGATCACCTCGGCGGGAACACGGAGACGACGCAACGATCTTGTGCGATCCGGTGCCGACATCGCGGCGGCAAGCTGCCGCCGCGTTCCGGCCGGGTTGACGCCGCGATCGAACGTACGCCCCGCGCGGGCGGCGATCCTCGCCTCGTCGAACGGAAAACCCGGGGAACCGATGGCCCTGGATATCCGCAGCATGGCGGCGACGTACGAGTCGCGATCGTTCGGGACGCGCTCGGTGAGAAGCCGCACCACGCTGAGCCGCCCATAGCCGACCCGCCGGCTGCCCGTCGACGACATCATCGATACGAGCGAGCGGACCCGCTCGGGACGATCGATGGCAAGTGCCTGACCGATCATCCCGCCCAGCGAGACGCCGGCGACGTGCGCCGACGGTATCCCGAGGTGATCGAGCAGGCCGGCCGCATCGTCGGCCATCTCGGCAAGGGTGTACGGCCCGGGCAACCGAAGGAGGGCACGAGCCGGGCTGCCTCGACCGGTCATCCGTTGGGACCGACCGCAGTCCCGGTTGTCGTAGCGGATCACGAAGAAGCCGCGGTTCACCAGCAGTGCGCAGAACTCGTCCTCCCACCAGATCAGCGGTGCGCCGAGTCCCATGATCAGTAGAAGCGGTTCGGCGGCCGGGTCGCCGATCGTGTCGTAACAGATGTCGATCCCGTTGATCAGGGCGATCTGCTCCGTCATGCCCCCGCCCAGACTCGCGCGGCGATGTCGACGTACCCGCCGAGCGCATCGTCGAGACACCCGATGAGATTCCAGATGCCCGGCACGATCTCACGGCACGCGATGGCGGGCCCAGCCGGCACGTTGATCAGGGGCGTCAGCCCAGGTAGTCCTTGAGCCAGTCCGGGGTCGAGCCGGTCAGCACCTCGGGCCAGTCCGCCGGCCGGCGGTCGCCGTAGGCGCGCACCCGGTTCGGGTCGCCCAGAGCGTCGGCGTAATCGCGCACGTCCACGTAGTACATGTAGGACATCAGCCGGTCGGCGAACCGCCAGCCGGTGGGCGTGCGCCGGTAGCTGTCCTTGTAGCGCAGGGCCACCACCATCGGCTTGCCGTCGCGGATCACCTCGGCGTGCGACGCCAGCAGCCCGGTCGCCACGTCCGGGTCGGTGTCGTCGAGGCGGATCACGTGCCCGTGGCTGACGTGGTTGGTCGGGCCGAGAGCGTCGAAGCGTCCCTGGTAGGTCTTGACGATCTCGTCGATGCCGGTCGCGGCGAACACCCCGTCCTGCGAACGCAGCGTCGCGTCCTCGCAGAAGATCCGGCGGATGCCGTCGATGTCGCGCTCGTCCATGACGAAGCCGTAGAGCACGGCCAGGTCGGCGATCGCGGCGCGGTCCTCCAAGCGGGCGATGCGCCGCTGCAGTGTGGTGGCATCGGTGTCGGTCATGGGGTGGCCTCCTGTCGTCGGCGGATTGGCTCCGCTGTGGTATAACGCTTATCATAAATATCAGAAATAGCCTGCGGCAATAACGACCTCTGAGGAGGACCGGTGGACTTCGGCGTCCTGCTCACCTCGGTCTACAACGCCGGCACCGACGCGCGGCAGCAGCGCCGCGAGCACGAGGAGCTGGTCGCCACCGCCGAGCAGCTCGGGTTCGGGCTGATGGTGGCCGGGCAGCACTTCCTGGGCGCCGAACTGCGCTACTTCCAGCCCGTTCCATGGCTCACCCACATGGCGGCGCGCGCGCCCAGCCTGCGGACCGCGACCGGGATCGTGCTGCTCTCCATGGTCAACCCGGTGGACATGGCCGAGCAGATCGCCACGCTCGACGTGCTCACCGACGGCAAGGCCGTGTTCGGCGTGGGGCTCGGCTACAGCGCGCACGAGTTCGCCGCGTTCGGCGTGCAACCGGGCACCCGAGTGGCCCGGTTCGAGGAGTCGCTGGCCCTGATTCGGCGGCTGTGGAGTGGCGACGTGGTCGACTTCCGCGGCCGGTTCTTCCAGGTCGAGGGCGGGCAGCCGGCGGTGCGGCCGCTGCAGCCGGGCGGGCCGCCGGTGTGGATCGGTGGCCAGGCGGCCGCCGCGGTGCGGCGCGCGGCTCGGCTCGGCGACGCCTGGTACGCACCGCCGTTTCCGACCCACACCGAGCTGGCAGCGCTGCGCAAGCTGTTCCTGGAGACCCGCGAGGCCAACGGCCTGCCCACCACCGGCGACTTCCCGGTGCGCCGCGAGCTGCTCATCGCGGCGACCCGCGAGGCGGCCGTGCAGGCCGCGCTGACCCGCTACCGCGCCCGGTACGAGACCTACCGCAAGTGGGGCCTGTCGGGGGAGAACACCCCGGTGGCCTCCGGCGGCGAGCAACTGCGCGAGGAGATCGAGGAGCGCTTCATCCTCGGGCGACCCCAGGAGTGCGCGGCCGCGCTGCGGCGGCTGGCCGACGAGTGCGGAATGACGCACTTCATCTTCAAACCGCACTGGCCGGGGCTGGCGCACCGCGAGGCCATGCGGCAGCTGGAGCTGTTCGGCACCGAGGTGCTGCCGGCCCTCGCCCGATGACGGCCGTTCCGCAGGCCGTGCGCGCCGCCTCACCGATCGCCGAGCGCGCACTGGCCGGCGTCACGCTGATCGCCGTCTTCGGGCTGATCGGGCTGAACCTGCGCACGACGTTCGGGGCGGTGCCCTCGCTGCTCGGCGACATCGGCGCCGACCTGCGGCTGTCCGGCGTCGAGCTGAGCCTGCTGACCGCCATCCCGGTGGTCTGCATGGGCCTGCTCGCGCCACCGGCCCAGCGGCTGGCCGCCCGGGTCGGCCAGGAGCAGGCAACCACCGTGTGCCTGGTGCTCCTGACGGTCGCCGAACTGACCAGGGTCGGCGGCCGGCACACCTGGCTGCTCTACCTGTCGGCGCTGCTCGGCGGCGCCGCGATGGGCGGTGTCTCCACGATCATCCCTGGGCTGATCGGCCACCACCTGAGCGGCCGGCCGGGGCTGGGCGCCGGGCTGTACGCCACCGCGCTGGCCACCGGATCGGCGGTGGCGGCCTGGGCGAGCGCTCCGCTGGCCGCCGGGCTCGGCGGCTGGAACCGGTCGCTGGCGTTCTGGGCCCTGCCGACCGGCGTCACGGTCGTGTGCTGGCTGCTGACCGTCCGCCGGCTGCCTGTGCACACCGAGCCGCACACCGAGCCGCACACCGAGCCGCACACCGAGCTCGTGCCGGCGGCACCGGACGTGCACCGACTGCCCTGGCGCAGCCGCACCGCCCGGTTGCTGGCCGTCTACTTCGCGATCCAGACCCTGATCGGCTTCAGCGCGCTGACCTGGGTGGCGCCGGCCTACCGGGCCCGCGGCTGGGACGCGCAGAGCGCCGGCCGGCTGCTGTCCCTGCTGCTCGTCGTGCAGGTGGTGGCGATGCTGGTGCTGCCGGCGCTCACCGACCGCACCCGGGACCGCCGCCCGCTGCTCGGGCTGTCCCTGGGCTGCACGGCGCTCGGCCTGCTCGGGCTTGCCGCCGCACCGGGCCTGTCCTACGTCGCCGCCGCCCTGGTCGGCCTGGGCATCGGCGGCGGGTTCTCGCTGGGCCTGGTGCTGCTCGTCGACGTCACGTCCAGCCGGGCGGCCGCGACCGGGCTCTCGGCAATGGTCTTCCTGCTGTCCTACACGTTCGCCGGGCTCGGGCCGGTGCTGGTGGGCGTGCTGCACGACCTCACCGGCGGCTACGCCGTCGGGTTCTGGGCGCTGCTCGCCCTTGGCCTCGCGCACCTGGCCGTCGTGCCGTCGCTGTACCCGGGGCGAACGCTTGACAAGGCTCAGAACCATGATAATCCTGAACATGGATAGCGGGCCGACTCGATAAGGAGTGGATGCCATGCTGACCGACACCCGGCTGTCACCGGCCACCCTCGCACTGCTCGCCGATCTGGACGACCTCCGATCGGAGGGCTGGGTCCGGGCCGGCGGCGAGCACGAGCTGGAGGTGGTGGACCCGTCCGCCGGCGACGTGGTCGGCCGGGTGCCGGCCTCCTCGCCTGGCGACGTCACCGAGGCCGTGGCCGGCGCGCGCACCGCGTTCGACGGCGGCCCGTGGTCCGGCCTGCCGGCCAAGGAGCGCGGCCGTGCCCTGCAGCGCCTGACCGCGGAGCTGGACACGCACCGGGAGGCGTTCGCCGAGATCGGCGTGCTGGAAGTGGGCACCCCGATCTCGCTCAGCCGCGGCCTGCACGGCAGCGCGCCGGTGGCCTTCTTCGAGTGGTTCGCCGACGCCGCGGTGCGCGGGCCGATGGGCGGATACCAGGAGGGGCTGCCGCTCTCCGAGCAGCCGGTGCTGGCCGCCAGCACGATCTTCCGTGAGCCGATCGGCGTGGTGGCCGCGATCACCGCATACAACTTCCCGCTCCTGATCACCGCGTTCAAGGTGGGCGGCGCGCTGGCCGCCGGTTGCACCGCGGTGCTCATGCCGTCGCCGCGCACCGTGCTGTCGGCGATCGCATTCGCCCGGTGTGCCCGCGCGGCCGAGCTGCCCCCGGGCAGCGTGACCGTGGTTCTCGGTGAGGCCGCCGTCGGCGAGGCGCTGACCACCGCGGACGGCGTGGACATGGTGACCTTCACCGGCTCGGTGGGCGTCGGGCGCAAGGTGATGGAGCAGGCCGCCCGCGGGCTGAAGAAGGTCGTGCTGGAGCTCGGCGGCAAGTCGCCGAACGTGCTGCTGCCCGGAGCCGAGGTGGCCACCGCGGTCGGCCCGTCGATCCTGCGCTACACCCGCAACGCCGGTCAGGGCTGCGGCGCCACCACCCGCACCCTGGTGCCGCGTGCGCAGTACGCCGACTACGCGGCGGCGGCCAAGGAGTTCGTCGACGGGCTCACCGTCGGCGACCCGTGGGACCCGGCGACCGACCTCGGCCCGCTGATCCGGGGCGAGCACCGCGACCGCGTCGAGGGCTACGTCAGGCGCGCACTGGACGCCGGCGGTGTGATCGAGGCCGGTGGCGGGCGGCCGCCGGCGGACCGCGGCTACTTCATGAACCCGGCGCTGGTCGGCGGCGTCGCGCCGGGCGCGGAGATCTGCCAGGAGGAGCTGTTCGGCCCGGTCGGCGTGCTGCTGCCCTACGACTCCGTCGAGCAGGCCCTGGAGATCGCCAACGGCACCCGGTACGGCCTGAACGCCAACGTCTGGGGCCCGACCGACGAGGCGATGCGCTTCGCCCGCCGGCTGAAGGCCGGGACCGTGACGCTCAACGGCGGCGGGGCCGACCGCCCCGACGCGCCCTGGCCCGGCCTCGGGGACAGCGGCGTCGGCGTCGACCGTGGCATGGAGGGCTTCCGCGAGTTCTTCACGCTGCGTCACGTGCAGTACCCGCTCGCTGCCGTGGGGCGGTGACATCCGATGGCACCGAGGACGGTCCGGCTCGGCGCCGGCATGGCGTTCTGGGGCGACAGCGTGCAGCCCGCGATCGAGATGGCCGAGCGCGGCGAGATCGACTACCTGTGCTGCGACCACCTGGCCGAGCTGACCATGTCGATCCTGTCCAAGCAGCGGGCCAAGGACCCCGGCTTCGGCTACACCCGCGACGTGCTCGACCTGATGCGCGGCGCGCTGCCCACCTGCGTGGCCCGCGGCGTCAAGATCGTCACCAACGCCGGCGGCGCGAACCCGCAGGCCTGCGCCGAGCGGATCGCCGAGCTGGCCAAGGAGCTTGGCCTTGGCGGCGTGCGGATCGCCGTGGTGACCGGCGACGACATCCGTGACGACATCGACCGGCTGCTGGAGCTGGGTGTGCCGTTCACCAACCTGGACACCGGGCAGCCGCTCGCGCAGGTCCGGAAGCGGCTCACGCATGCCGCCGTCTACACCGGCTCCGAGGGCATCGTGGCCGCGCTGCGCCGCGGCGCCGACGTCGTGGTGTGCGGCCGGGTCACCGACATCGCGCTCTACCTCGGGCCGCTCATCCACGAGTTCGGCTGGGCGACCGACGACTGGCAGCGGCTGGGCATGGCGACCGCGGTGGCGCACGCCATCGAATGCGGCGGGCAGGCCACCGGCGGGCTGTACGCCGGCGGCTGGCAGGACGTGCCGGGCCTGGAGTCGCTGGGCTACCCGATCGCCGAGGTGTCCGAGGACGGCACCGCGATCATCACCAAGACGCCCGGCTCGGGCGGCCGGGTGGATGTCGGCACCGTCAGCGAGCAGATGGTCTACGAGATCCTCGACCCGGCCAACTACCTGACCGCGGACGTCACGGCCGATTTCGCCGGCCTGACGCTGGAGCAGGTCGGGCCGGACCGGGTGCGCATCGCCGGTGCGACCGGGCGGCAGCGGCCGGACACCCTGAAGGTCAACATGGGCTACCGCGCCGGCTTCGTCGGCGAGGTGGTGTTCACCTACACCTGGCCGGACGCCTACGCCAAGGCGCAGCGCGGCCTGCGGTTCCTGCGCGACCGGCTGCGCCGGGCCGGCTTCGAGTGCGAGGACGACATCGTCGAGTACCTCGGCCACAACTCGATGTGGGGCGGGCGCATCCCGGAGCCGGACGACCCGGAGCTGCCGGAGATCGTGGTGCGCTACGCCGCCCGCTGCGCCGACGCGGACCAGGCGCGCAAGGTCTTCACGGAGTGCGTGCCGCTGTACAACAACGGACCGGCCGGAGTGGCCGGCGTCGGCACCCGGCCGCCGCTGAAGGAGCTGTTCGCGGTGTGGCCGTGCCTGGTGCCGCGGGAGTACGTCGAGCAGTCCGTCGAGCTGCTGGAGGTCTGATCATGGGCACGCGGCTGCGGATCGCCGACCTCGCGCACGGCCGCTCCGGCGACAAGGGCGACACCTGCAACGTTGGAATCGTCGCCTACGACGACGCCGGGTACGCGGTGCTACGGCGGGTGCTGACCGAGGAGCGGGTCAGCCAGCACTACGGCGACCTGGTGAAGGGCACCGTGACCCGGTACGAGCTGCCCGGTATCCGGGCGCTGAACTTCGTGCTCACCGGCGCGCTGGACGGCGGCGGCACCAGGTCGCTGCGCTCCGACCACCTCGGCAAGGTCATGTACGCCTGGCTGCTGCGGATGGAGCTGCCGTCATGAGGTGGACCCGGTGAGGCGGACCCGATGAGCGACCTGGTCGGTGATCTGGTGACAGTCGAGCACCGGGCCAGCCTCGGGCTGGTGACGCTGAACCGGCCGCAGGACCGCAACCCGCTGGACCACGACACCGCGCACGCGCTGCGCGACGCCTTCGCCGAGCTGTTCGCCGAACGGCGGGTGCGCTCGATCGCGGTCACCGGCGCCGGGCCGGCCTTCTGCGCCGGCGGCGACCTGCGTCAGATGGGGCGGCTCGGACAGCTGCCGGTCGAGGAGGCCTACGCCTGGCCGGCCGCGATCATCGACCTGCACAGGATGATGCTGGACGCCCCCAAGCCGGTGATCGCCGCGGTGGACGGGCCCGCCTACGCCGGCGGCATGGGCCTGGCCGGCATGTGCGACGTGGTGCTGGCCACCGAGCGGGCGTCGTTCGCGATGCCCGAGGTCAAGGTCGGGCTGTTCCCGATGATCATCGTTTCGCAGCTGGCCCGCGCGCTGCCCCGCAAGCTGCTGCTGGAGATGATGCTCACCGGCGAGCCGATCGACGCGCTGACCGCGCACCGCGCCGGGTTCGTCAGCACCGTGTATCCCGACCGGGACGCGCTGATGGCCGGCGTCGACGGCTACGCCGCACGGTTCGCGCAGGTCAGCCCGCAGGCGGTGCGGCTGGGCCGGCGGGCGTTCCAGCTGCTCTCGGAGCTGCCGCCGGCGCAGGCCCTGGACGCCGCGCAGTTCCTCAACCTGCCGTTCTTCCTCGGCGCCGACCTGGCCGAGGGGGCCGCGGCCTTCCTGGAGAAGCGCGCACCCCGATGGACGGAGTGACC
>DASXTS010000195.1:0-2310 GCA_036505275.1 Pseudonocardiaceae bacterium
CCTGTGGTGGTCGGTGCGGGTGGCCGCGGTCAACCTACGCCGGCTGCTGGTACTTGGCCTTGCCTGTCGTGATGGCGCCTGGGTGCTGGGCTGAGATCCGCTGTCACCGCGCCCAGCCCTGCTCCCCGGACCGGACCCGGATGCCGACAGGGCCTTCCAGCGCCCTGCCAACCGGGCGCACAGACAGCTATTGCAGAAACTCCCGTCCTGACAGGACCAGGCATCTTCAGCAGCGTCCTAGAACGCGCAGAGCGCAAGGACCTCGCCCCTCGCTGGAAGCCGCCAGCGGCCGCTCTCCCGGTGTGGACTGCCGGTATGACCGCGTTCATGATGGGCGAGAAGCTGCCTGCCCAGCGCAGCGACTGCGGGGAAGCTGACTATGGCGCGCACCGTCGCCGTCACCGGACCGACCGGAGAGATCGGCACGTCGGTGGTCCGCGCACTGGAACAGGAAGACCGGGTGGGCCGCGTCCTGGGTATGGCCCGCCGGCCGTTCGACCCGGCGTCCCGAGGCTGGCGTAAGACCGAGTACCGGCAAGGAGATGTCCTGGACCGGGCCGCGGTCGAGGCGCTGGTGGCCGAGGCCGACGTAGTCGTGCATCTCGCGTACGTCATCGTCGGCTCACGCCAGGAGAGCCAGCGGATCAATCTCGCCGGCACCCGCAACGTGTTCGAGGCCACCGTCTCGGCTGATCGACCGAGCCGGCTGGTGTACACCTCGTCCCTGGCGGCCTACGGCTACCACGCCGACAACCCGGTACCACTAACCGAGGAGGTCCCCGCCCGCGGCTCGTACGAGCACTACTACTCTGCGCAGAAAGCCGCCTGCGAGGCACTGCTGGCCGAGGTCACTGCCGGTGCCGACCTGCAGGTGTACGTGCTGCGACCGTGCATCGTGGCGGGGCCAGAGGCAACCCTGCTGGTCCGGAGTCTGCCGTGGCGCCGGGCCGCCGAGCGCCTACCCAGCACGGCAAGGCGGGTGCTCGGCCGTGTGCCGGGCCTCTTGCCCGTGCTTCCCGACCCTGGTGTGCGGTTCCAGCTGATCCACCACGACGACGTCGCCACTGCGGTCTGCGCGGCGGTCGTCGGCACCGGCCCGCCGGGTGCCTACAACCTCGCCGGGGACGGCGAGATCACGATGAGCGAGTTTGCCCGCGCCCTGGGCGGCTACGCGATCCCCGTCCCCGGCGCGCTGGTCGGCCTGACCTCGACGCTGGTGGAGAGGCTTCCCTTGCTCCCGGCCGAGATGGAGTGGGTGCACACCGCGCGGCACCCGATGCTCATGGACACGACCAAGGCTCGCCGCGACCTGGGCTGGGCGCCGGCGCACACCGCTCACGAGACCCTGACCGCCATGGTCGACGCCGAGCGGGACCGGGCCGCACGGTGAGTGCGATACCACGCTGCGTACCATGCTCGGCCGATGGCGCCCGCCGTGACGTCAGGGCGGCCTGACCATGGAGGCGGCGATGGTGTCCGGCGATGGGGCAACAGCTCCCATGCCGCGTCGCCGCCGGACCGGCCTGGTGCTGGGTGCCGGCGGTGTCCTCGGCGCCGCCTGGATGGCCGGAGCTCTAGCTGCGCTAAAGGAGCGGCTGCCGTACCCGATCGGCACGGTGGACCTCATCGTCGGAACCAGCGCCGGCAGCGCGCTGGCCGCCGCGTTGCGCTGCGGGGTCGCCGTCGAGGACGTCGTGGAGCATCAGCGCGGGACGACGCTAGCGCTCCTGCCCAACCTCAGTGAAATCGACCGCGACGCTGGCGGTCCGCTGCCGCCGCTGCCACACATGCGGGTCGGCTCGCCTCGGCTGCTGCTCAGTGCGGCGCTCGCCCCGCACCGGGTCTACCCTTGGGTGGCCGCTAGCGCGTTGGTGCCGCAGGGACGCGCCCGGCACACCTCGTTGGAGGGCCTGGTGCGCGGACTGCTCGCCCAGGCCAAGGCCCACGCGCGGCCCGCCACAGCGGGGATTGCGGCAGACGGCTGGGCGCCGGGCGGAGAGACCTGGGTGGTGGCCGTCGACTACGATTCCGGGCGGCGAGTCGTGTTCGGCCGCGCCGGAGCGCCGTACGTCACACTCCCGGAGGCGGTGGTCGCGTCCTGCTCTATCCCCGGCTGGTACCGGCCAACGGTGATCGCGGGCCGGCGCTACGTCGATGGGGGCGTGCACTCGACCACGTCGCTGGACCTTCTGACCGACGTCGACCTTGACGAGGTCTACGTGCTTGCACCGATGGCCAGCTACATACTGGACAATCCACGTAACCCCTACGCCCGCCTGGAACGGGGGTTCCGGCGGCTGATCACCATCG
>DASXTS010000196.1:0-3695 GCA_036505275.1 Pseudonocardiaceae bacterium
TCACAGCCTCGGCAGTGGACGACCTCGGCGACGTAGCCCTGCTTAGGACCACCGACGGCGTTAGTCCACTCGCTACGGCGCGTGCCGCAACCGGGGCAGGTTTCCCGCTGCCGCAACCGGTAGGCCATCGCCTTGTCCCGGTCGTACTGCGTCCACACCCTGGGCCCGCCCAAAAAGTGGCTGTGCGGGACCTGGTACCGCTCGCAGACCTCGAGCTCAAGTTCCAGTTGCGAATCGAGATCTAGCCTTTTGGGAGATTCCGCAGGTCGGCCGCGCGGCCGTTGACTCCCCACGCCACCCAGAACAGCTCGTTGCGTTCACCGAGACTGACCGGGCCTTTCGTGCACCACTGCGCCCAGTCCTGCTCGGTCATGTCGCCTTCAACACAGGCCGCGAAGAGCGCCGGCCGGAACGTGTCCTGGTTGTAGACGGCGTCCTTCTGCTCCCCGGTCGGCGGGTGCGCCGCGATCAGCGCCTCCAAGTCCGCGGGTGGCAGGGCCGTGACGGTGAGCACCTCGTAGCACTCATCCACTGCGGCCCTCGCTGCCTCCACCCGAGCCTTGGCCGCTTCGGCATCCTCCCCCCGGCGTTCGGTGAGGGTGAGAGCCATCTCCGCCTCAGTGAGCTCACTCTCGGCCTCGGATGCGTCCGTGACCCGCAACCGGTACGTGGCATGCGGCAGCGGCCGAGACTGTAGGCGTTCCCGCAGGCTCATATCTCTCCCCTATCGCCAACCGTGCCGGCGAGCAACAGCAGTGATGGCATCGGCCACCTTCTCGGCAACCTGGTCGTAGCCAGCCCTGGCGGCCGGCGCGAGGAACGGCCTAGCCTGCTGGTTCACCCACGTCCACCGTCCGCGGGGCTCCTTGGCGTCCGCGTACACGGGGTGCCGGAAGTTGCCCGGCTTGCCCTCGTGCTCGATGGGCCGCGCGTGCGGTGCCGTCTTGCCGCTCACACGGATGGACACCGCAATGCCCCGTGAGTTCTGCCGAGTCCGCACACGGATAGCGCCAGGAATCCTGCCCGACCAGGACGCTCTAGCCCTGGCGTCCGAAGCGATCGGCTCCACCGCTTCCCGCAACGCCCGCCTGGATTCCCGATCCAAGGACACCGGCAGGGCCGCCAGGTCGTGCACCAACTCCGCGGCGCCACGCACGGGCATGTCACTAGGCCGTCGGATACGTCATCCCCGATTGACTCGCGTTCGTGAAAGTGGCCTCAATCATGGATGCCTCCCCCATTGACCCGGACAGCATGTTGTAGCTCATCAACAGTGCGCTCAGCACCGCCGCCGGGTTGGTCGCCGACCGCGCCCCGCTTGTTGGCCGCACCTCGACGGTGATCGGGGTGGTGGAACTGATCAGCGGTTGCAACGTGGCGTGGGTCTTGCCGGACGCGAAGTCCTGGAACATCCGCACCGTGATCTTGGCGTCGCCTAGGCCCTTCGTGATGGCCTTGGAAGTGGCGCCGAACGCGGTGATGTCGACCTCGGCACGATTGTCCTCGACCGTCACCTGGTTCGCGTGGTCGGACAAGGTGACGCCGTTGATCTGCACAAACGCGTCCACCAGAGCAAATATGGCCACGCCATTCTACCTCTCGTGATGATGATGCTAGGATTGCGCGATGAGGATCTGCGAAATCTGTAGTGCCGAGTTCCAGCCGCGGCAGAAGAACCGCTCCAACCGCTTTTGTTCGTTCTCCTGCTACAACGCGTCAGGGCGACCGATACGGAGGGCGGCCACCGTCGGCCCGCGAATGGTGCGGCGTCCCGATCACCCACTGGCGCCACCGTCCGGAACGGTCTCCGTATGCCGGGTCGTCCTGTTCGAGAACATCGGACCTGGCACTCACCCGTGCCATTGGTGTGACGCGCCAGTTACCTGGCTGCCAGGGGCTGGAGTCGGGGAGGGAGCGCTGGTTGCCGACCATCTCGACTGGGATCAACAAAACAACGACCCGGCGAACCTGGTTCCGAGCTGCAACATCTGCAACGCCCACCGGACCCGTGAGGGCGATCGACGCCGGATCGACCCTGACGAACTGTTCGTCGTTCGCCCCAACGGGAGCAGGCACCGCGCGGTGGCACGTGACTGCGAATGGTGTGGCGTCCGCTTCGCGGCAATGCTGGCGCAGATTCGTCAGAGCAAAGGAAGATTCTGCTCAATGTCCTGTGCCAGGAAGGCCAATCGGGCGACGAGGCGCGCCGACTCAGCCTGACGCCTCCGCGTCCGTGGGCTGGTCAGGGGACTCGTCGGCGGCCTTCTTCGACCGCTTGGTGGGCTTCGGTTCGGGTTCGACACGTTCGATGTGGCCGCCGGAGATCAGCGCTGCCTCGATCTCCATCGGGAAGGCGGCCTCGAACTCTTCGCCCTGCGGGTGCTGGTAGTTGTCCGACAGCGCCCGATACGTTCTCGGCACGATCTGCACCAGTCCACCCCGCACCGCGTCCTGTTCTGCGGCAGGTGAGGGGAACTCGTGCTCGAACTCGTCCTTGGCGAAGTCGCCGATGAACGGCTCTGCCAGCGGGCTGACCGCGCGGTACCTGCCCATCACGGCACCGGGAAGAGTTTGTAGGTGACGGTCGTAGTGAACGAGTGCGTCACGGTCACCAGGCCCGTGGACGGGTTGACCTGCTCCGGCCGGACGTAGAAGACCTTCGACGCGCCGGCCGCGACCGAGCCGGCGATGGTGCCGCCGGTGAGCGGATTGCCGGCCGGGGTGGAGCCCGCGTCGGAAATGGTGATGTTGTCCGTCGAGCCGCCAGCGTTGATGATGTCAAGGAAGCAGCCGCGGGACCCCATGATGGACTGGGCGATCGTGTCCGACGAAGCAACAGCGGCACCCGTTGACGCGGTGCCGCTGTTGGACGGAGCAATCGCGGACAGTGCAGCCATACGCTGGCCTTTCCAGGTTGGAACGGGAGGTGGACATGTGGAATGACGACTTCACGGCGAAACTGCGAGTCGGGTTCGACCTACTGGACGAACCACTGCCACAGCCGGGCGATTACGTCGAGTTGCCCGGCACTGCGGGCCTGCTGCTGGTCGTCAACGTCAACTACGAGGACCGGTTGGTGACGTTCGTAAGCGCAGGGCCTAGATCGGGCGGGTGAGCTATCCCTTATCTGTCATGCCGGCAAACACCTGGCTTCGACTGTGCACGTCCCCACGACCTCGAGCCCGGCTTGTTCGGATGGCACGTACAGGACCCGGAGCGACGGCACCGACGCCGTCACGCTCGCGCCGATGCTGAGCGTGGGGTTGGTCTCCACGGCGTTGATCAGCACGTCGAGCAGGGCGTAGATGCGTGTCCTGGCTGCAGCCGTGTCCCCGTCGCCGCGCAGCGCGTAAGCAGCGCAGGTGACGGTCACGGTTTCGCCGCGCTGCGCGGGCCCGAAAGCGTTCGCGGCGCGTTCGGAGAAGATCGCCTCAGCGCTGCCCTCGGGGTCGGCGTCGTAGCCGATGTGGATGGCGTCCCGCGTGTCCCCCGACGGGGCGGGCCCATCCCACACGACCACATCCGAGGGGACGGCCGCTCCCACTAAGGCCACTAGAGCGTTGACGACTGCGGGGGCGCGGGACCCCACTCAGGCCACCACGGGTGCGCGCGGGCCGAGGAGTTCCTTCGCCCGGTTCGGGATCGCGTACCCCATGCCAACCAGGGAGCGGTCGAAGCGGTCGGCGTCCTGGCCG
>DASXTS010000197.1:0-7310 GCA_036505275.1 Pseudonocardiaceae bacterium
GTGGTCTGCGTCGTGGTGACCAGGCACCGCCGTGAGCTGCTGTCACTGTCGCTGAAGACGGTGGCCGGCCAGACCAGGCCGCCGGACCACCTGGTGGTGGTGGACAACGGGCCCGACCAACCGGCGCGCGATGTGGTGGACGCCTGCCCGCTGCCGTCGACGTACCTGCCGTCGCGGCGCAACCTCGGCGGTGCCGGCGGGTTCGCGCTGGGGATTCTGCACGCGCTCGCGTTGGGCGCCGAGTGGATCTGGCTCGGCGACGACGACGGTCGCCCCGCCGACGAGAACGTGCTGGCCACGCTGCTCGCCGAGGCGACGCAACGGCGGCTTGCGGTGGTCTCGCCCGTGGTGGTCAACATCGAGGACCCGGACCGGCTGGCGTTTCCGCTGCGCCGGGGTCTGACCTGGAAGCGCCGGCGCGACCAGCTCGGCGTGGACTTCCTGCCGGGCATCGCCTCGTTCTTCAACGGCGCGCTGTTCCGGGCGTCCACCATCGACGTGGTCGGGGTGCCCGACTACCGGCTGTTCGTGCGCGGCGACGAGGTGGAGATCCACCGCAGGGTGGTGCGCTCCGGGCTGCCGTTCGGCACCTCGCTGCGCGCCGCCTACCTGCACCCCGACGGTTCCGATGAGTTCAAGCCGATGCTCGGCGGCCGGCTGCACGCCCAGGACCCGGCCGACGAGGTGAAGCGCTACTACACCTATCGCAACCGCGGCTACCTGCTCGGTCAGCCCGGGCTGCGCAAGCTCGGCCTGCTGGAGATCGTCCGCTTCGGGCTGTACTTCATGGCGACCAGGCGCGATCCGAAGGCGTTCGTGCGGTGGCTGCGCCTGGTTCGCCAGGGCCGGCGGGAGCACTTCTTCCGCCACCGGCCCGGGACGTCGTCGAGCCCGCAACGATAAGGGCCCCTCGCGGGAGCCGAGGGGGAGGTGCTCACGCGAGGGGCGGGGTGGGTCCGGCTGGGGGTCCCGGACCCGGGACAAGTCTTGCACCCATTGCGCTTGTGCGAACAGGTGCCCCGCCGACCCACACAGACCTACCCGGAACGTTCAGCCGGCCGGGATCGCGGTGATCTCGATGATCACCTGCTCGTTGTCGGCTGTGTATCCGCGGCAGCGGAAGCCGATGCCGGTGGCGTCGACGAACTCGCGCCATGCCTTGTACTCGTGCTGCTGCCAGCCCGGGTAGTTGAAGAACTCGTCGAACACCACGATGCTGCCCGGCCGCAGCCGCGGTCCGACATGCTCCAGTACGGTGCGAGCCGAGCTGTACAGGTCGCTGTCGACGTGTAGGAACGAAACCGGACCGTCGTGTTTGTCCAGGAAGGCGGGCAGCGTGTCGGCGAACATGCCGACGACCAGCTCGGCGCCGGGCACGTCCGGCAGCCCGTGCGACTCGAATATCCCGGCCGGAAAGCCGGTGCGCCAGTCCTCCGGCAGCCCCTGGAACGAGTCGAACCCGTACACCTCCCCGTCGCGGGCCTGTGCGATCACGCTGAGCGTGGTGCCGGACCACACGCCGAACTCGAGCGCCATGCCGTCGGCCGGCGCCAGCGACAGCGCGTGCCGCAGGGTGTCGAGGATGCTCGGGAACGCCGGCGCCGTGGGCATGGTGAGCTGGACGAACTCGGCGCTCGACATGACCGCGATGCGGTCGGCGGCAAACGCGAGGTCGCGCCGGGTTCGGTGCTCGAAATCGGCGATGTCGCGGCGCAACTCCTCCAGCCCGCCGACGATGCCCTCCTGGACGGCCCTCACCAGTTTTCCGCGAACCCGGCGCAGGATCGGGTCCAACCGCGCCACGCGACGGATCCCCCTCACCGGCGGAACACCGCGGTGCGCAGGACCACAAAGTTGATCAATGTCGCGGTGGCCTGGGCCACCAGCCAGGCCGCGGTGATCCGCCACCGGCCGGCCGGGAGCAGCTGCAACGCCAGGGCGTTCATCCCGACGTTGATGACGAACGTGGTGCCGTACAGCAGGACGAACCCGGCCAGCCGGGCCGGGCCACCGGCCGAGCGGAACGTCCAGCGCCGGTTGAGTAGGTACGCCGTGCTGGTGCCGAGCACGAAGCTGGCCGCCTTGGCCAGGTGCACCCAGACGCCGGCCGCGAGCAACGCCTGATAGGTGCCGAAGTCGACGGCCGCGGCGAGCACGCCGACCAGCACGAATCTGGCCAGCTGGGTGCGAAGCCCTGGCCGGCCGCGATGGGCGTCTACGGCGGTCACAGTCCGTCGATCCTAACGGGCGCCGGACGGCAGCCGCCGGGCGCGGCTCAGTACCGGCGGTCGATCATCTGACCAGTCTTGGCCACCCAAATGATGTAGCCGTACTGGAAGTCGCTGCGGGCGCCGCCGGGGACCCCGTACTCGTCGCTGATCGGATAGCCGAGGTAGGAGCGTTCCGCGCCGAGCAGCGTCCAGCGCAACCGGATCCCGCCGTGCACCTCGTGGACGCCGGTGCTCGGGCTGTAGTACACGGCGCCGCGCTGGAAGAAGTTGTAGGCGCCGATGCCGTCCGGCGTCAACGTTTCATCGGTCGTCGGGTAGCCGAGGAAGCTGGCCTCGGCACCGAACGAACGCCACTTCTGCTCGATGCCGGCCCGGACCGACCAGGAGCCGGTCAGGTTGGAGTAGTAGATAGAGCCACCCCGGAACCGGTTGAACGCACCGATGCCGTCCGCCGTCGCCGTTTCGTCGGTGGTCGGGTAGCCGAGGAAGCCGGCCTGCGCACCCAGCGTGTACCACTTGCGCCGGATGTCCTGGCGGACGATCTTGGCATCGGTGGCCGGCGACCAGTAGATCGACGCCAACCGATCGAAGTCGTTGTACGCGCCGACACCGTCCGGGGTGACCGTCTCGTCGGTCGACGGGTAGCCAACGTAGCCCTGCTCGGCACCGACGGTGCGCCACTTGGTCCGGATCCCGCCCAGGATGGTGTGCGCCCCGGTCTGAGGCGTCCAGTAGATCGACTTGCCGCCGGCGAAGTCGTTGAAGCGGCCCCGGCCGTCCGGCGAGCCGGACTCCTCGGTGATCGGCACGCCGAAGCCCACCTCGGCATTGTGCGCCTCGAACGCCGCTGCGATCCCGCCGTGCACCTCGGTGATGCCCAGCTCCGGCGTCCAGTACAGCCGGCCGTTGGCATACCTGCGCCACCGCAGGCTCTCCCCGATCTGCTCCAGCCCGATCGGCTCGCCGAGCGTTGCGCGGAGCGCGGCGTCGTCCCGGTAGCGACGGTCGATGGGGCTGAGGTAGGTCGCGACCAGCGTGGTGTCCTCGTCGCCGATCGTGACCTGGCGAATCCGTGGCGCGCCGTCGGCCCAGCCGTCGAACGTGGACAGCCCGTCCAGTGCGAGGGCCGGCGCCACCACGGTGACCACCTGCCCGACGGTGAACAGCGAGCTCGCGGCGCTGACGTCGCCGAGCACGAAGCCGGCCGGCACGCTGCTCTGCACGGTCAGCCGGCGCTGCAGCGGGCTGGCGTCGAAGGAGCGGCGGGCCATTGCGCCGCGGCTGTCCGTGGCCGTCACGGTGATCACAAGCCGGCTGTCCCCGGGGTGGCCGTTGAATGTCATGGCGAAGTTCGGGCCGGTCTGCTCGATGCCGGGGTGGTCGTGGCAGGACAGCTGCCGGCAGTGCACCAGCGTGGCGTTCCAGCGCAGCGCCTGGGTCACCGGGCCGGCGCCGTCCTCGACGTCCGTGGCGCTCGCGCTGGCCGTAACCAGGTCGCCGACCGCGAACCGCCGGTCCGGGTCGGGGGCATCCACGGTGAGCACCGGCGAGTGGTTGGCCGGGAACACGGTGAGCTGCGCGGTGCCGGAAGCGCCGAGCGGGTCGGTGACGGTCAGCCGGACCGTGAAGCGCTCCTGGCCGGCCCGGTAGGTGTGCGCGGGGGCGCTGCCAGCGCCGGTGGTGCCGTCGCCGAAGTCCCACTGGTAGCTCAGCGCGTCGCCGTTGGGGTCGGTGGACCCGGAGCCGTCGAACGCGACCGTGCGCGTCGACGGGTCGTTGGTCGCCTGGATGTCGGCCGCCGGCGGGTTGTTGCCCGGCTCGTACACCAACTGCCGGACGACGCCGCTGTACAGGCTGCCGTACACGATGTCGCCGTTGGGTGCGGTAGCGAACTTGACCGGCCCGCCCAGGCCGGTCGCGAACGGCGGCACCTCCGGCACCCTGACCAGCTGGCCGGCGTCGTCGAAGGCCATGGTCCACATCGCGCCGGAGCCGAAGTCACCGAAGAAGTAGGCACCCTGGTAAGCGGCCGGGTAGCTGGAGCCGGTGTAGACCACCCCGCCGGTGACCGAGTTGCCGGCCGGACGGGGATAGCTGTACAGCGGCGCCACGGTGCCGACCGAGGCGCAGGCCGGCAGCTCGCGGTAGCCGACGGTCCGCTGCGGCCCCTCCCAGCACGGCCAGCCGTAGTTGCCGCCGCGCTGGACCAGGTCCACCTCCTCGATCTCACTCCAGCCGACGTCGCCGACGATGGGCAGGCCGCTGGTCGGGTGCAGGGAGAGCCGGAACGGGCTGCGGAAGCCGCTGGCCCATACCCGGCTGCGCCACGAATTCGGCGCGCCGGTCTGGTAGTACGGGTTGGTCTCCACCCCGCTGCCGTCCTGGTCGACGTGCAGGATCTTGCCGTGCGGGTCGTCGAGGTCCAGGGCGCGCAGCGCTTGCGGGTCGACGACGGCGTAGGAGGCGCTGTCACCGATGCTGATCCAGAGCGTGCCGTCCTCGGCGGCCAGCACGGTGGTCATGCCGTGCGCGATGTCGTCCGTTGGGGCCTCGAGCAGCACCCGCTCGCCGGTCAGGCCGGTCGGGTTGCCGTCGCCATCGACGGTGACGATCCACGCGCTGGCCAGGAACTTGCCGTTGGCGCCGGCTCCTTCGCCGGTGGCCGGCACGCCCCGCACGGTGTACAGCGTCCGGTCGGAGCGGAAGCCCGGCGAGACCGCGACGCCGATCAGGCCGAGGTCACCGACCGAGGAGACGTCGAGCGCGGCAATCAGCCGCGGCTCGCCGGAGGCCGGCGCCCAGTACGCCCTGCCGCCCTTGGTGATCGAGATCAGGCTGCCGTCCGGCAGGTAGGCGAAGTCGGTCAGATACTCGCCCTGCGGCACGCCGGTCGGTAGATCGCGGAACACGAAACCATCCCGCGCCGCCGGTTGGGCCATGGCGGCCACGGCCGGCAGGTCGGCCGCCCGGTTGGACACCGTGATCATGCCTGCCAGCGCCACCGCGCCAGCGACGAGCGCAAACACCCGGCGGAACATCCCAGTCACCCCATGTACGCGTGGGCCACCCGTTCGCGCGACGCCCGCTCAATTGAGCCGGCGACGACTACTGTGGGCAGCCGAATTGTCCCCGGTCGGGGAACCGAAGCTACGGTCGGTATCGTCCGATCGGGGATTGCGTTACGGGTGGTACCCAAAGAGGCGGCTGGACACGCCCATGGGTCATTCGATGTACGAGCCAGACCGGCTCAAGTGAGGGTTGGTGCTAACTGGGGGCTGCCGACCCGGCTAGGTTCCGAGCGCTCGAGCGGCAGATGGGGGGCCAGGGTGTCCCCGGGGCTCAGGGTGTCCGCGATGCCCGCGGTGTTCCCCCATTACTCGCGCTGCTCGCGGTGTTCCCATTACTCGCGGTGCTTCCGGCGGCCAGGTCAGGCAGCGGCCAGGGCAGCACCGGTTCGGCGGCCGCGACCTCGCGCGCCGTCGCGGCCGGGCGGGCCGACCTCGGCCGACGGCCGAGGCGGAAGATCAGGCCGCGCAGCCGCATGCCGGGCTTCTCGATGAGGTACCACGAGACCAGGGCCAGCACCAAGGTGATCGGCAACGCCATGCCGAGCAGTGACCACTGCGAGCGCGGCCCGAAGTACATGATCGTCTGCTCGACCGGGAAGCCCCACAGGTACATGCCATAGCTCGCCGGCGCGATGAGCGCTGGCAGGATCAGGGCCCGCGGCAGCAGCGTGCCGAGGGCGAGTGCGATGTAGGTGACCGTGACGCCGCGAGTGACCTCCACCAGCGGCGAACCGAACATGATCACCTCGACGCCGAGGCAGAGCGCGATGCCCGTCCACGTGAAGCGCACCTTGTCGCGGTAGAGGTAGGCCGCCATGCCGAACAGGAACATCGGCAGGAACAGCAGCAGCGCGTGGGTGGGGATGCCCAGGATCGGCGTGCCGATGCGCACCTGCTTGGTCATGAAGCGCTGCAGCAGCACCGAGGACCCGATGGCCGCGACGACGGCCAGCGGCCGGAACTTGATCGCCCCGACAACGCCGAGCACCACGACGAGCAGGTAACCGAGGACCTCGACCGGCAGGCTCCACAGCGAGCCGTTGACCGCCGGCCCGTACACATTGCGGGTGAAGACGCCGGGCAGGTTGTAGGTCACCGGGTAGAGGATCAGGTTGTGCCACACGTAGTTGCTGGTCAGCGGATGGTGCAGGTACTCATGCCTGGGCAGTGTGGTGACGACGACGCCAAGAACGTAGGTGCAGACCAGGATGACGGCCGCGAGCGGCGGAAAGATCCGCAGAATCCGCCTGGTCAGGTAGCGCCACCATGAGGGGTCGCGGTCCCAGCTCTGCGTCACGTAGTACCCGCTGATCGCCATGAACACCGAGACTGCGATGACGCCGAGATTGGTGTGCAGCCGCTCCGGGATGAAGCTCGGACCGGATTTGCTCAGCGGCACCGAGTGCTCGACGACCACAGCGGCCGCGGCCAGCATGCGGACCGTGGCGAAGCCGTCGGTGTCACGGTGCCACCGGCTCCGGCGCCACCACGGGTCGGCTGCGGCCGAGCCGGTCGACGCCATGTCACCCCTCAGGCATGCTGATCATCTGAATGCGGCCGCCGGCCCACGGCCCACCCGGCGGCCGCAGCTTAGCCGAGCTGCCGGCCGGTCAGTCATCCCCCTGCCGGAACAGCCGCTCCCAGTTCTCCCGGCTGGTCAGCACGGGCTGCGCCGCGAGGTAGCGCCGCCGCACCGCGTGGCCCTCGCGCACCAGCCGAAGGCACACCGCGGCCCCATGCCGGGCGAGCCGTAGCATCTGCTTGCGGTCCCGCCGGCGCAGCCGCACGCCCTGCTGGGAGGCGTCGGTGACCACAGCCGAGTCGTAACGCGAGATGTGCCACCACCAGTGGTCCGCCGCCGAGATCGCCACCGGGCCAGGCTCCGCCCTGTCGAGCACCTGGTCGATCAGTCGCTTGAGCAGCAGCAACCGCTTGCCGCCCGCCGCCCGGCCGCGCCCGGTCACCGCCCGGCGGGTCGTCCCGCTACCGGTCGCCACACCGCTGGTCACCG
>DASXTS010000198.1:0-3190 GCA_036505275.1 Pseudonocardiaceae bacterium
GTGCTGGCGCTGCGGGAACAGCTCGATGGCGCCGCCGGCCGGTACGGCACCGCCGGCAACGCGCAGGCAGTCGCCCCGGGCGTGCCGGCCTAGCCGACGGCCGGCACGCGTCGTGAGTGGGCAACGGTCGTCATCGCGCCCATTACCACTCACGGGCGCGTCACCGCAGGTGGCGCGGCCTCCCGTGTTACCGTGAAGTCCCGTGCAGACGCGAACCACCAAGCACGTGTTCGTCACCGGCGGTGTGGCATCCTCGCTCGGCAAGGGCCTGACCGCGTCCAGCCTGGGTCAACTGCTCACTGCACGTGGCCTGCGGGTCACCATGCAGAAGCTGGACCCTTACCTCAACGTCGACCCCGGCACCATGAACCCGTTCCAGCACGGCGAGGTCTTCGTCACCGAGGACGGCGCCGAGACCGACCTGGACATCGGGCACTACGAGCGGTTCCTGGACCGCGACCTGTCGGGCAAGGCCAACGTCACCACCGGGCAGATCTACTCCGCGGTCATCGCCAAGGAGCGCCGTGGCGAGTACCTCGGCGACACCGTCCAGGTGATCCCGCACATCACGGACGAGATCAAGGCCCGGATCACCGCGATGGCCGCGCCAGGCCCCGACGGCCGCGTGCCGGACGTGGTGATCACCGAGGTGGGCGGCACGGTCGGCGACATCGAGTCGCTGCCGTTCCAGGAGGCGGCCCGGCAGGTGCGGCACGACGTCGGCCGGGACAAGTGCTTCTTCCTGCACGTCTCGCTGGTGCCCTACCTGGCGCCGTCCGGCGAGCTGAAGACCAAGCCGACGCAGCACTCGGTGGCCGCGCTGCGCAACATCGGCATCCAGCCCGACGCCATCGTGTGCCGGGCGGACCGGGAGATTCCCGAGGGCCTGAAGCGCAAGATCGCGCTCATGTGCGACGTGGACATCGACGGCGTGGTGGCCGCGCCGGACGCGCCGTCGATCTACGACATCCCGAAGGTGCTGCACACCGAGGGCCTGGACGCGTACGTGGTGCGCCGGCTCGGGCTGCCGTTCCGCGACGTGGACTGGACGGTGTGGGGCGACCTGCTCGAGCGCGTGCACGACCCGGCGGACACCGTGCGGATCGCGCTGGTCGGCAAATACGTCGATCTTCCGGACGCCTATCTGTCGGTCATGGAGGCACTGCGGGCGGGCGGCTTCGCGCACCGGGCCAGGGTGGAGATCCACTGGGTGCCCTCTGATGATTGCCGCACCGGGGCCGGCGCCGCGATGGCGCTGGCTGGCGTGGACGGTGTGCTGATCCCCGGCGGGTTCGGCGTCCGCGGCATCGAGGGCAAGATCGGCGCCATCCGGCACGCTCGGACCAACGGCATCCCGGTGCTCGGGCTGTGCCTCGGCCTGCAGTGCATGGTTATCGAGGTGGCCCGCTCGCTGGCGGGGCTGGACGGCGCCAACTCCGCGGAGTTCGACCCAGGCTGCGAGCACCCGGTGATCGCCACCATGGCCGATCAGGTGGACGTGGTGGCCGGCGAGCGCGACATGGGCGGCACGATGCGGCTCGGCGCGTACCCGGCTCGGCTCTCGCCAGGCAGCCAGGTGGCACGGGCCTACGGCGCGCGCGAGGTGTCCGAGCGGCACCGGCACCGGTACGAGGTGAACAACGCCTATCGCGAGAAGCTGACCGCGGCCGGGCTGGTGCTGTCCGGGCTCTCCCCGGACGGCCACCTCGTCGAGTTCATCGAGTTGCCGCACGACGTGCACCCGTTCTTCGTCGCCACCCAGGCCCACCCCGAGCTGAAGAGCCGGCCGACCAGGCCGCACCCGCTGTTCGCCGCGTTCGTGCGCGCCGCGCTGGACTACCGGGCCGCCGACCGGCTGCCGGTCGAGCTACCCGCCAAGGCGTCGGTCGGCGCGCCGGCGAGGGTGTCGGCCACGGTGTCCGCCGCGGCATCGGCCAGGGCGTCGGCCAGGTGAGGCACACCTTCGAGGTGCTGGCGAGCCGCACCGTTTACACCGGACGGATCATGGCTCTGCGGGTCGACGACGTCGGCATGCCCGGCGGGGGCAGCGCCATCCGCGAGGTGATCGAGCACCCCGGCGCGGTGGCCATCGCCGCCATCGACGACGATGAGCGGGTCGTGTTGGTGCACCAGTACCGGCATCCCCTGCGCGAGCGGCTGTGGGAGTTGCCCGCCGGCCTGCTCGACGTGCACGGCGAGGACCCGACGATGACCGCCCGCCGGGAGCTCGCCGAGGAGACCGGCCTGGCTGCGGCCGACTGGGCCGTCCTCGTCGACGTGGCATGCTCGCCCGGCTTCACCGACGAGTCCGTGCGGGTCTACCTAGCCCGCGGGCTGTCCACGGTCGACCGCCTCATGGCGACCGGCGACGAGGAGGCCGACCTCGAGGTGCACCGGGTGCCGCTGGCCGACGCGGTGCGGCAGACGCTAACCGGCGAGATCGTGAACTCCATCGCGGTCGGTGGCATCCTGGCCGCTCACCTGGTATGCACCGGCGCCGCCCAGCCGCGGCCGGTGGACGCGCCCTGGCCGAGCCGGCCCACCGCCTGGGCCTCCCGCCGCGCCACGACGCGGTGACCCCGCCCTGGGCTTTGGCGACTGTTTGTGACGGGTTCTGTTTGGCGACGATGTGACGTTGTCCCAGTTCTAATGGGGAAATTCCACATCGTCGACGGGGGGTGGCCGGTGGCCGGGCGTTCGGCCCTGCACCCGGAGTACGGCGCGAGTCAGCTCTCGCGCAGTGGGCGGCCCTGTGCGTCGGTGCCGCCGTTGACCAGGATGAGGATGCCGTCGACGAGGCCCCAGATGGCGCCGATGCCGCAGGTGACCAGGGTGACCGCGAGCTGGGCGACGGCGATGCCGGTGTGGCCGGTGTAGAAGCGGCCGACGCCGAAGCCACCGAGCAGGATCTGCAGCAGCCCGGCGACCAGCTTCTGCTTGTCCGAGTATGGCCGGCCGAGGGAGTCGTAGCCGAACGGGGCGGCCGGGTCGGGGTAGTAGCCGCCGGGGTAACCGGCACCCGCGTAGGCGGGTTGGCCAGGGTAGCCCGGCTGGTCGCTGTACGCGGGCTGGCCCGGATGGCCCGGTTGGTCACCGTAGCCGGGTTGGCCGCCGTAGCCGGGTTGGCCATAACCGGGTTGGTCGCCGTAACCGGGCTGGCTGCCGAAGCCGGGCTGGTCGCCGTAGCCGG
>DASXTS010000199.1:0-18672 GCA_036505275.1 Pseudonocardiaceae bacterium
CATCGAGTCCTCGACGTGGAAACCCCACGGTGCCCCGAGGTCGGACACGCAGTACACCGTGCTGTGCATCCGAATCCCGCGCAGCACCTCGCTGACCGGGTCGTGCGTGTCCTGGTTCAGGCGCAGCATGCCTGAGCGTAACGGATGCGGAGCCGACGCCCCGCGGCGGCGTGGACGCACGGACAAGAGTTGTGTCCTGTCGAGCATGGACCGGCCGGGCGCCGCAGCGATCACATGACGGCAGACCCGAGAAAGGACGCTGCGATGACCGACGACGCCCGTACGGTGGTCGACACCTACTTCACCGCATGGAAGAACAACGACTTCGCCAAGATGCGATCGGTGCTCCACGACAAGATCGACTTCGCCGGCCCGATCGACCGGTTCGACAACGCCGACGCCTACCAGCAGGCCATCGCCGGTCTGTCCCAGCTGAAGACCGACATCGTCATCCACAAGACCTTCGTCGACGGTCCGGACGTGCTCACCTGGTACGACCTGCACACCAAGATCGCTGAACCGGCGCCGGTCGCCGAGTGGAGTCGTGTCGAAAGCGGCAAGATCACAATGGTGCGGGTCGTGTTCGACGCCCGCCCGTTCAGCCCGCCACCCGGCGGCTGACCCGGCGTCCTCCGTACTCCAAACGGCCAGGATCTGCTGCGTTACGCGGAAGTGAATGTCGACGAAAGGCATTCCCCCGGTCGGGTGGTTCTCTGACTGGATCACCCGACTGGCTGACAGAATCGCCCGGGCTGCTGATCACGGCACCCCTCGTTACCGGGTGGCCGGGGGTGCGCCCGGTCTGGGAGGTTGAGGCACATGGTGGCGATGAGTCGGACCGGATCGGTTGCCGCGGTGGCGGCCGCGTTCATCTTGACCGTGTCGATGAGCACGCCCGCTGCGGCGGCGACCGTGTCGGAACCGATCATCGACGGCCTCACCGGGCCGCTCGGGCTGGCCGTTGGCAGCGACGGCACGGTGTACGTGACGCAGTCGTCGTTCGAGACGTTCACCGGCACGCTGACCGCGGTCGGAAAGAAGGGGACCACCGATCTGGTATCCGCGTCCGGGGCGACCATCGACGGCGTCGACGCAATTGGCAAGGGCAACGTCACATATGCCACCATCGGTTTTGGCGAGGGCGGCTTCTTCGCCGAAGTCCGGCGCGTGCAGCCGAACGGCACGGTGCGGGTGGTGGCCGACACGCTCGCGTTCGAGGCGGCCAACAACCCGGACCAGGTGAACTCCTACGGCTTCCAAGGCTTGACGGCCGACTGCGCCGCACAGGTGGCGGAGGCGATACCGGATGATCCCGGCCACGGCGAACCGTACGCCGGGCTGGTCGATTCACACCCGTACGGGGTCGCGTTGATGCCTGACGGTTCCACCCTGGTCGCGGACGCCGGCGGCAACGATCTCATTCGGATCGACGAAGGCGGAGGCGTCAGCGCCCTTGCGGTGTTCCCCCCGCAGCCGGTCGAGATCACGGCGGAGATCGCCGCCGCAATGGGTGTGCCGTGCGTTGCCGGCAGCACCTACAACTTCGAGCCGGTGCCGACCGACGTCGAGCTGGGCCCCGACGGCCTGCTCTACGTCACGCTGCTGCCCGGCGGGCCAGAAAATCCCAGCCTGGGCGCGCGTGGCGCCGTCTACAGCGTCGATCCCGACTCCGGCGACGTTGACTTCGTGGCGAGGGGCTTCCTCGGCGCAACCGGCCTTGCCGTGGCGCCCGACGGCACGATCTACGTGGCTGAGCTCTTCGGCAACCGGATCTCCACCGTCTCGGGTACCGGTGCCGAGCCATTCGTCGACGTGCCACTCCCGGCCGCCGTCGAGTGGGCCAATGGCAGGCTCTACGCCACGATCGATGTGTTCGGCAACGGCTCGGTGGTGACGATCACGCCCTGACAGCCGTCAGAGCTCGCCGTCTGCGGCTTGCGGGGGGCGGCCCTCCGGTGGGAGGCGGCGGGCGATCGTGGTGGTCAGGCCCAGCGTTGCGGCGGTGGCGAGGAGCACGCCGCCGGCGCCCAGGCCGGCGGCGACGAGGCCGACCGAGAAGGGGATCACGACCTGGCCGAGGCGGTTGCCGGTCAGGCGCAGGGCCATGGCGCGGCCGCGCAGGCCGGGCGGCGCCGACCCGGCCACCCAGGACATGGTCAGCGGCTGGCCGACGCCGAGGGCGAGTCCCACCACGGTGATCACCACGGCGAGCAGCCACAAGGGCATTGGCAGTGGTAGCAGGGCCAGGCCGACGGCCGATGCGAAGACGCTGCCGACGAGCAGGCGATGGCGGCCGGCGAAGCGGGAGAGCCGGCCAAGGAACAGCCGGGATGTCATGGACGCCGCGGCTCGGAGGGCAAGGAGCAGGCCGATGACGCCAGCGGCCAGCCCGCGGTCGGCGCCGAGGGCGGGCAGGTAGGCGAGGGTGATGTCGACCGCGGCCAGCACCACGCAGCTTGTCACCAGGGCGCGGAGCAGGCCCGGCAGGCGCAACAGGGTGGCGACGGTTCCGGCGTTCCCATCGGTGCCGGCATGCGGGTGCGGACGGCCGCTGAGCATCAGGCTGCAGGGGAACAGGGCGGCGGCCAGCACAGTGGTGCTGACGAAGATCCGTGACGTGTTCGGGATCGGGTGGTCGCCGCCGAACAACACGATCAGCCCCGGCCCGAGGGTCTGTCCCAGTGAGGCCGCGAAGGTGTAGTGGCCGAACGCGGTGTCGAGGCGCCCGGGCCCGGTGGTGTTCGCAACCAGCGACTGCTGGCCCACAACCGAGCCCAGATGGCCGACGCCGAGCAGGGCATTAGCGAACAGGAGACCGCCCAGGCTGGTGCCGAGGAAGACGAACGCCAGCCCGGCCGCGGTCAGGATCACCGACCCCGCCAGCATGACGACCCGCTCGCCCCACCGGTCGGCAAGGTGGCCGGTGGGAACGGCGAGGACCAGCGCAACCACGGCGAAGCTGGCCGACAGCGCACCCAGCCAGGCGACGGAGATGCCAAGCTCCAGCGCCCGGTAGGACGTGGTCGGGCGCAGCACGAACGTGACGGCCTGGGTGAGGACCGAGTGGGCCAACAGCACCGCGAGCAACCGGCGGTTCGGCGCACCGCCCGGCCGTCTCACCAAGGCCGTCTCACCAAGGCCGTCTCAGACGAAGAAGAAGGTCAGGCCGAGCACGGCGTAGACGGCCAGCAATTGCAGCCCGTCGTACCAGGTCGACTCGCCGCGCTGGGCTATTCCGTTGGCTATCAGGCCGGCCAGGAAGATGGCGCCGATCTCCAGCCCGTTGAACACCAGCGGCATGGGGAACGGGCCGATGAAGAAGGACGCCAGCACCAGCACGGGCGCCACGAACAAGGCGATTTGCGCGGCGGAACCGATCGCGATGTTCACCGATATGTCCATCTTGTCGCGGAGCGCGAAATACACCGCCACCCAATGCTCGGCGGCGTTGCCAACGACGGCTACCACGATAACGCCGACGAAGAATGGAGACAGTCCGATGGACTCGGATGCCTCCGTGATGGAGTGCACGAGGATCTCCGACATCCAACCGACCGCAGCGCCGGCGATGGCCAGCATGACCATGCTGCGCCTTACCGACCAGGGCTCGCCGCCGTGATCTTCCTCGTCATGCGAGGGGTTGAACAGGTGGGGGTGGGTGCGCAGCGAGAACCACAGACCCGCGACGTAGCCGAGCAGCAGGACGATCCCCACTGCGGCCGACAGCGCCTGCAGCTCGCCGGAGAACGGGACGGCGGTGGCGGTCGGGCTCGGCAGCCCCCCGCCGGCCACCAGTTGGAAGATCGCCGGCATGATCAGTGCGACGGTGGCCAGCCGCAGCATGAGCGACTGGGCCGTTGCGGCCCGCGGCTCGAATCGCTGGCGGTCCCGGCCGATGCCGCCGAAGAACATGGACGCGCCCATGACGAGCAGGATGTTGCCCAGGATCGACCCCACGAGCGAGGCCTTGACCACCTCGTGCAGCCCGGCGTTGAGCGCGAACAGCGCGATGATGAGTTCCGGCGCGTTGCCGAAAGTCACATTCAGCAGCCCGCCGAGGCCGGGGCCGACGCGCGCGGCCAGTTCCTCGGTGGCCCGGCCCATGAGTGCCGCGGTGGGGATGACACCCAGCGCCGAGGTGATGAACACCGGCGTTGCACCGGCGTGCAGGAAGTCCAGCACGATCGCGACCGGAATCAATGGCGTCAGCAGGTACGGCCAGCCCTCGCCGGTCAGCAGGAAGGGCTTCTGCCGATCGCGCGCGCCGGGAGTCTGCTGGGTCTCTGTTGTCGACATGGCGGGCCCTATCCCTGCTGCCTGCCGGACACGGCCGCGGCGAGCTCGAGTACTCGACGGGCGCGCTCGGCCACCGGCAGGTCGACGAACTCCCCGCCCGGCAGCCGCAGCGCGCTGCCACCGGCGGCGTCGAACGCTTCGATGACCTCACGAGCCCAGGCGACCTCATCGCCGCTCGGGCTGAACACCTCGTGCAGGATCGGTAGTTGCCTGGGATGGATTGCCGACTTGCCGAAGAAGCCAAGCGATCGGGCGAACTCGGCCTGCTCGCGCAGCCCCGCGTCGTCATCGAGCCGCGGGTAGACACTGTCGATCGGCGGTTCCAGGCCGGCGGCCCTGCACACCACGACGAGGTGGGACCGCACGTACAGGGTCTGCAGGTTCCCGTTGCCGGCGTGCAGATCCTTCTGCAGGTCCACGCCGCCCATGGCCAGATGCCGGACGCCGGGCACGGAGGCGATCTCGAAGGCGGCCAGCACGCCGCGGGCGCTCTCGATCGCGCAGATGATCGGTTTGCCTGGCGCGCGCTCGGCGACCCACCGGACGTCGGCGGCGGACTCCGTCTTGGGGATCCGGATCCCGTACGCCACCTGGCCGACCGCGCTGAGGTCCGCCTCGCACCAGTCGGTGCCCGCGGCGTTGACCCGCACCCAGGCCGGATGGTCCATCAGCGCCTCGGCGACCAGCCGCCGGGCGGTCTCCTTGTGCTCCGGCGGCACGGCGTCCTCGAGATCCAGCATCACGGCGTCCGCGCCGGCGTCGAAGACCTTGCCGAGCAGCTTGTCGTTGTGTCCCGGGGCGAACAGGTAGCTGCGGTCCATCAGGCCACACCTTCGGCTTGAAGCTTGGCGAGCTCGTCGGCGTCGATGCCGAGCAGTTCCCCGTACAGCTCCTCGTTGTCCTGACCGAGCCGACGGCCGGGAAAGCGGATCTTGCCGGGCGTCTCGGCGAGGCGCACCATCACATTCTGCATTTTCAGCTGGCCGAGGTCCTCGTCGTCGACCGTCGTGATCGTGTCGCGGAAGAGGACCTGCGGGTCGTCGATGAGCTGCTCGATGTCGTAGATCGGCGCGAGCGCCGCGCCGGCCTCGTCGAATGCCTTGACGACCTCGTCGAACTCGCGGGCGGCCATCCACTTGGACACCGCGCCGTCGAGCAGCTCGCTGCGGCGGCTGCGCTCACCCGCCGAAGAGAACCAGGGCTTCTGGGCGATGTCGGGCCGACCTACCAGCCGCATCACCCGCTCGGCCACTGATGTGGCGCTGGCGGAGATCGCCACCCACCGGCCGTCGCGGGTGACGTAGGCGTTGCGCGGCGCGTTGTTCGGGCTGCGGTTGCCGTGCCGCCCGGCGATGATGCCGAGCTGGTCGAACACGGTCGGGCCGGGGCCGAGAATGCCCAGCAGCGGCTCCAGCAGTGACAGGTCGATCATCTGGCCGGCCCCGCCGCGGGCGTCCCGGTGGTACAGCGCGACCATCACGGCGTACGCGCCGGCGATGCCGGCGACCCCGTCGGCCAGGCCGAACGGCGGCAGGGTTGGCGGGCCGTCCTCCTGCCCGGTCTGGTGGGCGAACCCGCTCATCGCTTCGGCGAGGGTGCCGAAGGCCCGCCGGTGCGCGTACGGCCCGGCCTGGCCGAACCCGGTCGTCCGGAGCATCACCAGCCTAGGGTTGATCTCGAACAGCTGGTCCGGGCCCAGGTTCCACTTCTCCATCACGCCGGGCCGAAAGTTCTCCACGAGCACGTCGGCGTCGGCCACCAGCCGGCGCAGGATGTCCTGGCCCTGCGGCTTGCCGAAGTTCAGCGTCATGGCGCGCTTGTTCCGGGCGATGACCTTCCACCACAGGCCGTGCCCCTCCCGGTTCCAGCCATGGGTGCGCGCCGGGTCCCCCTTGGGGTGCTCGATCTTGACCACGTCGGCGCCGAAATCGCCGAGCAGCATCGCCGTGATCGGCGCGGCGTAGACGGTGCTCACGTCCAGGACACGGATGCCGGCAAGGGGTGCGTGCGCTTTCTCGGTGGCCTGGTCGGCCGCGCCATGGATGTCTGACGGTGAGGTCATCGTTTCTCCCTGGTCGGGTCGGCGTCCTGGTTGGGTCGGCGTCCTGGTTGACCGCTACTCGTCGGACACCCCGGCGGTGCGGCGGCGGTCGTCGACCGTGCCGTTCACGGGCTTCGCTGTGCCGTTCGCCGTGCCGTGCCCTGCCTCCTCATCGCTCGGTGAAATCAGCTTGTGGTGGTGGGCGTCATCGAGGATGTGGGCGGTCTCGGACAGCACCGGAATCTCCGCCTGACGGCGCAGCGGCCGGATCACGAACCGGTTGACCAGTGGCCAGAGCACGATCAGCACGACGAGTACGTAGAGGCTCTTGCTGAACCAGGTGTTGTACAGGCCGCTCAGTTCGCCGTTGCTGATCTGCAGGGCGCGGCGGAGCTGTACCTCGGCGCGCGGGCCGAGAATGACACCGATGATTGCGGGTACGACGGGCAGGCCGTAGCGGCGCATCATGAACCCGGCGAGCCCCAGGACGAATAGCACAACGAGGTCGACGACCGCGAGGTTGACCGCGTAGGCGCCCAGGCTGGCGAAGAACAGAATGCCGGCGTACAGGTAGGGCCGGGGCGTCTTCAACAGCTTGGCCCAGACGGGTGCCAGCGGCAGGTTCAGCACGAGCAGCAGCGTGTTGCCGATGATGAGGCTCGCCAGCAGACCCCAGACGAGCTCTGGCTCGTTTTCGAACAGCAGCGGCCCAGGTTGGATGCCGTACTGCTGGAATGCGGCCAGCAGCACCGCGGCAACGGCCGAGGTGGGCAGGCCGAGCGCGAGCAGTGGCACCAGGACACCGGCGGCGGAGGCGTTGTTCGTGGCCTCGGGTCCGGCGACGCCCTCGATGGCGCCCTTGCCGAACTCTTCCGGGTGCTTGGACAGCCGCTTTTCGGTCACGTAGGACAGGAAGGTCGGGATTTCCGCGCCGCCAGCGGGCATGGCGCCGAACGGGAAGCCGATCACCGTGCCGCGCAGCCAGGGCTTCCATGATCTGCGGAAGTCATCGCGGCCCATCCTGGCCGCGCCGACCGGGATGACTTCGGCGGGCTTGCGGCGCAGGTGCGCGGCGATCCACAGCGCCTCGCCGAGGGCGAACAGGCCCACCGCGACGACGATGATGTCGATGCCGTCGGCGAGTTGCGGGACTCCGAAGGTCAGCCGCTGCTGGCCGGTGACCGGGTCGATGCCCACGATGCCGATCAGCAGGCCGATGCCGAGCGAGGCGAACCCGCGGATTCGGGACGAGCCGAGCACCGTGGTCACCGCGATGAAGGCGAGCACCATCACCGCGAGGTAGTCCGGCGCGCCCATCTGCACAGCCAGGTCGACCACGTACGGGGCGAGGAACACCACGCCCAGGGTGCCCAGCGTGCCGGCGACGAAGGACCCGATGGCGGCCGTGCCGAGGGCCTGCGCGGCCCGTCCGCGTTTGGCCATCTGGTTTCCCTCGATGGCGGTCACCACCGAGGCGCTTTCTCCGGGCGTGTTGAGCAGGATCGAGGTGGTCGACCCGCCGTACATGCCGCCGTAGTAGATGCCGGCGAACATGATGAACGCGCCGACGGGCTCCAGGTTGAAGGTGACCGGCAGCAGCAGCGCCACTGCCATGGCCGGGCCGATGCCGGGCAGCACGCCGATGGCGGTACCGAGGACGACGCCGGCCAGGGCGAGGAACAGGTTGGTCGGGGTCAGCGCGGTGCCGAAGCCCTCGATCAGGGCGGCCAGCGTGTTCACGGGAGGATTCCTTCCAGCACGCCGGCCGGCAGCCCGATGCCCAGTGCCTGGCCGAACAGGTAGTAGGTGCCCACTGACATGGCCACCGCGATGATCGCGTCCCGGACGTGGTGCCGGCTGCCCAGCGCGTAGGCGGAGCCGAAGAACAGCACCGCACCGGAGATCGGCCAGCCGGCCGGTTCGATCAGCACGACGTTGGCCAGGAATGCCCCGGCCAGCAGCAGCACCGTGCGCCAGTCGCTGGGGTGGGACAGGTCCACGTCCTCGCCGGCCTCGGCCTCTCCGTGCCCACCGGCGAGCACGTCGCGGACCAGCAGCAGGGCCACCAGGATCAGCAACCCGCCGACGACCACCGGAACCGCGGCCGGCCCGACCGGGCCGCGCTGGCTGATCGTGCTGGGGATCCGCAGCCCATCGACGATGGCAAGCACACCGAGGGCGAGGAGCAAGAGGGCTACGCCAAGTTCGGATCGGCCCCGCATCCGCTGCACCAGGGTGCTCATGCGGCCAGTCCCAGGTCGCGCAGGATCTTGGCGACTCGCTGGTCTTCGTTCTTGAGGAAGGTGTCGAAGTCGGTGCCGGCGAGGAAGGCGTCGGTCCAGTTCTTTTCCTTGAGGGTGGCCTTCCATTCGGTGGAGTCGTGCATCTTGGTCAGCAGGGTGACCAGTGTTTGTTTCTGGTCGTTGGTCAGGCCGCCGGGGGCGACCATGCCGCGCCAGTTGCTGAATTGCAGGTCGATGCCGGCTTCCTTGAGGGTGGGGGCGTCGATGCCCTCGACGCGGGTGGCGGTGGTGACGGCCAGGACCTTGAGTTTGCCGGCCTTGGCTTGTTCCTTGATCTCGCCGACGCCGGTGGCGCCGAAGGTGACCTTGGCGCCGAGCAGGGCGGCCAGTAGTTCGCCGCCGCCGTCGTAGGAGACGTAGTTGACGCTGGTGGGGGCGATGCCGGCGGCCTGGGCGAACAGCATGGGGGCCAGGTGGTCCGGGCCGCCGGGGGCGGAGCCGCCGCCGACCGGCAGCTTGCCGGGGTCGGCCTTCCAGGCCGAGACGAGTTGGCTGATGCTCTGGTAGGGCGAGTTCGCGGGGACCACGATGGCCTCGGCCTCCTCGATCAGCTTGGCCAGCGGGGTGGTGTCGGCCAGGGTGGCCGCTGATTTGGCGGTGTAGACCGCGCCGACCACGCCCAACCCCATTTGCATGATCAGGTCGTCCTTGCCCTTTTCGTTGACCACCCGCTGCAACCCGACGGTGCCGGCGGCGCCGGTGACGTTGGAGACCTCGACATTGCGGGCCAGCTTGGCGTCCTGCATGGCCTTGACCGCCGCCCGGGCGGTGGTGTCATAGCCACTGCCCGGGGAGTTGGGCACCAGCACCCGCAACCCGGTGACCGGCCGACCATCCCCACCACCACCACTGCCGCCGCTGCTGCTGCCGGAGTTGGATCCGCCGCAGGCGGCGGTCAGCAGACCCACCGCCACCAGGCCGGCGACCAGCCGACCCCAGGTACGCACTCGCATCGTCGCCTCTCCAGGACATCCGGGAACTTTCCGGCGCCCAGTGTGTCCACCACCCGGTAGGCGGTGTCACGATTGCGAGCGCAATGGCTGTTTCGGTCGTTGTGGTCCCACCCGCCACCCGGAGGCGGTGATCCGCCCGTGAGCCGCCCAACGGTCCGCTCTGCGATCCGGGTCGTCGTCGTGGATGACGACTTCATGGTGGGGCGGGTGCATGCCGGTTATGTGGCCAGGGTGGATGGGTTCGCGGTGGTCGGGCTGGCGCATAGCGGGCAGCAGGCGCTGGAGGTGATCGAGTCTGCCAAGCCGGACCTGGTGCTGCTGGATGTCTATCTGCCGGACATCTCCGGGGTGGAGGTGCTGCGCCGGCTGCGCGCCGCCGGTAGTCCGGTGGATGTGTTGGTGATCACGGCGGCGCGTGACGTGCAGACGGTGCGGGCGATCGTGCAGGGCGGCGCGGTGCATTATCTGATCAAGCCGTTCAGCTTCGCGGCGTTGAAGGACCGGTTGGAGCGCTACGCCGAGGTGCATCGGCGGATCACGGCAGTGGAGCAGGCCGGTCAGGAGGATGTGGACCGGATCTTCGGCCTGCTGCGAGCGCCGGCGGCGGGGCAGCGGTTGCCCAAGGGGTTGTCGGCGGCCACCTGCGAGCTGGTGGCCTCGGTGCTGCGCTCGGCCGCCGGCGACCTCTCCGCCAGCGAGGCGGCCGAGCAGGCCGGCCTGTCCCGGGTCAGCACCCGGCGCTACCTGGAGTGGCTGGTGTCGACCGGACAGGCCCAGCTGCAGATGCGCTACGGCACCGCCGGCCGCCCCGAGCACCGCTACCGCTGGGCTGGCACGCCCACGGGTTGAGGTCTAGGCGCGGTGTGTCGAAGGATTTCCGGCACGACGAGGTCCCACGTCGACGGTGGTGGGGTCTGGTGCCCGACGCCGTTGAGGAGGAGCAGCTCAGCGCCGGTGATCTCGCGAGCCAGGGCGGCGGCGTGCTCCGGTGGAAACAACGGATCCTCGGTGCCGTGGATCACCAGCGTCGGCGCGGTGACATGGCTGTGCCGCGGCTGGACGTCGCCGCCGGCGTCGGCAATCAGCCAGTGGTTCTTGCTGGATTCCGGGTTGATCGAGCGGTCGACCACTCTGTGCGCCAGCGCGCGCACGGCCTGCTCATCGAAGCAGCCGGGGCCGGCGAAGGCCCGTTCGTCGTCGACCAGGTGGTCGACGACGGCGTCGCGGTCGGTCCAGTCCGGCTCCGGCGGCGGGTTGGCGAAACGTGCCGCGAGCCGCGGCGCCATTGGCGGCAGTTCGTCGTCCGGGTTCCTGGGTCCGATGGGGCTGGTCGCGATCAACGTCAGTGTCTCGACCCGGTCGGGGTGCTGGATCGCCAGCTGCTGCGCGATGCCACCGCCCATCGACACACCAACCAGGTGGGCCCGGCCGCCGGCGAGCGCGTCGATGAGACCGACGGCGTCGGCGATCAGGTCCAGGCCGGTGTAGCCCGGCTCACCCGGCGGGTAGCCGACCGACCGACCGGTGTCCCGGTGGTCATACCGGATCACGCGCCGGCCACCCGAGGCCAGCCGCTGACAGAACTCGACCTCCCACCAGTCCATGGACGCCCCGGCTCCGGAGATCAGCAGGATCGCCGGCGCGTCCGGGTCGCCGAAGGTCTCCACGCACAGCCGCACGCCGTTGGCGTGCACCATCGCCTCAGTCACGGCGCCCGACCCTACGACGCTCCAGGCGTAGTGGCTCAGTCCGCGCCGAAGCGGCCGCGATGCTCTGTCGGGATCAGTGGTTTGGCGGCCCTGACCTTGAGTTGCTGAACCGCCCAGGTGTTGCCGTCCGGGTCGCTGAACCCGAAGAACGTGCCGCCGTCGCGCTCGTCGAAGACAGTGATCTCGCTCGCCTCGACCCCACGGTCCAGCAGCTCCCGGCGCGCCGCCGCGGCGTCGGCGACGCACAGCTGCAGACCCCGGATCGAACCCGGGGCCATCTCCCGCTGCGCGGGCAGGTCCCCGACCACGATCGAGCAGCCCGAGCCGACCGGCGTGAGCTGCGCGACGTGCATGTGCTCGGTGCGGGTGTCGTGGTCAAGGACGAATCCCGCCTGGTCCCGGTAGAAGGCGATCGCGCGGTCGATGTCGCTGACCGGCAGCACGACGACCTCCAGGGTCCAATCCACGGGTGGTCTCCTTCCGGCGAAGCGGTTACCAGTGATCTCGGTGGACGACCTGCTCGAACGGCCGGCGGTCGGGTCGTTGGATGACGCGTAGCCGCCGGTCGGCCGGATATCCGACGGACAGGATGTAGGCGAGGAAGCGGTCCTCGGGGAAGCCGAGCAGCTGGCGGGCCAGATCCTGGTCCGCCACGGCCGCGTGGCCGGTGCCCAGCCCGAGGTCGGCGGCGGCCAGAGCGATGGCCATGGTGGCCTGGCCCAGGTCGTACTGCAGCAGACGCTCCTGGCGGGCGTCCTGCGGCTGCTGGGCGACGATCGCGACAGCGGCCGCCGCACCGGCCACGTGCCCCGCGCCGCGCCAGACCGCGGACAGCCGAATCAACTGCTCCCGGTCGGTGACCACCACGAAGTCCCACGGCTGCCAGTTGCCGGCCGAGGGCGCCCGCCGTCCGGCCTCCAGGATCCGGTCAAGGTCCTGCGCCGCGACCGGCTGCGCTGCGAACGAGCGGACATTGCGCCGAGCCCGCAGCGCGTCCCAGGTCTCCATGACCGACATCCTGCACCCCGGCGCCGCCTCGGCTGGCGAGTGCCCTGATTTTCGCGCGACACCGACGAACCTCGAACGTAGTGTCCGGTGATTGTGCGCCGCCTCGTCGAGACCTTGATCCCTGCGCGGCTCGGTTCCGGCTACCGCTGGCTGCTGGCGTCGTCGTGGGTCAGCAATCTCGGCGACGGTGTCGCGATAGCCGCCGGGCCGCTGCTCGTGGCATCGCTGACCGACGACGCGTTCCTGATCTCGCTGGCCGCCCTGCTGCGCTGGGCGCCACCGCTGATGTTCGGTCTGTACGCCGGTGTTCTGTCCGACCGGCTCGACCGTCGGCTGGTCGTGATGGCCGCCGACGGGGCCCGTGCCATCGTGCTCGGCGTCCTGGTCGCCACCATGGTCACCGGCACAGTTTCGGTTACCGTGGCCTTGGTGGCGTTGGGTCTGATCGCCATCGCCGAGGTCTTCGCCGACATCACCACCATGACCTTGACGCCGATGATGGTGGACCGCGATGACCTCGTGATCGCCAACTCCCGGCTGCAGGCCGGCTTCGTCACCGTCAACCAGCTGGTTGGTCCGCCGATCGGCGCGGTACTGTTCGCGGCCGGCCGGGCATGGCCATTCGTCACCCAGGCTGTTCTGGTCGCGCTCGGCGTGATCCTGGTGTCGCGGATCTCGCTACCCGCCTCCGGACAACATCACGGCGGCACGCGCAGCCTGCGGCAGGACATCACGGAGGGCGTGCGGTGGACGCTGCAGCACGCGGCGGTTCGCACGCTGGCCCTGACGATCCTGATTTTCAACATCACGTTCGGCGCGGCCTGGTCGGTCCTGGTGCTCTATGCCACCAAGCGGCTCGGCCTCGGGCCGGTCGGGTTCGGCCTGCTCACCACGGTCTCGGCGGTGGGTGGCCTGCTCGGCACGATGCTCTACGGATGGATCACCCGACGGGTGAGCCTCGGCAACGTGATGCGCATCGGGCTGGTGATCGAGACCGGCACCCATCTCGCCCTGGCCCTGACGACCTCACCATGGGTCGCGTCGCTGATCTTTTTCGTCTTCGGCGCCCACGCCTTCATCTGGGGCACCACGTCCGTCACGGTCAGGCAGCGGGCCGTCCCGTCACACCTGCAGGGACGAGTGACCAGCGTCAACACCATCTGCGTCTTCGGCGGTCTGGTCGCCGGCTCGGCCATCGGCGGAACGTTGGCCAGCCACTACGGCGTCACGGCACCCTTCTGGTTCGCCTTCGCCGGCTCGGCCGTCTTCGTCGTCCTGCTCTGGCGTGAACTGACCCATATCGCACACGGCGACCAGCGGTCCCACACCTCGCTCACCTGACCCTCAACGCGTCACGCGATGGGGTGGCATGATCGCCCCGTGAAGCCGTTCCTGTTGGTGGCCACCCGGGCGCACGATGCGGTCGCCGAGGCGGAGTACCAGGCCTTTCTGCGCTTCGGTCGGCTGTCGCAGGCGGAGCTGGTACGGGTCAGGTTGGAGTCGGCGCCCCTGGACGAGCTGGTGCCCGGCCTGGATCTGAACGACTACTCCGGGGTCATCCTCGGCGGCAGCCCGTTCACCTCCTCCGATCCGCCGGCCGAGAAGTCGCCGGCTCAGGTGCGCGTGGAGGGCGAGCTGGAACGGCTGATCGGTGACGTGCTCAAGTTGGACGTGCCCTTCCTGGGTGCCTGCTACGGCATCGCCACGCTGGGCAGCCACCTCGGTGGTGTCATCGACCGGACGTTCGCCGAGCCGGTGGGTGCCGTGCCCGTGAGCCTGACCGCCGACGGGCTGGCGGACCCGCTGCTGGCGGGGCTGCCGGAGACGTTTCTAGCCTTCGTCGGGCACAAGGAGGCGTTGCAGGCCCTGCCACCGGGCGCCGTCCTGCTCGCCGGCTCCGCCGCGTGCCCGGTGCAGATGTTCCAGGTCGGCGAGCATCAGTACGCGACGCAGTTCCATCCGGAGCTGGACGTCCCGGGCATCATCGTGCGCATACACGCCTACCGGCACAACGGCTACTTCCACCCGGACGAAGTCGATCTGCTCATCGAGCAGGTCAGCGCGGTGGAGGTGAGGTGGCCGGCGCGGATCCTGGCCAACTTCACCGCTCGCTACGCCGCCTACTGAAACCGGTCCGGTGCCTCGTCCCTGCCGGGTCGGCCCGGCGAGCCGAGGATCTCCAGGTAATGCTGGTTGTACATCACGCCGAGGATGTTCCCGAATGGGTCTACCACGGATGCGGTGACGAATCCGGGTCCGCGCTCGATCGGCTTCTCGTGCACGGTGGCACCCATGGACTCCAGCCGCTCGAAGCTGGCCTGGACGTCGTCCACGTGCCAGTAGATCACCGCGCCGCCGGCCTTGTCCGACCGGCCGTGTGCGGCAAACCGGCTGTCGACGATGCCGAGCTCGTGCTGGTAGTCGCCGATGCGGAACTCGGCATACGCGGGCGTCCCCTGGACGTCGCGCACGAAGTATGGCTCGATGCCGAGCAGCTTGGTGTACCAGTCGACAGCGGCCGGGAGGTCGTCGGCGAAGAAGCTGACGGTGGCAAGGCCTCGCAACATCGGTGGTTCCCTCCTTGTCGGTGTGGTGACAGCGACCATTCTCCGGCGTAAAGTGCTCACCAACTGAGCACTTTGTTTGGAGAAGCTGGGACATGCGCGCCGACCGCGTCGTCGCCGCCCTGCTGTTCCTCCAGGCCCGTGGCCGGGTGACCGCTGCCGAGCTGGCCGACGAGCTCGAGGTGTCCGTCGCCACCGCTCGCCGCGATCTGGAGGCGCTGTCCGCGGCCGGCATCCCGGTGTACCCGCAGCCCGGACGGGGCGGCGGCTGGTCGCTCGTCGGCGGCGCCCGCACCGACCTCAGCGGCCTGTCGGCGGCGGAGGCGCAGGCGCTGTTTCTGCTGGTCGGGCCGGCGGTGGCGGTTTCGGGAAAGGCCGTCTCGGATAAGGCCGTATCGAATGAAGCCAAGGCGGCGCTGCGCAAACTCGTGCGGGCGCTACCACAGACATTCCGGGCCGACGCCGAGGCCGCCGCCGGTGCCACGATGATCGACCCCACCCGGTGGGGCGAGCGTGATCGCCACCGGCCCGAACTGGTCGACCTGCTGCAGGCCGCCGTCGTCCGCCGGCGGAAGGTCCGCCTGACCTACACCAACAGCACCAAAGCGCGGACCGAGCGGCTGGTCGACCCATGGGGCCTTGTCGACAAGGACGACATCTGGTACCTGCTCGCCGGTACCGAACGGGGGCAGCGAACCTTCCGCGTCGACCGGATCGCCGAGGCCGAGCCGACCGACCTGCCCGCGGAGCGCCCGGACCACTTCACGCTCGCCACCGCATGGCAGCAGGTCGTCGGCGAGGTGGAGCAGCGCCGTTCACGAACCTGGGCGACGGTGCTCATCGAGGCCAGGTTCGTGCCGATATTGCGAGACCACTTCGGCCGGCACTGCCGTACCGACGGCGCGCACCACGACGGGCGTGCCCTGGTCCGGGTCGCGGCGCCTACGGCGTTGGACATCGCCCGGAATCTCGCCGGCTGGGGCGCGCTGGTTGACGTCGTCGAACCGCGATCCGTGCGGGCAGAGCTGGCGCGGATCGGTGCCGAGTTGGCCGGCCGCTATGCCAGCGAACAATGATCGGGGCGATTCAGCGCAGCCGTGCTCCCCAGGTGGCGGTGACCGACTCGCCGGGTTCCAGGGTGATCACCCGGTCGCCGGTGGCGAGGGCATTGGGCGGGCAGGTCATGGGCTCGGCGGCCAGCCCGGCGCGGTGCCGGCCGCCGGCCAGCCCGTCGGCCGTGAAGATCTCCACGAGCGGGTAGGTGTGATCGACCCAGAGTTCGGCGGTGCGCCCATCGGGGCCGGTCAGCCGCGTCCAGGCCCGACCGTCGGCGTCGCGGGTGAGGTCGGTGAAGGCGAAGTCGACGGACAGGTCACCGAGCCTGTGACCGGCGCGGAAGTCGAACGGGGTGCCCTCGACCGGCTCGGTGCCGGTGGGTAGCTGGCGGTGCTCGTCGGTCCGGATCCGGGTTGCGGCGCCCAGTTCCAGCACGCAGTCGTCGATCACGCCGGCACCGGGTGAGAGGTACGGATGGTGGCCGACCCCGTAGGGGCACGCGCGCTCACCGACGTTGGTCGCGGTGGTGCGCACGGTCAGCCCGTCCGCGTCCAGGGCGTACTCCACTCGAACGTCGAGCATGAACGGATACCCGTTCAAGGGGTGCAGCCGGATACCCATCACCACCCGGTCCGCGGCCTGCTCGACCGCCTGCCAGGACCGCCAGAGCAGAAAGCCGTGGATGGCGTTGTGCTTGTCCGGCTCGGTCAGGGCAACCTGGTGCTCGGTACCGGCAAAGCGGTACCGGCCGTCCGCGAGCCGATTCGGCCACGGCACCAGCGGCGCACCGTGCGCGCCGTCACACATGGCGTTCACCGGGTACGGGTGCAGCACGGGCCGTTCACCCCAGTCGTAGGCGCGAATCCCACCGCCGACCTCGACCACGGTCGCCCGCTGCTCGCCGAACACCAGCTCGAACTGTTCACCCGACGGCACCACGTGCACGCTCATGTCCGCGCTCACAAGACGGAGCCAAACACCCGCATCCCATTCCCGCCAAACGTGGTGGCGAGGCTGGCGAGCTACCGGCAGTGTCGGTTACCCGACGCCAGGAACCGATTCAAGGATCTTGGCTTGCGGCGACCCGGCGAGGGCGGGCGCATTTTCCCTGGACGACCACACCTTTTCGTGCAGGAATCGCAGAAACCGTTCCGCCTCGCCGGTGGTGCCGAACTCGAGATCGATGACCACGAACCTGGGATCGTCGACCGGTCGCTGGACGCGGTGCCCGAGCACTCCGGACTGCTTGCGAATTTCGGCGAAGCGGTCGAACGCCGCGCTCCACAGCTCGAAGTCGCTGACGGCGTGTTCGATGTGCAGTGTCGCCATGATGCCTCCTTGACCGAAGACGCTGCTCCGCTCGACGGTAGGAGCACCGGCGACGGCGACCCATCCCAAAGGTCTGGGGTTTCGCCCGCACGCCCGAGGGCGGCCGGCCCTCGCGTATCGTCCCGAGCGTGGCCTCGCCGCCGGCGTACGGGCCGTCACGGGAGCGGGTCGCCGGACTGTGCGACCGCATCGGCGATGCCCGCACGCTGCGCCAGCAGGTGCTGGCGGAGATCCACCGGGTGGTCGGCTTCGACGCCCATGCATGGCTGCTGACCGATCCTGAAACGTCGGTCGGCGTCGCGCCGCTGGCCGACGTCCCGTCCGCACTGCTGCCGCTGCTGCCCACGCTCATCCGTCTCAAGTACCTCACCGACGTCAATCGGTGGACGACGCTGGACGGCTCGGCGGCCTCGCTCTACCAGACGACCCATGGTGAGCTGTCGCGCAGCCGCCTATGGCGGGAACTGCTTGGCAACCATGGCGTCGTCGACCTGGCGTCATGTGTCTTCCGGGACCGCTTCGGATGCTGGGGATTCCTCGACCTCTGGCGGACGGGCGCCGCTCGCCGTTTCACCGCGGCGGAGATCGCGTACCTGGCCGGCATCGTCAACGACGTGACGAGGGCTTTGCGCCGTTGTCAGGCCAATACGTTCCTCCTTCGCCCGCCGCTCGAGCCACCCCACCCCGGTCCCGTCGTCATGCTGCTCTCCCCGCAGCTGCGGATGCTCGGGCAGACCCCGGAAACGGACGACTACCTGCGTGTTCTCGTTCCACCGGCGGACGGGCGAGCGCCGATCCCGGCTAGCGCCTACAACGTCGCCGCCCAATTGTTGGCCGTCGAGCGCAACGTCGACCGCAACCCACCGGCGGCCCGGGTACATCTGTCCGGGGGTCTGTGGGTAAGCCTGCGGGCCGCCCGGATCGGAGATGCCCAACCCTGCGGCGAGCGGAACATTGCCGTCACCATCGAGGACAGCTCGCCCACCGAGCGTGTGTCCATGTTTGCCCGGGCATGCGGGCTCACCGCCCGTGAGACCGAATTGCTAGGCCATCTCATGACTGGAACCGACACTCGAGAACTCGCACGCCGGATGTTCCTATCCGAGAACACCGTGCAGGACCACCTCAAGTCGATCTTTACGAAGACCGCCACCCGCAATCGCCGATCCCTGTTGGCGCGTGCCCTTGGCACCTGACTTGGGGCACCTGACTTGGGGCACCTGACTCGGGGCACCTGACTTGGGGCACCTGACTTGGGGCACCTGACTTGACACCAGGCGCGGCGCCCAACTGAACTCCTGGGCGGTCTGCCTCAGGTTGCGGTGTTTCCTGGAGGAGCGGTCGAGCCGGCAGCGGGCGCCGCCAGTTCGAACCGTTCGCGTTGGGCCGGCGGCACCAGATCGAGGTACTCCG
>DASXTS010000200.1:0-4206 GCA_036505275.1 Pseudonocardiaceae bacterium
GGTCGCGGTCACAGTCACCGGCAGATCGGCCAAGATCGCCTGCAACGCGCCGATCGCATCCACCAGGCCGGCCGCGGTCGCCTTCAGGTCCGCCAGGGCCGCCTGCGTCTGCGTGACATCGGCGACGAACGTGACCGTGCCCCCCGGGCCCGGCTGCCCGGCGATGGTGATCAACCCGATCGTCGCCTGGACCGCCTGGACCTTGGACGGCAACGCGGCCACGCCCGCCTTGACGGCCTGCCAGTTCGTCTGCGCGCCGGTGAGGTTCACCGTCGTGTTGAACGTCGGCATCTAGGGTCTCCCACCCTTCCGAGCCCGCCGGTCCCGCGCCTCCAGCGCCTCCACCACCATCTGGCCAACCCTGCGCTCACTCATGCCCGGCGCGGGGTAGATGTTCACCACGGTCGCGCCGACGCCGACGGGCTCGGGGCGGCCCGTGCCGTTCCACGCGACCGACATGCCGGGCGGCAGGTACCCGCCTTGGTCGTAGCCGATCGGGCGGGTCCGCGGGTCCACCGCGGCCAGCGAGTGGTACCGGCCGATCGCGTAGTGACCGCCAGCGTAGCTGTTCGCGTACGGGTCCATGCTCACCCCGTAGGCGAACGGACCCACACTCCGGAACCGGCCCGCGTTCGCGGCGAACGTGCCGCGGATCACCTGCGCGATCCCCACGCTGGGATGGCCGGCCAGCCAGTTCGAGTCGACCCGGTTGACCGCCCGCGGGTTCCCACCGCTCTCGAACATCAGCCGCCGGAACCACGCACCAGCCTCGCTGGCACGACCGAGCACGGTGGCGGTCCACTGCGCGACCTGCTGCGCGAGCGCCGCACCGGCACCACCACCATAACTAGGGGTCATGATGAGCTGGCGGATGACCGCAGCGGCGACCTTCCCCTCCGAGATCCCGATCCGACGGGTCTGCGACACCGTCGGATCACGAAAACGGGTGACGAGCCCACCCATCTGGAACCCGGGGATCCCCATCGCGGCGGCCCACGCCTTGAAATCCGGCCGGCTCGCCTTCTCCTTGGGGACGACCGCCTCACCCGGCTCCAACATCGCCGGATAGATATCGCCACCACCATAGCCGGGCACCAGCGTCCCCTTGGCGTGGAACCCGGGGATGTTGGAAGCGGCCAGGTACTGCCGCACCGACTTGGAGATCTCCACGTCCGTGCGAGCCTTGATCTCGATCGTCTTGCCGTGGATCTTGTCGATGCCATCCCGCTGGAGGTCCCGGAACCGTTTGATCCCCCCCGTCTTGAGCTGCTCGATTTGGCCAAGCGCATCATGGCGCAGCCGGGCAGCATTATCGGAACTGATCGGCTTCTCAAGATTGCCGCGCAGCTCATTGAACCGCTTGGTCCCGTCGGCCTTCAGCTTGTCGATCTGGCCCTGTGTATCCGCGCGTGCTTTCTTGGCGCTGTCGACCATCCCCTGGAGCGACCGGGCGATGTGGGTGTGGAACACCTTGTCGGTTGCAGCCGCCAGGATCTGCAACGATTCGACGCCGTGCAGCGCCATGTCCTGGAAGAAACCAACGATCTCGAGCGCGGCGACGCCGAGACCATCCAGCGCGACCCGCACGGCCAGCGCACCGCGGGCGGCCATCCCGCCAAGACCGATCAGGATCTGCCCGGCCCCGGTGACCTCCTCGAGGAGCCGATGCACCGCTGTCCCGGCGGCGTGGAGCAGCGCGTTCGCGCCGGGGATCGCGTCCTGGAAATCGACGATGGCTTGCCGGTTGTCCTCCCAGGACTTCCGCAGCTTCTCGAGGTTGGGGACGACACCCTTGTCAGGGTCGGCCAGCGCGTTGTAGATCGTGTCGAACGCGCGTTTGACCCCGTCGAGGATCGTCTTGAACTGTGGGCCGTGGGTGGTGATGAACGCCTCGATGGTCGGGGCGACGTCCTTGCCGAGCTTGTCGGCCAGCTTCCCAACGGCACCGAACAGCGCCGAGACGGCTGGCTCGACGAATACCTTCATGCGGTTGGAGAACAGCTTCCACTTCTCCGCGAAGTCGGCGGTGTCGGCCGCCGCGCCACGGATCGTGTCCTTGCCGTTGGAGATCGTCTTGATCAGTAGGTCCAGGTCGAAGTGGCCCTCACGGATCGCGGCGGCAAGGTCGGGGCCGGCGCGGGCACCGAAGGTCTTGAACGCGATCGTGTTCGCCTGCGCGGTCGTCGACGATTCCTTGATCCGCTTGATCGTCTCGACGAGCGCCTTCTGCGGGTCCTTGTGCGCGAGCGCGTAGGTCTTGAGCGCGATCTTCAGGCCGGGCAGGACCGTCTCGGTCACGACACCGGCCCGCTCGAACTCGCCGAACAGCGCGGTCGTGGTGTCAAGATCGAAGCCGAGCTGACGCAGCGGCGAACCGAACTGGACGACACTCTCCATGAGGGTGGTAATGCCAGCCCCGGTCGCCTGACTGGCGCGGAACATCTTGTCCAGCGTGCCGGCCTGCTTGGCGGTCGGGATCGACCAGTCCCGGAATAGCCGCGTGGACGCGGCGATGTTCTCTCCGAGGTCGGTCTTGGTGATCCGCGACAGTTCCAGTACCTGCTCGGCGAGCCGCTGGAGACCCTTGCCGGTCTGCCCGGTCCGCTGGTTCAGCTTCCCGATTGCGGTGGCCGCAGACTCGAAGTCGGTCGGGACGTCCTTGACGACCGCCTTGAAATCCTTCTGCAGGCTGCCGAGTGACTTGCCGGTCTTGCCGGTCGTCACCCGGATCGTGTCGTAGGCCGAGTCGAAGCTCTCGCCGAGCTTGAACGCCCCGACCGCGAGCGCGCCAACCCCGGCTGCCGCTGCGGTCGCGCCGCTGGCAACCGCGACGCGCAGCCGGGCACCGAACCGGCTGGAGGTCCGTTCCGCGTCGCGGAACCCGCGGTTCCACTTGTCGACCCCGGCGATCAGATCGAAGCGAATGGCCTGTACCACCGGTCAGCCCTCATCCTCAACGTCTTCGGTGGGTTGCGATGGGCCGAGCATCCACGCCCTGTAGGCACGCAGCTCCTGGAAGGTCAGGGCGTCGTACTCGCCACGGTCCAGGGCGTAGAACGCCATCAGCTGGGCGCGGTCGTGTCGGCGGGCTGCTTCGACCTTGATCCGGTCGGTGCGCTCTTTGCGGCGGTGGGCCCAGGCGAGCCACCTGGGCCGGTCGCTTCCGGGGGTTCCTCCACGCTCAGATCAAGCTCACCGAACGTGACGTGCTCGGCCTGTTCCCACGTGTAGGTGGGGTCGGTGCGCGATCGTAGGCACCAGATGATCATGCTGAGCCGGTCCTCGAACAATGGTGCGGCGACCAGCTCGTATGGGTCGGGCGCGTCATCGCCGTGGAGCTCCTTGAGCATCGCGCGGGCGCGACGCATGTCCGCCGAGTTCAGCAGGTCCGCGTCGGGGCGGAGCTTGCCGGTCGCCTGCTGAACCACAGCCTGCGCCTGCTCGGTTGCGACCTTGCCGTTGGACTGGCTCATACCGCTCTCTCCAGCTTCGCTTTGACCTGGGCAAGAACTTGCTCGACCGCCCGACGCGCCTGAACCTCATGCCGCTGGACGATGGGGTAGAACGTCTTGCGTGACTTCTGCTGCACCCAGGTATCCCGCCGTCCGTAGACCGGATGCCGCCATGGCCGGCCCTCACCCTCCCAGGTGCGAGCCAGGCTCTTCATCCGATCAGGAAGCCGTCGGCCATCCACACGGATGCGGGCCCCTGCCGCCTTACCGGTCAGCTTGACCTCGATCTTGGTGGCCTTGGCGAGCAACACGCGAAGGTCTGCCCTGCCGCGGGACCCGCGAGCCATGGAGTCGTGGCCCATTGACGGGGCCGCCTTGTATGCGGCGCGGACCTCGGGGACTAGGGGCCGCAAGACGGCGCGGAACCCATCGGTCAGTTCCTTCTTGATGGCCTTGCCGTCAGCGAGTTCGCGGAGCTGCTTGTTGATCCGTTTCAGGTCACCAGCGTCTTTGATCTCGAACTGCGCCATCCGTGACCATCCCGTGATCGAATACTGTTGACTAGTGTTGGTTGATGAGAGCACACTGAGATCGCGAACCAGCTACCAGAGAGGAAGCCCCCATGAGAGCCCCCTACGACTGGACCCGAACACCAGATCCCGACGCCCCGCCATCTTCACCGTCACGCCCGATCTTCAAGTGGGTCATCATCGCCATCAATGTGGCGTTCCTCGCCTGGATCATCAGCGCCGCG
>DASXTS010000201.1:0-11791 GCA_036505275.1 Pseudonocardiaceae bacterium
TGGTGACCAGCACGCCTCGGCCCTTGCAGTGCTCGCACTGGGTGCTGAACGCCTCGAGCAGGCCGGTGCCCACCCGCTTGCGGGTCATCTGCACCAGGCCGAGCGAGGTGACCTCGGCGACCTGGTGACGGGTGCGGTCCCGGCCGAGGCACTCGGTGAGCCGGCGCAGCACCAGGTCGCGGTTGGACTCCAGGACCATGTCGATGAAGTCGATCACGATGATGCCGCCGATGTCGCGCAGCCGGAGCTGGCGGACGATCTCCTCGGCGGCCTCGAGGTTGTTGCGGGTGACGGTTTCCTCGAGGTTGCCGCCGGCGCCGGTGAACTTGCCGGTGTTCACGTCGACGACGGTCATCGCCTCGGTACGGTCGATCACCAGGTAGCCGCCGGAGGGCAGCCACACCTTGCGGTCCAGCGCTTTGAGCAGTTGCTCGTCGATGCGGTAGTCGGTGAAGACGTCGGTGCTGCCGACGTGCTTGCGCAGCCGCGGGGCGAGGTCGGGGGCGACGTGCTCGACGTAGGCCTCGATGGTGTCCATCGCGTCGCGGCCCTGCACCACGAGCGTGGAGAAGTCCTCGGTGAACAGGTCACGGACGACCTTGATCAGCAGATCGGGCTCCTCGTAGAGCAGCTGCGGCGCCTGCGCGTTCGGCGCCTCGGACTTGTTCCTGATCACCTCCCACTGCGCCTGCAGCCGCCGCACGTCTCGGGCCAGCGCCTCCTCGGTGACGCCCTCCGAAGCGGTGCGGATGATCACGCCGGCGTCCTCTGGCACGATCCGGCGCAGGATGTCCTTCAGCCGCTTGCGCTCGGTGTCCGGCAGCTTGCGGCTGATCCCGGTTGCGCCGCCGCCCGGCACGTACACCAGGAACCGGCCGGGGAGGCTGATCTGGGTGGTCAGCCGAGCGCCCTTGTGGCCGACCGGGTCCTTGGTGACCTGGACGAGCACGCTGTCGCCGGTCGAGAGCGCCTGCTCGATCCGGCGCGCCTTGCCTTCGAGACCGGCGGCGTCCCAGTCCACCTCGCCGGCGTACAGCACGGCGTTGCGGCCACGGCCGACGTCGACGAACGCCGCCTCCATGGACGGCAGCACGTTCTGCACCCGGCCCAGGTAGACGTTGCCGACCAGCGAACCGGATCCGGCCGAGGTGACGAAGTGCTCGACGAGCACGCCGTCCTCCAGCACCCCGATCTGCACCACCGCAGTTGAGGAGCGGCCGCCGTTGCCGGCGTGGCCGTGCTCGCGGACCACCATCACCCGGTCCACCGACTCGCGGCGCGCCAGGAACTCTGCCTCGGACAGGATCGGCGGGCGGCGGCGGCCGGCTTCGCGCCCGTCGCGGCGGCGCTGCCGCTTGGCCTCCAGCCGGGTCGAGCCCTTGACGCCCTGCACGCCGTCGTCGCCGTCCCCGGCCCGCGCCAGGCGGGCGTCCCTGACGTGTACCACCGTGTTGGGCGGGTCGTCCTCGCGCATGGCCTCGCCGGAATCGGCGTCCGCGCTCTTGCGCCGGCGACGGCGGCGCCGGCGGCGGGTGCCTGCCTCATCGGCCTCCTCGGCCTCGTCGGTCTCCTCGACCTCGGCCTCCTCGACCTCCGCCTCCTCGCCCTCGTCGGCCTCGGCAAAGTCGGCCTCGCCGGCCTCCCTGGCCCGGTCGACGTCGGCGCCCTCCTCGCCCGCCTCGACATCCTCGTCGTCCGGCTCGCCGTTCTGGCCGGCCCGGCCCCGGCCACGGCCGCGACGACCGCGCCGGCGCCGCCGGCGGCTGGGCCCACCCTCGAGGTCCTCCTCCGCGTCCTCGTCCTCGTCGGCGGCCTCCTCTTCTTCCTCGGCGGGCGGCCGCTGGCGTGGCCTGTCCGGCTCGATGAAGAGCGGCTGCGGAGCGGCAAACACCGGTGCCAGCGGCGCGGCCAGTCCGCCCTCCTCGATCTCCTCTGCGGACTCGCCGCCCGGCTCGGCCGGGTCGGGCAGCAACGCGGCGGCCACCCGCAGAGCGGTGTCCCGGTCGATGCTGGACTGAGCTCCCTTGGCCGGGCTACCGATCTCGGCGAGCGCCGCGAGCACGTCCCTGCTGGTCTGCCCGAGCAGCCTGGCCAGCGCGTGCACCCGAAGCTTGTCGGGCAGGTCCGTGACCAGGTCGGGCGTGGATGCGGTTCGGGACCCGCCGCCCGTGGCGGCAGGCCGGTCTTCGATTGTCATTCAGCTCCTCCGCCCCCGGGCGCGTCCGGTGACAGACGCGGCCGCGCAGGGGCCTTGTTCCTGTGCAGCTTGTGCACTCCACGAAAGCGCCGGGCGTTTCCGCGGTACCTCTTCCTCCTCCACCACCGCGGTCGCTGGCTACTCACCGACTGCGGCGACGGCAAACCTGTCGTCCACCCGGCGTCTCCGCCGAGCCTGTCTCAATCGTCAACGTTCTGAAGCGGGTCGACAATGCACCCGTCGTCGTCGAGCCGACCCTGCGCCGTTCGGGTGGCCTTCGCAGGCACCGTCGGCCTCACGCCGGCGACGACGACCAGTGCATTCAGAACGTCGTCAGGCCGTACCGCAGGCGTTACCTGCCGTACCACCGTCGACAGTATCCCACAGGCTTCCGGGCCTTCAGTGCCTTCCGCCACATCGGCGCTGACCAGCGCCGCCCTCGCATCGACGGTGCGGCGGCCGTCCTTAGTCAACTTCTCGACCGGCACGCTCGGCGCGGCCATCAGCGCGGCGGCCGCCCTGGCCAGCTCGTCGCTCGGCACCCCGGGCACCTCGATGCGCCAGCGGCTGACCTCGATCAACCCGGCCAGCGAGCCGCCGTCGGATTCCGCCGCCGCCAGCACGTCCAGCCCGTCGGGCAGCGCGGCGTCCAGCTCACGCCGTACCGCCTCCGGATCGAGCCGCCGCACCACCTGGATCTCCACGTACTCGGCCTCACTGGCCGCGCCGGTGGGCGCCGCGCCGATCCAGGAAACCCGCGGGTGCGGGCTGAAGCCTTGCGAGTACGCCATTGGCACACCGGCCGCGCGCAGTGCCCGCTCGAAGGCCCGGGCCACATCACGGTGCGAGGCGAAGCGCAGCCGCCCGCGCTTGGCGTACCGCAGCCGGATCCGCTGGACCGGCGGGTCGGACGGGCGCGGTGGCATGCCGCAACCGTACGGCTGGGGTGAGAGTTCCGGCGCCTGTCACCACGGTGGGTGCCCCGCTGCTTGTCACGACGGGTGGCCCTCATTACCGTCGCCACCACTCGTTGGTGGCCGATCCGCGGCCAGCCGAAAACGTGGAGGTCACGCGGTGCAGATCGGCGCGCCGGCGTTGCGGGCCCCGGCGGCGGCCACGGTGGCTGCGCTGCTGGCCATCGCCGTGCTGCCCACGACGGCCGCGAGCGCCGCCGCGGTGCTGCCCGGCCCGGCCACAACGGCCGCGTCCGCTGCATCGCCCGGTGTAACCCCGCCGGCGGCGACGGGTGACCCGGCCGGCGGGGCCGTGCCGCGTGCGGCGCCCTGCCGCTCCGACCTGCCCCGGCTGCGGTACCTGGTGCTGTTCGCGGCCGGGACGCGGGCCGACGCGGCGCGGGACGAGATCGAGGCGGCCTGCGGCGTGCTGTCCGGCTACTACTCCGAGATCGCGGTCGCGGTCGCCACCTCGACGGACGGCACGTTCGACAGCCGGATCGGCCGGGACCGGGCCTACAGCGCACAGGCCGAGGCGGTCACCCGGCCGGCCGCACCGCGCCGCCGGCCCGCCGCGCTGCCGCGGGCGGTCGGGGTGCAGTCGCTCGGCACCGAGGTGGCCGAGGCGGCCGTGGCGGCCGAGGCGGCCGAGACCGGCGGTCGCATCGGCGAGCAGTGGGACATGACCATGATCGGCGCCAACCGGGCACGCGCGCAGCGGCCCGGCAGCAGCGATGTGCTGGTCGGCGTGCTCGACTCCGGCGTGGACGCCGACCACCCCGACCTGTTCACGGCCATCGATCGCTCGGCCTCCGCGGGCTGTGACACGGGTGTGCCGGACCCGAGCCCATCGGCGTGGCGGCCGGGTGGCCCTGGCGGCGGGCACGGTACCCATGTCGCCGGCATCATCGCCGCCGCCGACGACGGCGCCGGCATCACCGGGGTGGCGCCGGGGGTCCGCATCGCCGCGGTGAAAGTGGTCGACGCGGCCGGCTTCATCTACCCCGAGTACGCGGTGTGCGGATTCATGTGGGCGGCGCGCAACGGCATGCGGATCGCCAACCACAGCTACTTCGTCGACCCGTGGCTGTTCACCTGCGACGACCAGCCCGGCCAGGCCGTGGTGCACGAGGCGCTGCGGCGAGCGGCCGGCTACGCCACCGCACATGGCGTGCTCTCCGTCGCGGCGGCCGGCAACGAGGCGCTGGACCTGGCTGACCCGACCGTGGACACCAGCAGCCCGAACAACGCGCGGACGCAGCGCGCCCGGCCGGTCGACAACCACTGCGATGTGCTGCCCGCGGAGCTGCCCGACGTGCTCACGGTGTCCGCCGTCGGCGCCGGCGGGGTCAAGTCGTCCTACAGCTCCTACGGCGCCGGCGTGGTGGATATCGCCGCGCCCGGGGGCGACGTCCGGCAGCGCCCACCGGCCGCGAACAGCGGCTGCGTGCTGTCCACTGTGCCGGGCGGGTACGGCCGGATGTGCGGCACCTCGATGGCCGCGCCGCACGTCTCCGGCGTCGCCGCGCTGGTCGCCTCGGCCCACCCGTCAGCCGGACCGGCCCAGCTCGCGTCGCTGTTGCTGTCCTCGGCCACTCCGGTGGCCTGCCCCGACGGCGGGTACGACCCCGACTCCAACGGCACCGCCGACGCCCGCTGCACGCCATCGCCGGGCGCCGGCAACGGCTTTTACGGCGCCGGCATGGTCAACGCCGTGGCCGCAGTCGCAGGCTGATCGAGCCGGCCGTGCTGGCCGTGCTGGCCGAAGACAGGGTTGCGCACCGGCGTGCCGCGGTCCGTCGGTGTGATCGGCAGCAGCCGTCGCCCGGTCGGACCCATCTGGATCGCGGTACCGAGATCGGGGCACACGCCACAGTCGAAGCACGGCGTCCACCGGCAGTCGTCCTGCTCGCGCTCGGACAGCGCGTTCACCCAGTCGGCCCAGAGCCAGTCCTTGTCAAGGCCGGAGTCGAGGTGGTCCCACGGCAGGATCTCGGCGCCGCCGCGCTCTCGGGTGGTGAACCAGTCCAGCGACACGCCGAGCGGTGTCAACTCGGCCTCGCACGCGGAAACCCAGCGCTGGTAGGAGAAGTGCTCGTGCCAGCCGTCGAACCGGCCGCCGTCCCGCCACACCCGTTCGATCACCCGGCCCACCCGGCGGTCGCCGCGGGAGAGCAGGCCCTCGATCAGCGACGGCTTGCCGTCGTGGTAGCGCATGCCGATGCTGCGGCCGAGCCGCCGGTCGGCATTGATCGCCCCGCGGAGCAGCCGCAGCCGCCCGTCGACCACGTCCGGGGCGGCCTGCGCAGCCCATTGGAACGGGGTATGCGGTTTCGGCACGAACGCGCCGATCGAGATCGTGCACCGCACGTCGTTGCTGCCGGCGGCGGCCCGTCCGGCACGGATCACCTCGGTCGCCATCCGCGCGATCTGCAGCACGTCGTCGTCGGTCTCGGTCGGCAGGCCGCACATGAAGTAGAGCTTCACCTGCCGCCATCCGGCGGCGTATGCCGCGCTGACGGTGGTGATCAGGTCCGCCTCCGATACCATTTTGTTGATCACGCGACGGATCCGTTCGCTGCCGCCCTCGGGTGCGAACGTCAGGCCAGACCGGCGGCCGTTGCGGGTCAGCTCGTTGGCGAGATCGATGTTGAACGCATCGACCCTGGTGGACGGCAACGACAACCCGGTGTTGGTGCCCTCGTACCGGTCCGCGAGCCCCTTGGTGATCTCGGCGATCTCCGAGTGGTCCGCGCTGGACAGTGACAACAGGCCCACCTCGCTGAACCCGGTGGCCGCCAGGCCGTGCTGCACCATCTCGCCGATGCCGTCGACCGACCGCTCCCGGACCGGGCGGGTGATCATGCCGGCCTGGCAGAACCGGCAACCGCGGGTGCAGCCCCGGAAGATTTCCACGCTCATCCGCTCGTGCACGCTTTCGGCGAGCGGTACCAGCGGCTGCTTCGGATACGGCCAGGCGTCCAGGTTCATAGTGGTCCGCTTGGTCACCCGGAATGGCACGCGGTCGCGGTTCGGCACCACGCTGGCGATCCGCCCGTCGGCTAGGTACGCCACGTCGTAGAACCGCGGCACGTAGACGCCCTCGGTCTCGGCGAGCCGGGTGAGCAGCTCGTTCCGGCCACCCGGCCGCCCGGCCGCCTTCCAGTCGCGAACGACGTCGGTGATGTCGAGCACCGCCTCCTCGCCGTCGCCGAGCACCGCGGCGTCGACGAAGTCCGCGATCGGCTCCGGGTTGAACGCGGCGTGCCCGCCGGCGACCACGACGGGGTGCTCCTCGGTGCGCTCCGCGGCGTGCAGTGGGATGCCGGCCAGGTCGAGCGCGGTGAGCAGGTTGGTGTAGCCCAGCTCGGTGGCGAACGAGACGCCGAGCAGGTCGAACGCCGCGACCGGGCGGTGCGCGTCGACAGTGAACTGCGGCACGCCGTGCTCGCGCATCAGCCGTTCCAGGTCCGGCCACACCGCATAACTGCGCTCGGCCAGCACGCCGGGCTGCTCGTTGAGGATCTCGTAGAGGATCATCACGCCCTGGTTGGGCAGACCGACCTCGTACGCGTCGGGGTACATCAGCGCCCAACGCACCGTGGTAGCATCCCATTCCTTCACGGTGGCATTGCGCTCCCCGCCCACGTACTGGACCGGTTTCGACACCCGCGGCAGCAACGGCTCCAGCGCGGCGAACACTGATTCGACGCTCATCGCCGTCAAGCCTACGTCCGCCCCGTTGGTCTGCCTCCAAGTACCACCATTGCAGCTGGAATGGGCCTTTAACTACTACCATTGCGGCTCTTTGCCCGTCGGCGCCTACGCGGACTTGCGGGCCAACGCGCGCCGCACGTCGTTGGCGAAGGCGTCCGGGTCGCGCACGACGTCCCACCAGGTGAAGCGCAGGACGTTCCAACCGAGCTGTTCGAGCCGGTTCTGCCGTCGCCGGTCGTGGAATGCGGCCTCCGGCCGCCCGTGCATCTCCCGGCCGTCGAACTCCAGGCCGAGCATGCGGCGCGGATAGCCGCCGTCGAGACGCGCGATCAGCGAACCGTCGGTGTTCAGGACGCAGTACTGCGGGACGGGCAGCGGCACCCCGCGGTCGATCAAGGCCAACCGCCCCGCGGTCTCGAGGATGGACTCGGCCACGCCGTCCGCCTCGGCGAGACGAGCCGTGGCGTCGGCACCGGCTCGGCTGGAGTACCGCTGGCACGCCGCCTCGAGCTGCTCGCGACGGCACAGGCCGCGGCGCAGCGCGTCGTCGATCGCCCACACGACGTGCAGCCGCTCCAGCGTCCCGGCGAGGTCGACGAGCGTGCGAGCCACCCTGGTCAGCGGGACGCCGTCGAGCACATCGACGTCGCCGAGCCGCAGCGTGCGACCGTGGAACGCCAGGTCACGGCGGTCGCGGCGGCGGTCGCCGCGTTCGACCGTGACATGCTCTGGATGCCTGCCCGGCGGCCGCGCGATGCCGTGCACCCTGGCCGCCGTCAAGTGGCTCGCGACAGCGTCCGAAACGCCCGAGCTCAGCACCGCTGCCCTAGCCATCGCCAGCGGCGTCGGCTCGACCCCACGCGGCAGGTAGACCGCCCGTTGCACCCGTCGCAGCCGGCACGACCTCAACGCGGACAGCAACGCGTCGGGATCGATGTCCGCCGCCAGCACCTTGTCCCGCAGGAGCAGGCCGTCCGGCTCAAGCAGCGGCTTCCACCATTCGTCCATGGCGGACAGCATGGCGTACCGAGGGTCGTCGAAGATCGACTTCGGGCTGGTCATCCACAGGAATGGCTGTCGTTAAAGGCCCATTTGGGGCGCAATGGTGGTACTTGGAGGCACACCATTAGCGCAGTAGCAGGGCGGACAGCCGCCGGGCGGCGACGATGAAGCCGATGGCGGCCATCACGGCGAAGTAGGCGGCGTGCCCGAGAAGGTCCCAGGACACGATGCCGGTGGATAGCGCTCGCATCAGCTCAACGCCGTGGTAGAGCGGCATGCACTGGACCAGCCACCGCACTTCGGCCGGGTACACCGAGAGCGGGTAGAACGTGGTTGCGAACAGGAACATGGGCAGTACGGCGAGCTGCACCAGTTCGAAGTCCTGCCAGGAGCGCATGAAGGTGGTGGCGGCCATCCCAACCGCGGCGAAGCCGAGGGCGATCAGCAGTGCGGCCGGCAGCGCGAGCAGCGCCCACGCCGAGGCGATCAGCCCCATGCCGAGCATGACCAGCAGGAATCCCGCGGCGTACAGCCCGCCGCGCAGCAGCGACCAGGTGATCTCCCCGATCGCAATGTCCACCGGGCCGAGCGGTGTGGCCAGCATCGCGTCGTAGGTCTTGGCGTACTTGAGTTTGAAGAAGATGTTGAACGTGGCGTCGTACACCGCGCCGTTCATGGCCGATGCGGCCAGCAGCCCCGGCGCGATGAACTCGGCGTAGCCGATCGGCGCGCCGCCCGGTCCGGTGATCGTGCCGACCAGCGCGCCGAGCCCGGTGCCGAGCGCGAACAGGTAGAACAGCGGCTCGAACATGCCGGAGAAGATGATCAGCCAGATCCGCCGGTAGACCAGCAGTCCGCGCTCCAGCAGCATCCGGGCTCGGCCGGCGTACAGGCCGGGTGGCAACACCCGCAGCAGCAGCCCGCCGCCCACCGGAGCCGGCCTGGCCGTCGGTCCGATCGAGGCCGCCCCGGACGGCACCTGCCCTCCCCCCGCCGGCCGCTGCGTCGGCGCCTCCCGTGTCACCGGGTCACCCCTCTCATGGGTACCGCTCTCATGGGTACAGGCGCACCCGGAACCGCCACACCGCCAACACCGCGCCGATGGCGAGCATGGCCAGCAGGTAGCCGGTGTGCCCGACCGCGGGCAGCGGCCGCAAGGTGCCGAGGGCCGCGCCCCTGGCCAGCTCGGTGCCGTGCCACAACGGGCTGACCCAGGCCAGCGGGCGAACCCAGGCCGGCAGCTGGGACACCGGGAAGAACGTGCCGGCGAAGAGCGTCATCGGCAGGATCACGAACCGGAACAGCGCACTGAACGTGGTGCCCTCGTTCTGCACCGACGCCGCGTAGGCCACGATCGGCGCGGACACCGCCAGCCCGCACAACGTGGCGAACAGCAGCGCACCGAGCGCACCCACGCCGCGCGTCCCGCCGAACAGCGCGATCACGGCCAGGTACGCCGCGCCCGAGGCGAGCAGCCGCAGCCCGATCCAGGTGAGCTGGCCGCCGACGAGCTGCGCAGCCGTCAGCGGGCTCGCCGTCATGGCGTGGTAGATGCGCGACCACTTGAAGCCGCTGAGCACCGGGTAGCTGGACTCACCGGCCGCGATCTGCACTGCCGCCATGGCCAGCAGTCCGGGCGCGAGGTAAACCAGGTAGGCCACGTTGCCGGTGGCCGGACTCGGCCGCACCAGCGAGCCGAGGCCCATCCCGAACGCCAGCAGCATCAGCAGCGGCTGCGCCACGCTGGAGATCACAGTGGCCCGCCAGTTGCGCCGGTACCAGGTCCAGAGGTGTTCGACGACGAGCAGCACCCCGCGCACCCCCGACGGGGTGTCGGTGACGGTCAGCACCGCGGTCATCAGTCCGCCAACCGCCGGCCGGTGAGCCGCAGGAACACGTCCTCCAGGGTGCTGCGCCGGACCAGGCTGGCCACCGGCTGCACGCCGCGGCGGTGCGCGGCGGCCAGCGAGGCCTCGCCGTCGGTGGTGTAGAGCAGGATCCGGTCCGGCAGCTCCTCCACCCGCTCGGCCAGGCCGGCGACCTTGTCCGCGGTGCCGTTCTGCTGGCCGGGCTCGAATCGCAACTCCAGCACCTCGCGGCTGGAGTAACGCGCGATCAGCTCGGCCGGCGAGCCCTCGGCGACGATCCGGCCCTCGTTCATCACCACCAGCCGGTCGCACAGCTGCTCGGCCTCGTCCATGTAGTGCGTGGTGAGGATCAGCGTCACGCCGCTGGCCTTGAGCCGGAACAGCCGGTCCCACAGCAGGTGGCGGGCCTGCGGGTCGAGGCCGGTGGTCGGCTCGTCGAGCAGCAGCAGCTCGGGGTCGTTGACCAGCGAGCGGGCGATGGTCAGCCGGCGCTTCATGCCGCCGGACAGCGGCTCCACCGGCGTATCGGCACGGTCGGTCAGCTGCGCAAACTCCAGCAGCTGGGCGGCCTTGGCCCGCACGTGCGCGCGGGACAGGCCGAAGTAGCGACCATAGATGTGCAGGTTCTCCCGAACGGTGAGCTCGGTGTCCAGCGAGTCCTGCTGCGGCACCACCCCCAGCCGTGCCCTGATCTGCGGCCCGTCGGCCTCCGGGTCCATGCCGAGGACGCGCAGCTCACCACCGCTGCGCGGGGACACGCAGGCGATCATCCGCACGGTCGAGGACTTGCCGGCTCCGTTCGGGCCGAGGAAGCCGAACGCCTCCCCCTGCCGGACCTCGACGTCCACACCGCGGACGGCCTCGATCTGGCCGAAGTTCTTGCGCAGCTCGCGCGCCCAGACGGGCTGATCGGGCACGTCTGCGACGGTAGCCGGACCCACCGACAATTCGGCAACCGAGTTACCGTGGCCGGCGCCTCGTCGGCGGCCCTACAGCTCCGGGAACCAGAGCTTGACCTCGCGGGCCGCCGACTCCAGCGAGTCCGAACCGTGCACCAGATTTGACTGCGTCTCCAGCGCGAAGTCGCCGCGGATCGAGCCGGGCGCGGCCTTCTCCACCGGATCGGTTCCGCCGGCGAGCTGGCGAACGGCGGCCACCGCGCGCGGGCCCTCGACCACCGCGGCCAGCACCGGACCGGAGGTGATGAACTCCAGCAGGCTGTCGAAGAACGGCTTGCCGTCGTGCTCGGCGTAGTGCTGCTCGGCCAGCCCGCGGTGCACGGTGCGCAGCCGCAGCGCGACCAGCCGCAGACCCTTCCGTTCGATCCGCGAGATCACCTCGCCGACCAGGCCGCGGGCCACCCCGTCGGGCTTGACCAGCACCAGCGTTCGCTCGCTCACCACTGATCTCCGTTCATGATCGCCCACACCGCGGGCTCTCGCCGCGGGAAGGCTAGCCGGCGCCGCCGGCTCAGTGGTCCAGCGGGTGCCGCCAGCGCAGCCCGCGGAACCGCGCGAACCCGCGGTCGGTGGTGTTCCACTCACACCGGTGCTCGATGGCCAGCCGTCACGGTCGGGTGGTTGCGCGTCGCTGGTTCGGGCCACGTTCGGCGCCACCGGCCGATTGCCGGGCCCGCGCCGCCGCAGGATCGGCGGGTCGACGGTTTGACGGCAGCGGGAGGTAGTCGTGACGCTTCGAGCCGCACTGACCCTGGCCATCGCAGTCGTCGCGCTGCTGGCCACCGGCACCGTGGCCAGTGCGGGCACCGGTTCGACGGCGGGCCCGCGACCGCCGGCGGCCACGCTGTACCTGACCATCGCGACCGATCTCGGCCTCACCGCGGACGCCACGCTGACCTGCGCCCCGGCCGGCGGACGCCACCCGCACCCCGCGCGGGCGTGCCTCGACCTGGCCAGGGCGGCCGGCGACCTCGACCGGCTCCCGGCCAGGCCGCTCGTGTGCACCATGGTGTACCGGCCGGTGACCGCCGCCGCCGACGGCACGTGGCACGGCAACGCGGTCCGCTGGCAGCGCACATTCCCCAACTCCTGCCT
>DASXTS010000202.1:0-10521 GCA_036505275.1 Pseudonocardiaceae bacterium
CCGGGTGGCCTCGGAGCAGCCGCGGCCGCCCTCCAGGGCCGGCCCGCTGGCCGAGGTGCTGCTGCGGCTGCTGCATACCGACCCGAACCGGCGTCCCACCATGGCCGAGGTGAGCTCAACGCTGGCCACGCTGGCCGCGGCACCTGCGGCTGCCGCGGCGGCCGGCCAGTCGGCAGTCGGCCCGGCGGCAGTCGGCCCGGACGCGACCCGGGAGCTCGGTCAGGCGGAGGCCCGCGCCCCGGCGCCGCCTACGCGGCCGCTAGCCCGACCGGCGCAACCCGTAGCCCCGGCCGCCGAGTCCACCAGTCGCGAGGATGTGGCATTTCCCCAGCTGGAGCGCGACGATGTCACATCGTCGCGGGCGAAAGAGCGCGAGCGGCCGAAGCGGCGGCCGGCCGTGCTGGCGGCCGCGGCAATCGTGCTGCTCGCATTGGCCGCAGCGCTGCTTGCCCTGACGCTGAACCGCGGGTTGGGCGGCACGCCATCGGCCGGGGTGTCATCCGGCGGGACACCGGCGCCCACCTCGGTGGCCGGTGTGTCCTCGGGCACCTTGCCACCCACGACCGCGCCGTCGGCCACCGCGCCGGCCACCTCGCCGCCGGCCACCTCGGCCGCGTCGCCGAGCGCGGCACCGGCGGGCCCCGTGGACAGCCCGCAGGCCAGAGAGGCCGCGATCATCGACTACTACGCGCTGATGCCGGGCAACCAGCAGGAGGGCTGGACCAGGCTCACGGCCAGGTACCAGGGCAGCCCCGCCGGCGGGTACGACAGCTACCAGGCCTTCTGGAGCCAGATGAGCGAGGTGCGGGTCTCCGACGTGCACGCCACCCAGGGCACCGCGGTGGAGGCCACCGTCCAATACACGTTCACCAGCGGCCGGGTGGTGCGAGAGCGACACCGGTACGTGCTGGTCAGCCAGGACGGCATCTGGAAGATCGACCAATCGACGGTGCTGAGCAGCGTCACCCTGTAGGTTGCGAACAAGTCCAGGCAAATCGAGGTTTAACCGGGCCGCGAAGTGGGCACGCAATTCGCCATGCCCGAGCGCCTGTTCCGCGACCGCAGGGACGCCGGCCGTATTTTGGCGACGCTCCTCGACCAGTACCGCGAGCAGCCCGGGGTGATGGTCCTCGGACTACCGAGGGGCGGCGTCCCGGTGGCGTACGAGGTGGCCGCCGCGCTCGGTGCGCCGCTCGACGTCTTCCTGGTCCGCAAGCTCGGTGTGCCCGGCCGGCCGGAGCTCGCGATGGGCGCAATCGCCAGCGGTGGCGTGGTGGTGCTCAACGACGACGTGGTGCGCGGGCTCGGCATCGCGCCGGATGTCATCCAGCGGGTGGTGGACCGGGAGGCCCGCGAGCTCCACCGCCGCGAGCGGGCCTACCGCGAGGACCGGCCGGCGCTCGACATCACCGGCCGGACCGTGATCCTGGTGGACGACGGCCTCGCCACCGGCGCCAGCATGCGGGCCGCCATCGTGGCGCTGCGCAAGCTGCATCCGGCGAGGATCGTGGTGGCCGTTCCGGCTGCGCCGAAGTCGACGTGTGGGGAGCTTGCCACCGAGGTCGACGACGTGGTGTGCGCCACGACGCCGACGCCGTTCTTCGCGGTGGGGCAGTCGTACTGGGACTTCACCCAGACCACCGACGACGAGGTCAGCGACCTGCTGGGAGCGGCGTCCCGCCAGGCCAGGGTGGTCGCCGGGCCCGGCCACACCGACGCCGCCGCGGTCCGCTCGGCCGCGATCCCCGTCCGGGACGGCGTGCCGGCGGACGACGTGCTGTTCGACCTGGTCGGCGACGCCCGGCTGGTGCTGATCGGCGAGGCCTCGCATGGCACCCACGAGTTTTATGCGGCGCGCGCGGCCATCACCCGCCGGCTGATCGAGGAGCGCGGCTTCGAGCGCTTCCCGACGTGGATGTGGCGCAACGCCGCCGTGCTGCACTTCGTCGGCTGGCTGCGCGAGCACAATGACCGGGCTGGCGAACACAGCGCCAAGGCCGGGTTCTACGGCCTCGACCTGTACGGCTTGCACCGGTCGGCGCACGAGGTGATCGCCTACCTGGAGCAGGTCGACCCGGCCGCGGCGGCCCGTGCCCGCGAGCGGTACTCCTGCTTCGACCACGCCGACGGCGACGATGGCCGAGCCGACGGCTACGCCATCGTCGCGGCGTTCGGCGCCGGCGAGTCGCGCGAGCAGGTCATCCTCGAGCAGCTCGTCGGCCTGCAGCGGCGCGCGCTGGAGTATCCGCAGCGCGACGGGCTGACCGACGACGAGCAGTTCCACACTGAGCGCAGCGCCAGGACGATGATGGCGGCCGAGCAGCGCGCGGTGGGAGCGCGGCGATGTGCCCGAGACATACCCGTACGCCGTGTGAGGCCGCCATGACCAGCTTGCAGAACGACCTGACGATCACCGCAGCCGGCGTCGAGCTGCAGGCGGACGTCCGGGTGCCGCCGTCCGCGCGGGGCGCCGTGCTGTTCGCGCACGGCAGCGGCAGCGGCCGGCACAGCCCGCGCAACCGTTACGTCGCCGAGCAGCTCAACCGCGCCGGGCTGGCCACGGTGCTCGCCGACCTGCTGACCGAGCCCGAGGAGCAGGTGGACGCCGTGACCAGGCAGCACCGGTTCGACATCGGGTTGCTCGCCGCGCGGTTGGTGGGCCTCGCCGACTGGGCCACCAGGTACGAGCCGACCGCCGGCCTGTCCCTCGGCCTGTTCGGCGCCAGCACCGGTGCCGCGGCCGCGCTGGTGGCCGCGGCCGTGCGGCCGCCCCTGGTGCACGCGGTCGTTTCCCGCGGCGGCCGGCCCGACCTGGCCGGGGACCACCTGCCTCGGGTCACCCAGCCCACGGTGCTGATCGTCGGCGGCGCCGACCGGACCGTGCTGCAGCTCAACAGGGACGCAATGCGGCGCATGACCGCGGCGGCCGATACCCAACTCGCAGTGGTCCCCGGGGCGTCGCACCTGTTCGCGGAGCCCGGCGCGTTGGAGCAGGTGTCGCGGCTGGCCACGGACTGGTTCGCGCGGTTCCTGCCGAACCCGCCCACCAGCGACGAAGAATGACCGGCTACCACGCGTTCGACGCGACCCTGCACAAGACCAACCGGATCCTGGGCGGGTGGCGCGACGTGAAGGACAGCATGCGAAGGTCACGCGGCCTCAGGCGAGGTCCAGCAGTACCTCGCCGAGCGCGGCCATGGCCGCCTTCAGCTGCGCGTCGTTGAGGTACGGCGCGGGGCCGAAGCGCAGGTGGTCGCCGCGGTGGTCGGTCGCGACTCCGCGCTGGGCCAGCGCGGCCCGCAGCTCGGCGGCCCGCCGGGTGCGCAGCGCAACGAAGCCGCCAAGGTCGGTGAGCGCCACCGAGCGGTCGCGGTCGATCACGGCCGGGTCGGCGTCCAAGGCGTCGAACGCAGCGCACAGCACGCCGAGCTGGTGCTGTGACACGGTGCGCAGGAAGGCCGGCTCCAACGCCTGGTCGGCGAAGAACTCCAACACGCGGCTCGCCCGGTAGTGGCTGGTCGGGTCGTAGGTTGCGCCGGCCCATCGCCATTCCCCTGGCCCGTAGGTCACCTCACCGGAGTGCTCCGGGATGGTCACCTCCTCGGCCAACTCGGAGAACTCGGCGAACCAGCCGGTGACCACCGGGCGCATCCGGGCGGCGTGCGGCGGCAGCCGCAGGAAGCAGTTGCCCTCGCCGAGCTGCAGGTACTTGTAGCCGCCGCCGGTGATCCACGCGCCGGCCAGGCCCAGGGTGTGGATCGGCATGGGCAGCACGCCGAGCGCGTGGTAGGCGTCCACCACCAGCTCGGCGCCGTGCCGTTCGCACGCGGCGGCCAGCGAGCCCAGCCCCGGCACGATCTCGGCCGTCTCGAACAGCACCGCGGAGATCAGCACGGCCGCGGTCCGGTCGTCCACCTCCGCCGCCAGTCGGGCGGCCAGCGTCCCGGCCGGGGACGCCGGGACCCGCACCACGTCGACACCCTCCTCCGCGAGCCTGGCGAGCTGGCGGCGCAGGGAGTGGAACTCGCCGTCGGAGGTAACCAGCCGCGGCCTGGCCGGCAGGTCGATGGCCGACAGGAACCGGATCATCAGGTCATGGGTGCTGGCACCGAGCGCGATCTCGGCGATCGGGTCGCCGAGCCAGCGGCGGAACCCCTCGCGCACCGCGTCCGCACGGGCGAAGGCCAGGTCCCACTTGTCCTCCACGGCGGCCGCGGCGTCCTCGAAGGCCTCCATCTGCCCCTGTGCCGCGACGTCGGGCCATGCCTGGTGCGAGTGCCCGGTCAGCAGCAGCCGCTCGGCCACCCCGAACCGCGAGTAGTGCGCGGCCAGCACGTTGGGTGTGGTCCGCAGCGCCGCGAGATCGATCAAAGCTCGCTCCGCACTGCCCACAGGTCCGGGAACGACGGCTCGAACAGCGTGCCACGCAGGTACCGCGCCCCGAGCGAGCCACCGGTGCCGCCCTTGTCCCCGATGGTCCGCTCCACCATCTTGACGTGCCGGTAGCGCCACTCCTGCATGCCCTCGTCCACGTCGACCAGCCGCTCGGTGACCTGCGCCGGCCCGCCGTCGTCGCGGTACACGTCCAGCAGCACCCGCTGCACATTGGTCGACGGCTTGAGCGGCTGGGTGACGTCGCGGGTCAGCGCCTCGTGCGGCACGTCGTAGCCGTGGTCTGCCAGGTAACGCAGGAACGAGTCGAACAGCGACGGCCGGGACATCGCCAGGGCGATCCGCTCGCGGGCCTCGCTGCCCTCCGGGTAGTGCTCGAACACCCGGTGGTCCCGCCGCCCGAGCATCGCCTCCAGCTCGCGGAACTGCGCCGACTGGAACCCGCTCGAGGCATCCAAGCGGTCCCGGAAGCTGGTGAACTGGCGCGGCGTCATGGTCTCGAGCACGTCGATCTGGGCCACCACGACCTTGAGGATCGTCAGCACCCGGCGCAGCGTGTGCAGCGCGTGCGGGGTGTCGCCGTCGATCAGCCGGCGCTGCAGGTGGCCAAGCTCGTGCAGGATCTGTTTGAACCACAGCTCGTACACCTGGTGAATCACGATGAAGAGCAGCTCGTCGTGCTCGTGCGAGCGCGGCCGCTGAGCGCCCAGCACCTCGTCCAACGCCAGGTAGGACGTGTAGGTCAGCGCTGGATGCCGTTCGGTCATGGTGCCAGCCACATTACGGCTAATGTCACGAACGTGAGGGTTGGCATCGGCTTGCCCAACACCACGCCAGGGGCCGACGGCGCACTCCTGCTGGAGTGGGCGCGGCGGGCCGACGCCGGGCCGTTCAGCACCGTGGCGGTGCTCGACCGGCTGGTGTACGAGAGCCTGGAGCCGTTCGCCACACTGGCCGCGGCCGCCGCGGTCACCCGGCGGATCGGGCTGGCGACGATGATCGCGATCGGGCCGCTGCGGTCGGCCGCGATGCTGGCCAAGCAGGCCGCGACGGTGAACAGCATCGCCGGCGGGCGGCTCACGCTCGGGCTCGCGGTGGGAGCCCGGTTGGACGACTACCAGGCGGCCGGGGTGGATCACCGCGGGCGCGGCGCCCGGCTGTCCGAGCAGCTGGCGTACCTGCGCGGCCGCTGCGACGGGCTGAAGGTGCCGCTGCTGGTTGGCGGCAACAGCGGGGCGGCGCTGCTGCGGATGGCGCGCTACGCCGACGGGTACGCACACGGCGGCGGCCCGCCACGGGCGTTCGCGTCGGCGGCCGGCAAGGCGCTGGCGGCCTGGCACGATGTGGGCCGGCCCGGGCGGCCCGCGCTGTGGGGGCAGGGTTACGTCGCCCTCGGTGACGCCGAGCGGGGCACCGCCTACCTGCGCGACTACTACGCGTTCACCGGCCCGTTCGCCGAGAAGATCGCGGCCGGCTGCCTGACCACGCCGCGGGCGGTGAAGGACTTCGTGCGGGGCTACCAGGCGGAGGGCTGCGACGAGCTCATCCTGCTGCCGACCGTGTCCGACGTCCACGACCTTGACCGGCTGGCCGAGGTGCTGGCGTGAAGGTCACCGTGCTCGGCGCCGGGCCGGCTGGGCTCTACCTGGCGATTCTGCTGGGACGCGCCGGCCGGGAGCACGAGATCACGGTGATCGAGCGCAACCAGCCGGACGCCACGTTCGGCTGGGGCGTGGTGTTCTCCCAGGACTCCCTGGCCGCGCTCCGCGACGCCGACTACCCGACCTACACCGAGATCACCGACACCTTCGCCCGGTGGGACGCCATCGACGTGTGCTACCGCGGGCGGGTGCTGCGCTCGCGCGGCCACGCGTTCTCGGCGATCCGGCGAACCCTGCTGCTGGACATCCTGCAGCGGCGCGCCGCTGAACTGGGCGTGACGCTGCGGTTCCAGGTGGACGTCACCGATCCGTCCACGCTGCATGACGCTGATCTGGTGGTCGGGGCGGACGGGGTGAACAGCATGCTGCGCCGCGCCGATGCGCAGGCGTTCGGCAGCGTGCTGCGGCCGCAGGGCTGCAAGTACGTGTGGTTCGGCACCGACCTGGTGTTCGATGCTTTCACGTTCGTCTTCAAGCCGACCGAGCACGGCCTGTTCCAGGTGCATGCCTACCCGTTCGACGAGCAGCGCAGCACGTTCATCGTGGAGTGCCGCGAGGAGGTGTGGCGCGCGGCCGGGCTGGACGAGGCCAGCGAGGCGGACAGCATCGCGTTCTGCGAGAAGCTCTTCGCCGACGAGCTGGCCGGTCACCGGCTGTTGTCCAACCGCTCGCTCTGGCTGAACTTCCAGCGGGTGCAGTGTGCGAGCTGGCACCACGGGCGGACGGTGCTCATCGGCGACGCCGCGCACACCGCGCACTTCTCCATCGGCTCCGGCACCAAGCTGGCCATGGAGGACGCGATCGCGCTGGCCGACGCTCTCGAGCGGCATCCGGAGCAGGTGCCGGCCGCGCTGGTGGAATACGAGCTGGAGCGCCAGCCGGTGGTCGAGCGGTTCCAGCAGGCCGCCGACACCTCGGCCGGCTACTTCGAGCGGGTCGCGGCGTACACGCGTTTGGAGCCGGTGCAGTTCGCGGTGAACCTGCTGACCCGCAGTGGCCGGGTCAGCCACGCCAACCTGACCCTGCGCGACCCATCCTTCGGCCGCGCCGCGGACGCCTGGTTTGCCGGCCGGGGCACCGCGATCGCGGCGCCGCCGCTGTTCACGCCGCTGCGGCTGGCCGGGGCGGTGATGCCCAACCGGGCCGTGGTGGCGTCTCGGGTGTCGGACGTCGACGGTGTTGCCGGCGCAGGCTTTGGGCTGGTGCTGACCCAGCTGGTGGCGGTCTGCCCAGAGGGCCGGGTGTCGACGTCGACGCCCGTGGTGTCGACGGTGGACTGGCCGGCCCTGGTGGAGGCGGCGCATGCCGGCGGCGCGCTGCTGGCGGTGCAGCTCGGGCACGCCGGGGCGCGTGGGGCGACCCGGCCGGCGTCGTTCGGCGTGGACGTGCCGCTGCCGGCCGGTGAGGTGTGGCCGCTGGTGGCGGCGTCCGCGGTCAGGTACGGGCCGTACTCCGCCGTGCCGCGGCCGCTGGACGCGGCCGGCATGGCTCGGCTGTGCTCGGAGTTCGCCGCGGGCGCCGCGCTTCTGGCCGAGGCCGGCGTCGATCTGCTGGAGCTGGACCTGGCGCACGGCCGGCTGCTCGCCGGGTTCCTGTCCTCGCTGACCAACCACCGCGACGATTCAAACGGGGGCGGGCTTGCCGACCGGCTGCGCTTCCCGCTGGAGGTCGTGTCCGCGGTGCGGTCATCCTGGCCGGCCGATCGACCCTTGGCGGTTCGGCTGACCGTCGCCGACTGGGTCGCTCGCGGTGGCCTCACCGTGGTGGACGGCATCTGCGCGGCTCGCGCTCTGGCCAGCGCTGGCGTGCACCTCGTCCATGTTGAGGCCGGTCAGAGCGTCGCCGAGGAGCCACCGTCGTACCGCCGCGGCTTTCTCACCGAACTGTCCGACCGGGCCCGCAACGAGGCCGGCGTGCCCACCCTGGTCGGCGGCTACCTCACGACCATCGATGAGGCCAACACGGTGCTCGCCGCCGCCCGCGCCGACCTCTGCCTCCTGACCCTCGACCCGGTAGCCGCCCACGGGGCCGCCGGCGGTGGTGCGGGGTGAGGGTGTTGGACGGCGACGGCGAACAGCTGCGATTCGAGCGGTTGACGTCGCCGGAGGTGGCGGCGCTGCGCGACGGCCAACGGACCCCGGTACTGCTGCTGCCGGTGGGCGCTGTAGAACCGCACGGGCCGCACGCGCCGCTGGCCACCGACCCGATCATCTCGGACGGCATGTGCCGCCGCGCGGCGCGCCGGCTTGCCGGCGATCCGCGGCTGCGGGTGCTGATCCTGCCGGCGCAGCCGTATGGCGTCACCCGGTACGCGGCCGCGTTCGCCGGCGCGGTCGGCATCGCCGCCGACACGCTCCAAGCCATGATCGTCGATCTGTGCGGCTCGCTGGTGGAGCAGGGGCTGCCGCACATTGTCGTGGTCAACAACCACTTCGAGCCGGAGCACGTGGCCGCGCTGCGCCGCGCCGTCGGCACGGTGCTGGACCGGTACGGCGTCCGCGTCGGTTACCTCGACCTGCTGCGCAGGGCCAATGCGGAGCGGCTGAGCGAGGAGTTCCGCGCCGGCGAGTGCCACGCCGGGCGATACGAAACGTCCCTGGTGCTGGCCGAGCACCCCGACCTGGTCGACACCGCGACCGCCGCCGCGCTGCCGCGGGTGCCGGTGGACATGGCGGCAGGCATTCGCGCCGGCCGCGCCGACTTCCTCGCCATGGGCATGGTGGACGGCTACTGCGGCTCGCCGGCCGAGGCCACCGCCGCGGAGGGCGAGGCCACGTTCGAGATCCTGACCGAGCTGCTCGTGGAGGTGATCCGCGATGTTGCGTCGTGAGGACATCCCGCACCGGTTCAACCTCGCCGGCCACTTCGTCGACCGCATTGTCGAACGAGGCCGCGGCGACCGCCCGGCACTGATCACCGACAGCGCGGCTACCAGCTACGAGGAGCTTGCCGAGCTGATGAACCGGATCGGCAATGTGCTCCTCGAACTCGGCGTGCGGCGCGGCGACCGGGTGCTGCTGGCGATGTCCGACGGCGTGGAGTTCGTCGCCACCTGGTACGGCGCGCAGAAGATCGGCGCGGTGACCGCCGAGGTGTACACCTACCTGCCGGTGAAGGACTACGCCTACTTCCTGCGGTACACCGAGGCGTCCGTCGTGGTCGTCGACGCGGTGACCCTGGGCCCCATCCGCGAGGCCGCCGACGGCCACTGTGCCCTGCTGGTGGCCGGTGACGTCAACGCCGCCGAGCTGCGGCACGGCGAGCACTCCCTCGCCGTGCTGCTGGCGCAGGCCGCGCCGCGCCTGGAGGCCGCGCCCACCACGGCGGACGACGTGGCCATCTGGAAGTTCACTACCGGCAGCACCGGCGCGCCCAAGGCCTGCGTGCACCCGGCGCACAGCCCGCTGCTGTCCTTCGACTGGTACGCCCGCGGCGTCCTGGGCATCTCCCAGGATGACGTGGTGCTGCCGGTGCCCAAGCTGTTCTTCGGCTACGCCCGCGACCTGGCGGCGCTGTATCCGTTCGGCGTGGGTGGCGCCGGGGTGGTGTTCCCGGAGCGCAGCACCCCCGAGCGGATGTTCGACCTGATCGAGCGGCACCGGCCGACGATCCTGGTCAACGTGCCGACCATGATGAGCGAGATGCTCGCGCACCCCGCCGCGGCCACCGCCGACCTGAGCTGCCTTCGGCTGTGCACCTCGGCCGGCGAGGCGTTGCCGGCGGAGCTGGAGCGGCGTTGGCAGGACGCATTCGGCATTGACGTGGTCGACGGCATTGGCTCCTCCGAGGCGTACCACATCTTCATCTCGAACCGGCCGGGCGCGCCCCGGCGGCGCGGCAGCCTCGGCCCGGTGGTGCCCGGATACACCGCGCGGGTGGTCGGCGAGGACGGCACGCCGCTGCCGGACGGTTCGGTGGGTCTGCTGGAGATCACCGGCGACACCGTGGCGCTGGAGTACTACGGCGCGCCGGATAAGACCGCGGCCACGTTCATCGGCGGCCCCGATGGCCGGACGGTGCGCTCCGCTGACCTGTTCGAGCGCGACGCCGACGGCTACTTCTACTACCGCGGACGCGCCGACGACCTGCTCAAGGTGAGCGGCGTGTGGGTGGCGCCGAGCGAGATCGAGCACTGCCTGATGGGCCACCTCGACGTGCTGGAATGCGGCGTCGTCGGCTACGAGGTCGACGGCTTGACGCGGCCCCGCGCCTTCGTCGTGCTGCGCGACGGCGCCACCGTGACAGCGTCCGAGCTGCAGGACCTGGCCCGCGCCCAGCTTTCGCCGCACAAGTACCCCCGCGACGTCCGCTTCGTCGCAGCACTCCCCCGCACCGCCAACGGCAAACTCGACCGCCGCGCCCTCAGCACCCAAAAGCCCTAGTGCCCCTAGTGCCCTATTGCCCTGTCCCCTCCCGGCGTGTCCGCGCGTTCGTACACGTGAACTTGCGGTCCAAGCACATATCGACG
>DASXTS010000203.1:0-12486 GCA_036505275.1 Pseudonocardiaceae bacterium
CCGGTGCGCCACGTCGATCACGAGACGGGAACCGCTACCGGGGCCGGCGAGAACGAAGACCCGGAACGGCAGCCGCGCCCGGACTCCGAGCCCGATCGTGGTGTAGCCCTCGAAGCTGCCGCCGTCGGCAACCTGCCGGAACGTCCGCCAGCCAGTGACGTTCACGAGCTCGTTGGGGTTCGCCGGCGTGAAGGTGGAAGCGCCGGTGTAGGCATCGTAGGTGGGATTGCGGAGCCCGATCTGGAGGAACGCGCCGCCGCGCAGCGGCAATACGTCGCCGCGGCCCTCGGTGGTCACCGCATCCACGTACCGGACAGCGCCGCCGGCACTACTGCCGTCGAGGTCCACGACGAGGCGGTCGTAGCAGCTGTGACGTCCGGCGCGCACGTTGGTCACGGCTGACGGCGGGTAGGTCGGGACGCTGCTGCCGGCCTCCTTGGCCAGCGAGCCCCAGGTGATCTCGCAATACGGTGCCGCCTGAGCGGCGCTAGGCAGGACCACCGCCACTCCGGCCGCCACCGCAAACATTGCGAGCCCGGCCAATAATTTCTTCATCATTTCAACCCCTTGGCCCCGAGCAGGGAAATCCTGCGAACTTAAAGACGCGCGACCGGGCACCGCGGTTGCCGGCCGATCGCACGGTGCGGTGGGGTTGCGGGACGTCCTTGATCAGATGGCCAGGTCGACGTCGTACGGCGGCACGACGCGCATGGCCGATCGCCGAGGCGGTGCGGGGGCTGCGTCGGCGAACCGCTCGTGAAGCTGGCGGATCGGCGGGAGCTGCTCGCCGGACCTCGAGCGGCGACCGTGCCCGCGCCGAAGCAGCAAATGCTGCTACTGGAAGTCGCGGGGCCGGGCCGGCCAGTCGTCTGCTCGTCCGCCGGTCAGCGCGTAACGCCGGAACGCCGGCGCGAGCCGGTCGCCGATGACCGTGAGCGCGACCGTTCGCCCGAGCCACCTCTCGGTGGCCGGGTGGCGGACGCTCATGCCACCGCGACCGATGACGCCGTCGATCCGGTAGGAGCCGGGGCGCCGCCCGGTGAGGTCCTCCGGCACGCGGGATGCCTATCCACCTGTGACGGAGGGTTCACTTCACCGGGTCGCGGGTGTGAACGTGGCTTGCTATGCCAGCTTCTTGACCTCGGCGGCCTGGCTACGGCCGTCGCGGCCGGCCTGGACGTTGAACTCGACCTTGTCGCCCTCTTCCAGGGTGCGGAAGCCTTCCGACTGGATTGCGCTGTAGTGGACGAAGACGTCAGGGCCGCCGTCGGTGGCGATGAAGCCGTAGCCCTTCTCCGAGTTGAACCACTTGACCGTGCCTGTGGCCACGGCGTTCCTCCTTGAGCACTTACCTACACGACCTCAGGTTCGAGTTCGCGAGGATCAACGCTACCGGAATCCGGGCGCGGCGGAAGAGGCGTAATTGCTCGTAATTGCTGTTTGGCAGCTCGGCGGTCAGGCCCGGCTGCCCAGGCCGTTGGCCTGCAGCCAGCTGACCAGGCCGCGTGGGTTGCGGGTCTGGGTGAACACCTGGCCGGGACCGGCGAAGTCGAACACCAGGCCCTCGCCGCTCTTCATGGACTGCAGCATGCCCTGGCTGATCGGCCGGATCCGGGACTGCACGGTATCCGCGTAGGCCACGACGTGCCCGGTGTCCACCGTGACCAGCTCGCCCTGCTGCAGGCTCAACACCTCCAGCGCGCCGTAGCAGGAAATCACCACCGGACCGTGGCCGGTGGCGTGGACCAGGAACCCGCCCTCGCCGCCGAACAGGTTGCGGAAGCCGCCCCACTGCGTCTCCAGGTTCACCCCGGCCGCCGAGCCGAGCCAGCAGCCGCGGGTGATGCACCAGCCCACGGTGCCGTCCAGCTCGACGACCCGCAGGTCGCCCGGCAGGTTCGGCGCCGCGTCGACCCAGCCGCCGTGCTCCGGCGCGGTGTAGGTGGAGATGAAGAACGACTCGCCGCCGAGCGCCGCCCTGGCCAGCGATTTCAGCAGCCCGCCCTGCATCTTGGCCTCGACGACCACCCCGTAGCTGGTGCCCAGCATGGCCCCGGACTCCACCCGCACCGGCTCGCCGGGTGCCAGCAGCAGCCGTGCCACGGCAAAGGACGGGTTATGCCGAAGCTGCACCTGCACGTGCAGGAGACTAATGCCGTGCCTGGTGCCGCGTTGCTCAGCGTCGACGAACACGCCGCCGGGGTCGCCGCGCTGCTGGCGCCGACGCCGGTTGACCAGCGGCCGCTGGAGTCCTGCCTCGGGCTGGGGCTGGCCGGCGACCTGGTGTCGCCAATTCCGCTGCCGCCGTTCGACAACTCCGCGATGGACGGGTACGCGGTTCGCGCCGTGGACGTGGCCTCGGCGTCCGCGGCTGAACCCGTGTCGCTGCCGGTGGCTCAGGACATCCCGGCCGGCCGCGGCGACGAGCTCGTGCTGCAGCCGGGGACGGCGCACCGGATCATGACCGGGGCGCCCCTGCCGGCCGGGGCGGACGCCGTCGTGCCGGTGGAACTGACCGACGGCGGCACCTCGATGGTTCGGATGTTCGGCGGCGTCGAGGTCGGCCGGCACGTGCGCCGCGCCGGCGAGGACGTGCGGCCCGGCTCGGTCGTGCTCGGCGCCGGTGCCACCCTGGGCGCGGCGCAGCTCGGCGTGGCCGCCGCCGCCGGGTACGGCGTGCTCCCGGTGCACCGGCCCCCGAGCGTGCTGGTGCTGTCCACCGGCTCCGAGCTGGTGGCCGCCGGTACGCCACTGCGGCCAGGGCAGATCTACGAGTCGAACGGCCCCATGCTGTCCGCGGCGGTTCGCTCGGCCGGCGGCACGACGACGCTGGCCCACTTCGTGGCCGACGACGTTGCCGACTTCCACGCCGCCCTCGGCGACCGGCTCGACGCCGTCGACCTGGTGCTCACCTCGGGTGGGGTGAGCGCGGGGGCGTACGAGGTGGTCAAGGACGCGCTGCGGGCGCACGGCGTGCGCTTCGTCAAGGTGGCCATGAACCCCGGCATGCCGCAGGGCCTCGGCCGGTACCGCGGCACGCCGGTGGTGACCCTGCCGGGCAACCCGGTCAGCGCCCTGGTCTCCTTCGAGATCTTCGTGCGGCCGGCGCTGCTGGCGGCCGGCGGGCACGCCGAGGTGCACCGGCTGCGGGTGCTGGCCCGCCTCGCCGATGCCGCGCAGTCGCCGGCCGGCAAGCGGCAGTTCCGTCGCGGGCGGCTCTCCCCCGACGGCACGGTGTCCCTCGTCGGTGGCCCCGGCTCGCACCTGCTCGGCTCCCTCGCGTCGTCCAACTGCCTGGTTGAGCTGGCCGAGGACGTCGTCGAGGTCGCCGCCGGCACCGGGGTTTCGGTTCTCCTGCTCACGTGATGGACCGCAGCAGCTCTGTGAGTGGTGAAGGGGCGCTCCAACGCCCCTGTACGTTGATCGGGTGAGCAACGGGATGGGGCTGCTGGCGTGGATCGTGTTCGGTGCGCTGGCGGGGTGGGCGGCCAACCTGGTGGTCGGCGGGCGCGATCGGCGCCCGCAGGGCTGTCTGGTGAGCATCCTGGTCGGAATCGTGGGCGCCGTGCTCGGTGGGCTGATCTACAAGCTGGTCACCGGCCGGGAGAAGACCTTCGAGTTCGACCTGAGCAGCTTCGGGGTGGCCGTGCTCGGCGCGGTGCTGCTGCTCGCGCTGTTGCGGGCACTGCGGGTGTACGGCCGCCGCGGATGATCTGCTGGGCCGCGGCGCGGGTACCGTTAGCGCTGCCATGGCGAACGACAAACTCGACAACCCGCTGACGCGTCTGGCCCAGCTCGCCCGCGATCACGTGCCACCGATGCATCCGGCCGGCCGGCCGTTCGTGCTGGGGTTGGCCGGGGCGGCGCTGGTGGGTCGCCGGGTGTGGCGGCCGCTCGGCACGGCGACCGCGCTGGCCGCTGCCGCCACGGCGCTGTTCTTCCGGGAGCCACGGCGGGTGCCGCCGGAGCTGCCGGGCGCGGTTGCCGCGGCCGCCGACGGCACGGTCTGCGTGGTGGACGAGGCCGTGCCACCCGCGGAGGTCGGTACGGCCGTTGCGGCCGCCGAGCTGCGGCCGGTGCCGCGGGTAAGCGTGTTCCTTTCGGTGTTCGATGTGCATGTTCAGCGGGCCCCGGTCACCGGCACGGTCCGCGCGGTGGCGTACCGGCCGGGCCGGTTCCTCTCCGCGGATCTGGACAAGGCCAGCGATGACAACGAGCGCAACACCGTGCTGCTCACCACCGCCGCCGGGCACGACGTCGCCGTGGCGCAGATCGCCGGGTTGGTGGCCCGCCGCATCATCTGCGACGCCCGGCCGGACCAGACGCTCCAGATCGGGCAGACCTACGGCCTGATCCGGTTCGGTTCGCGGGTCGACGTGTACCTGCCGCCCGGCAGCACGGTCCTCGTGCGCCCCGGCCAGCGCACGGTCGGCGGCGAGACCGTCATCGCCATGCTGCCCACCGTGCCTGACCAGCAGGGCTGAGCGCAGTGGCCGGCTCGGCGCCAGGGGTGCGGCTGCTGCCCAACGCGATCACCGTGCTGGCTTTGTGTGCCGGGCTGTCGTCGGTGCAGTTCGCGCTGTCCGGGCAGTACTCCGCGTCGGTGCTGGCGATCACCGTCGCCGCGCTGCTCGATTCCCTCGACGGGCGGCTGGCCAGGCTGCTCGATGCCACCAGCCGGATCGGCGCGGAGCTGGACTCGCTGGCCGACGCGGTGTCCTTCGGCGTGGCGCCGGCTCTGGTGCTGTTCGTCTGGGGCCTCTCCGGGCAGCGGGCCGGCTGGACCGTCGCGCTGGTGTTCGCCGTTTGCGTGGTGCTGCGGCTGGCCCGCTTCAACACCCTCCTTGACGACGACGAGCAGCCGCCGTTCACCAAGGAGTTCTTCGTCGGCGTGCCGTCCCCGCCCGGCGCCCTGCTCGCGCTGCTGCCGCTGGTCGTGACGCTGCACCTGGGCGCGGGCTGGTGGTCCTCGCCGATGGCGGTCTCGGTATGGACGGTGCTGACCGCGCTGCTCATGGTGTCCCGGATCCCCACGCTGTCCATGAAGACGGTGCGGGTGCCGCCGGAGGCCATCGTGCCGCTGCTGGTGCTGATCGTGATCGTGGCCGCCCTCGTGGTCACGTACCCGTTCGCGGCGCTCGGCCTGGCCATGCTGCTGTACCTCGGGCACCTGCCGTACGCCGCGTACCGGTACCGCTGGCTGGCAGCCCATCCCGAGGCGTGGGAGGTGCCGCCGCGGCAGCGCAGGGCGATCCGCCGGTCGGCCAGACAGCTCGGGCTGCGGCGGCCCCTGCACCGGCAGGTGGCCGGGGCGGCCGTGCGAGCGTCGGCCAGGGTCCGTCGCCGCGCGGTCCACGGCGTCGGCCGCCGGGGGCTCGCCGATGGCGTGCAACGCCGCCGTCCCCGCCGCCTCGCCCTTCGCCGCGGCGCCCGGCCCTGACCCAGGCCGTATCCCAACCGTTATCCGGCCCGGCCGCCGGTTCGACCGGCAGGTGCAACCCGTTGGGGGGTGGGGGCCGTCTTGGGGCCATGACAGGTCGTTCGGTCGGGGTGGCGGCGGCGTCGATCGCCGTGGCGATGGTGGTGGGCGGGTGCACCGGCGGCAGCGGCGGCGGTCCGACGCCGTCCACGACGCCGTCCGGCCCAGCGGTCACGGGTGAGCTGCGGCTGGTCTCGTTCGACTCCTGTGATGACGCGCTCAGCGGCCTTCGGCAGGCGCTGCTGCCGCTGGTCGGGCCGTACGGCATCGACGGCGGCGTCAGGCCGTCCGCCGGTGCGGGCGCCGAGGACGCCACACTGGCGCCGGCGCCCGGCCTGGCCGAGCGGTCCGCGGGCGCCCCGCAGGACCAGGCGGCCGCCCCGCCGGAGCACTCGTCGACGAACACGCACGAAGCCGGCGTCGACGAGCCCGACCTGGTGAAGACCGACGGCAAGCGGATCGTCACCGTGGTCGACGGCTCGCTGCGGGTGGTCGACGCCGCGGCCCGCAAGCTGACCGGCACCCTCGCGCTCCCCCAGCCGCGTGGCATGGACGAGCTGCTGCTCTCGGGCGACCACGCGCTGCTGATCCGCCGCGGCGGCTTCTACGTCGCCCAGCCGGCCGCTGGCGGGTCCGGCGTGCCCGGCGTGCCGGACCAGCCGCAGAGCAAACCGGGCTCCAGCGGCGGTGCTGCGCCGGTCCCGATCGACGAACCGCCGGCCGCCGGCTCCGAGTTGCTGCTGGTCGACCTGGCCGGCGCGCCGCGGGTGCTGGCCACGTTCGCCATCGACGGACGGTTCGTGGACGCCAGGATGGTCGGCAGCACCGCGCGGGTGGTGACCCATTCGCAGCCGCGGCTGACGTTCGGCTACCCGACGCCGGACCGCGGGGAGGCCGAGTCACTGCGGATGAACCGCGACGTCGTCGGCACCTCCTCGGTCGAGGACTGGCTACCGCGCTACCGCGTCGAACAGGGTGGCTCCGTGCAGAGCGGGCGGGTCGACTGCGCCTCGGTCGCGCGGCCGGCGAACTACTCGGCCACATCGATGCTGACCGTGCTGAGCTTCGACCTCGGCGCGGCGGCGCTGGGCACCGGCGACCCGGTGACGATCGTCGCCGACGGGGACATCGTCTACGGCACCGCGGACAGCCTCTACGTGGCCAGCGACACGAGCCGGGTCGGCCTGCTGCGCGGCGGTGCCGAGCCCGCCCCCGGGATCGCGCCGGTGCCCGGACGCGGTGGCACACCGGTGCCGCCGCAGCCGGCCCAGCGCACCGAGCTGTACAAGTTCGACATCAGCGGCACCGGCCGTCCGCGACATGTCGCTTCCGGGGCGGTGCCTGGCAGCCTGCTCAACCAGTACTCGATGTCACAGTTCGACGGGCACCTCCGGGTGGCGACCACGCTCGGCTGGCCGGCGCAGGCCGGCACCGAGAGCACGGTGTACGTGCTGGCCCAGCGCGGCGCCGAACTGGCCATCGCCGGCAAGGTCGGCGGCCTCGGCAAGGGCGAGCGGATCTACGCGGTGCGCTTCGTCGGGCCGGTCGGCTACGTCGTGACGTTCCGGCAGACCGACCCGCTCTACACGCTTGACCTGCGCGACCCGGCCGCGCCCAAGGTCAGCGGGGAGCTGAAGATCACCGGCTATTCGGCGTACCTGCATCCTGCCGGCGACGGCAGGGTGATCGGCGTCGGACAGGAGGCCTCGGAGGCCGGCCGGGTGCAGGGCACCCAGGTATCGCTGTTCGACGTCTCGGACCCGGCGGCGCCGCGCCGGATCGCGCAGTATCACCTGCCTGGCGGCTCGTCGGAGGCCGAGTTCGACCCGCACGCGTTCCTGTACTGGGCTGCGACGGGCACGCTCGTGCTGCCGATCGCGTCCTACCTGGCCGACGGCCGGGCCCCTGATCCGCAGGGGAGCGCCGTGGTGCTTCGGGTCGGCGAGGCGGCGCTGACCGAGGTCGGTCGGCTGCACCAGCCGGTGCCGGGCTCGCCGTACCCCATCCGCCGCGCCCTGGTGGTCGGTGACACGCTGTGGACGGTCTCCGAGCTCGGCGCCGCGGCGGCCGGCCTGGTGGCGCTGGACAGCCGAGCGTGGGTCCCGTTCACCTCGTGACGGCTCGGCCCGTGCTGGCTCGCCCGTGCTGGCTCAGCCGGTGCTGACTCACCCCGGGCTGGCTCACCGGGAGGGCCAGCCTCGGCCGTAGGCTGCGTTGCGTGACTGCGCAGATCGTGCTGACGGCCCGGCTGTCCGCGTCGGCGCTGGACTCGCGGCGGGGCGTGGTCCGGCTGCACCGCGAGGTGCTGGACGCGCTTGGCCTGCGGCAGTGGGACGCGGTGCGGCTGACCGGGGCGCGGGCCAGCGCGGCGCTCGCGGCCGCGGCGTCCGACGAGGTGCCGCCCGGCGTCGCAGTGCTGGACGACGTCACGCTGTCCAACGTCGGGCTCCAGGAGGGCACCGAGGTGGTGGTGGCCCCGGTCGACGTGGCCACCGCGCGATCGGTGACCGTGGCCGGGTCGCGGCTGGCGTCCACCTCCGTGCCACCGGAGACACTGCGGTTGGCGCTGCTCGGCAAGGTGCTCACGACCGGCGACGCGGTGTCGCTCCTGCCGCAGGACCTCGCTCCCGGCTCGGACGCCTCGATCGCCCGCCAGCGGCTGGCCAACGCCATCGGGCTCACCTGGACCAACGAGCTGCTCACCGTGACCGCGACGGAGCCGGCCGGCCCAGTTGCGGTGGCTCCATCCACCGTGGTCGGCTGGCGCGACGGCGCGCGCACCGGCGGTCCGGCCACCGCTGCGGCCCCAGGTGTGGCATCGGATGCGCCGGGGACCACGAATGTCACCTTCGGTGCGACTGGCTGGCGAGCGACCGTCGGCGCGTCGACCATCGGCGCTCCGATCATCGGCGCGGTTGTCAGAGCGGCAACCACCGACACCGTGGCCCCAGGCCCAGCCGTCGCCGCAGGACCGAAGCCGCCCGCGGTGGCGGACCTCGTCGGCGCGCAGCAGCAGGCCCGGCGGCTGGGCGAGTGGTTCGATCTGGCGTTCCGTCGGCCGGAGCTGCTGGCCAGGCTGGGCGCGGCGCCCCGGCTCGGCGTGATCATCACCGGGCCGAACGGGGTGGGCAAGGCAACGTTGGTGTGCTCGGTGGCGCGCTCGGTGGACGCCACCGTGGTCGAGTTGGCCGCACCGAGCGTCGCGGCGATCGAGGCGGCCGCGGCGAGCCAGCTGCTGCACGATGGTGTGGCGCAGGCCAGGACCACCGCCCGCGACGGGCAGCCGACCGTGCTGCTGATCACCGACGTGGACGCGCTGCTGCCGGCGTCCAACCCGCCGCCGCTGGCCACGCTCGTGCTCGACCTGCTGCGCGATGCGTTGTCCGAGCCGCGACTCGGGCTGGTGGTGACCACCGCGCATCCGGAGTCGCTGCACCCGCTGTTGCGCGACCCGGAGCTGGTCGACCGTGAGCTGTCCATCGCACTGCCCGATGGCTTGACCCGCGCCGAGCTGCTGCGGGTGCTGCTGCGGGACGTGCCAATGGCCGCGGACCTCGATCTGGACGTGGTGGCCGACCGCACCCCCGGCTTCGTGGCCGCCGACCTGGTGGCGGTTCGCCGGGAGGCGGCGGTGCGCGCCGCCCTGCGGCACGCCGCCGAGGACCCGGCTCACGCCGAGCCCATGATCAGCCAGGACGACCTGCTCGGCGCGCTCGACGTGGTGCGGCCGATCTCCATGTCCAGCTCGGACACGCTGAAAACCGGCGGCCTCACCCTGGACGAGGTCGGTGACATGGCCGAGACCAAGCAGGCGCTCACCGAGGCCGTGTTGTGGCCCCTGCAGTACCCGGACTCGTTCGCCCGGCTCGGCGTCGATCCGCCACGCGGCGTGCTGCTGTTCGGGCCGCCGGGCTGCGGCAAGACCTTCCTGGTACGGGCGCTGGCCGGCTCGGGGCGTCTCAACGTCTTCTCGGTCAAGGGAGCCGAGCTGCTGGACAAGTGGGTCGGCGAGAGCGAGCGCGCGGTTCGCGAGCTGTTCCGCCGGGCGGCCGAGGCCGCGCCGTCGCTGGTCTTCCTGGACGAGGTGGACGCGCTGGCGCCGCGCCGCGGGCAGTCCGGCGATTCCGGGGTCGGCGACCGCGTGGTGGCCTCGCTGCTCACCGAGCTGGACGGGGTGGAGCCGCTGCGTGACGTGGTGGTGCTCGGTTCGACGAACCGGCCGGAGCTGCTCGACCCGGCCCTGCTGCGGCCGGGACGCCTGGAGCGCCTGGTGTTCGTGCCGCCGCCGGACGCCCCGGCCCGCGCGGCGATCCTGCGCTCCACCGCGCGCAACACCCCGCTCGTGGACGACGTCGACCTGGACGCGCTCGCCGAGACCCTGGAGGGCTACTCGGCGGCCGATTGCGCCGCCCTCATCCGCGAGGCCGCGCTCACCGCAATGCGCGAGTCACTCGAGGCCACCGAGGTCACCGCGGCCCACCTCGAGGCGGCCCGCCGCACGGTCCGGCCCTCGCTGGACCCGGTGCAGGTGGCGGCCTTGCAGGCGTATGCCAAGGCCTGACGCCGGCTCACTTGCTGCCGTAGTCGTTGGTGACGATCACTATCAGCCCGGGGCTGGCTCCCGCGATGCCAGGAAAGCGCGGCTCGACCCGCAGGTTGAACCGGGCGCCGAGGCGGCGCGCGGCGGCCTCCTCGCCGGTGCCCGGCCGGAAGTACACGGTGGACGTCGGGATCCGCGCGTTGGGGTAGTTGGCCACCTCGGTGACCTGCCAGCCGTTGCGCCGGAAGTCGTCGGCCGCCTCCGCGGCCAGGCCGGTGATCGTGCTGTTGTTGTACACCCGGATCGGCGCGGTCGGCTCCGGTGTCGGCGCGGGCGGCGCCGCCGTGGTGTTGGTCGTCGGCGGATTGGTCGGCTGTGTGGTCGTCGCTACGACGGTCGCCGATGGCGACGCGGGCACGCCGGTTGGGCCGGTTGGGCCGGAGGTTGGGCCGCCAGCGCCGGTACCCGTGGTGGTCGGGGCCGACGTCGGCGCGGCGTTTCCGCCGTCACCGCGCTGGCTGCCGAACGTGATCAGGCCGACCAGCAACGCCCCGACCGCGACCCCGAGCAGGGCCAGCCCGGCGACCCGCAGCGGCCGGGCCCGCCCGCCTGGCTCGGGACTGGCGCTCATTTGTGGTTCATTCGTGGCTCACTTGGCGCTCATCTGGTGCTCGCCGGAGGCCCTCAGGGCCGAGCGCCGGGAAACGGGGTGGGGTACGTCTCCAGGCCCATCCGCTTGGCGGCGCGGGCGCGCTGCCGGCTGGACCGCAGCCGGCGCAACCGCTTGATCAGCATGGGGTCCGCCGCCATCGCCTCCGGCGAGTCGATCAGCGCGTTGAGGATCTGGTAGTACCGGGTCGCCGACATGTTGAACAGCTCGCGGATGGCCTGCTCCTTGATGCCCGCGTAGCGCCACCATTGCCGCTCGAAGGCGAGGATCTCGCGGGCTCGCCGGCTAAGGCCGTCGGCCGGCGTCTCGACCGGCGTCAAAGCAGGGCGTGGCTCGGGTGCCTTGGCCCCTGCGGAGGCGTCCATCTGGCTCCTCGCGTCGTGCGCCGGATCGCTAGCAGTTTGTCGAATCACATGGCTGTGATTGACGTGCGTGACATTCAACCACGGTCCACGGGCTGCCCCTGACGGACACTTCGGCGCGTCCGCGGTCCGCGCTACTTTGACTAGGGTCTCCCATCGTGCCCGTGCACCGCATCCGCATCATCGGTGACCCCGTGCTGCACAAACCGACACGGCCGGTGACCACCTTCGACGACGAGCTGCGCACGCTGATCGACGACATGTTCGACACCATGGAGGCCGCCAACGGGGTCGGCCTCGCCGCCAACCAGATCGGCGTCGACCTACGGCTCTTCGTCTACGACTGCCCCGACGAGCACGGCGTGCGGCAGCGCGGTGTGGTGATCAACCCCGAGCTCAGCACATCCGAGGTTCCAGAGACCATGCCCGATCCGGACGACGACCTCGAGGGGTGCCTCTCGGTCCCCGGCGAGAGCTTTCCCACCGGACGGGCCGACTGGGCGCGGGTGACTGGACTGGGCCGGGACGGCGATCCGATCACGGTGGAGGGCACCGGCTTCCTCGGCAGGTGCCTGCAGCACGAGACCGACCACCTCGACGGCGTCGTCTACCTGGACCGGCTGGTCGGCCGGCACACCCGCGCCGCCAAGAAGATGCTGCGGAGCAACGGGTGGGGCGTTCCCGGCCTGTCCTGGCTGCCCGGCGAGATCCCCGACCCCTTCGGCCATGGACAAACCTGACGCGTGCCCGCGCGAAGGTGTCCGCGTGTCCGTGCCCGCGTGAAGGTGCCCGCGTGTCCGTGCCCGCGTGAAGGTGTCCGCGTGTCCGCGTCTTCGGACACGTGAGTTGGGCGTTTCGGCACATGCATCGGGCCGGCCTTTGTGCCGAACCGCCCAACACGAGCGCCCCAACCGGCGAACACGCCCGACCCAACCGGCGAACACGCCCGACCCAACCGGCGAACACGCCGGGGACGGGCGGTGGGAACGGATTGGGGCGCGGCGGCGTTTATAGCGCTGCAACGCTGTAATTGCGCGGTGCTCCCCGAGGGCGGTGACGGACGATGGCCGACGAACTGGATGCCTACTCACGAACGGTCAGCACGGTCGCGGCAGAGGTGACGCGGCACGTGGCAAGCCTGCGGATGCGCAGGGGCAGCGGCTCGGCGGTGGTGTTCGCCGACGACGGCCTGCTGGTGACGAACGCGCACGTGGTCGGCCAGGCCGGCGGCGGAACCGCGGCGTTCGTGGACGGCACCGAGACCAGGGTGGACGTGGTGGGCGCCGACCCGCTGTCCGACCTCGCGGTGCTGCGGGCCCGCGGCACCACCCCGCCCGCGGCAACTCTGGGTGACGCGGACCGCCTCGTGGTCGGCCAGCTCGTGGTCGCCATCGGCAACCCACTCGGTTTCGCCGGCTCCGTGACCGCGGGCGTG
>DASXTS010000204.1:0-5423 GCA_036505275.1 Pseudonocardiaceae bacterium
GCCCGACACCGTGCCCGGCTACACGGTCAACCGGCTCTGCGCGTCCGGGCTGAACGCCGTGACCACCGCGACCCAGGCGGTGCTGTCCGGAATGGCGGATGTCGTGGTCGCCGGCGGGGTCGAGTCGATGACCAGGGCGCCGTGGGTGCTGGAGAAGCCCGCCCGCGCGTGGGTGAGGCCGGGTGAAATCGTCGACACCGCGCTGGGCTGGCGGCTCGTCAACCCCAGGATGCCGGCACTGGACGGCGGCGAGGCGACCATCAGCCTCGGCCAGACCGCGGAGAAGGTCGCCAGGCTGGACGGGATCACCCGCGCGGAGTCCGACGCGTTCGCGCTGCGCAGCCACCAGCTCGCGGTCGCCGCACAGAAGGAGGGCAGGTTCGACGCCGAGATCGTGCCCGTGGACACGCCGGCCGGCACGGTGACCCTCGACGAGGGGCCGAGGGCCGACACCAGCGCCGAACGGCTGGCCAGGCTGCGGCCGGTGTTCGACAGGGACGGCGTCGTCACGGCCGGCTCGTCCAGCCCGCTGTCCGACGGTGCCGCCGCGATCGTGGTCGCCAGCGCGGCCGCGGTGCAGCGGCACGGGCTGCGCCCGCGGGCCCGGGTCGTCGGCGGGGCCAGCGCGGGCGTCGCCCCGTCGGTGATGGGCCTCGGGCCGGTGCCGGCCACCGAGAAGGCGCTGGCCCGCACCGGTTGGACGGTCGACCAACTGGATGCGGTCGAGCTGAACGAGGCGTTCGCCACGCAAGCCATCGCATGCCAGCGGCGGCTCGGCCTCGACCCGGCGACCGTCAACGCCGACGGCGGGGCCATCGCGCTGGGCCACCCCCTGGGCTGCTCGGGCGCGCGGCTGGTGGTCACCCTGCTCGGCCGGCTGGAGCGCGAGGGTGGGCGCAGCGGCCTGGCCACGCTGTGCGTTGGCGTCGGCCAGGGCCAGTCGCTGCTGGTCGAACGGGTCTGACGCCGGCCGGGCCAGCGTGCGCGGACGGTGGCGGCGGCGAGAAGGTCGAACGCGCGTTGTTTGCTGTTCGACGGTCGGGGTGCTGATCTGGTCGAAGGTGTGGTCCCGTCACGAACTCGTCGGCCGTCCCTGCACCGTCGACGGCGACTCAGACCCGCACGATTCGAACGCCAGAGGAGCTCGACGCCAGCGCGCCGAGGTCCATCGGGTCGGATGTGAGCACGGCGCCACCTGGCTCGGCACTTGCCACGACAACGGCATCCACGGCGGACCCACGTCCGGCGGCAGTGCGCAGATGCGCTGCCCGACGTGCAAGCCAGGGCGGGATCACCTCGTCGATGATGCAGTCCTTGAGCAACCTGTGCGTCGCCGCATCCTTGCCCGGATGCCCCGCCAGGCATTCCACCAGGACGACCGTCGGAACGTGTGGTGGCCAGAGATCGGCCTCGATGAGTTGGGATACCAGGGCGGCGGCGCGTTGCCGGTTGGCGAGCCTGCTCACTCCACCGGAGTCAAGGACCAGCATCCCGTTACGAGGCTCGGCCAAGGAGGTCCTGCTCTTCAAGATCGTTACCGAGCAGCTGTGCCACGATCCTCTTGGCGTCCGCCACCTCGTCCGGCGACGGTTCACCGAACTCAGCGATCAGTTCGTCAACGTAACGCCTGGCCCCAGCAATCTTCTCCAGTCTTTCCAACTCGCCGCGCAAGGTCTGCTGCAGAAGCTCCGAGACCGGCAGCTTCTGCTCCTTGGCCCGCCGGTACAGGTCATCGGGCAGGTACACCTGCATTCGGGGCATGCTCGTTACTATACACCTATCGACGCAGCGGATGGCCGAGCTGGAGTCGACCCTCCGCCCCGTCTGATCCGTCAGGCGATGGCCGTGACGGCGTCGCCGAGCTGGCGCAGGCTGGACACCTCGAACACCGCCGTGGCGCGGGCGGCGTAGCCGGACATGGCGGAGTCGGCGGTGTCCCACTCGTGCCGAGGCTCCGGGTTGAACCAGTACAGCCGCCGGGCGAGCCGGTGCAGTTGCGCGGTCTCGGCCAGCGCGGGTAGGCGGTCGTGGGCGCGGGCGTCGCCGACGACGAGCACGGTCGTCTTGCCGGTGACGGCGTCTGGCCAGCGGCGCAGGAACTCCGCGAACGCCAGCCGGTAGTCGCTGCGGCCGTCGTCGGCGACCAGGCCGCGCCGGCCGAGCAGGTGGTGGGCGTCGATGACCCCCGGGGCCGATTCGAGGAAGTCGGTGACCTCGACGATGCCGTCGATGAAGACCCAGGACCGCACCCGCCGGAACTCCCCGTGCAGGGCGTGCAGCAGCGACAGCGTGAAGGGCGCGAACTGAGCGACCGACCCGGAGACGTCGCACAGCACGACCAGGTCGGGTTTGGTGGGGTGGCGGCGGCGCATCCGCGGGGTCAGCGGCACCCCGCCGGAGCTCATGCTGTCGCGGATCGTGCGCCGCATGTCCAGGTGCCCGCGGCCGCGGCGGCGCCGGCGGCCGAGGCGGGTGGCGATACGGCGGGCCAACGGCCGGACGGCGGTGCGCAGCGCGGCGAGCTCATCCGGGGCGGCACGCAGCACGGGCAGGTCCTGCAGGTCGCCGTGGGGCGACCGCGCACCCCGGTCCGCGTCAGGCATGCGTTCGCGGACGAGCTGTTCGAGCAGCCGCAGCACCTCCTCCAGCTGCGCGTTGGCGGCCGCGATGTCGAGCTGACGCTCGAGCGCGCCGCGTTCTTCCTCGCTGCGCATCAGCCGGTGCAGGACGCGCGCGAGGTCCAGGCGGCGCAGCACCCGCTGCAGGTGGTGGCGGTCCGTGCCGGCCGTCTCGTCGATGCCGGCCCAGCGCTGCACGGCGTCCTCCAGCGCCGCCGCGACACCGTCGCCGTCCCCGCCGCGCAGCGCCTCGGTGAGAGCCTGCCGCGGGTCGTGCGAGCCACCGGAGCCGGCCGGCGGCTGTCGCTCGGCCCGCGGACGCGGGAACAGCACGCCGAACAGGCGGTCGAACACGCCGTCATGCGCGTCGTCCTTGAGCAGCGCGGCGCGTAGCGCGGCGCGGACCACGTCGCGGCTGGCGACGTCGACCTCCGCCAGCGCGGCGACGGCGTCGATCGTCTCGCCGGTCGACACCGGGACGCCGGCGGCGCGCAGCCCGCCCGCCAATGCGATCACCGCGCCAGCGACCGTAGACGGCGCCGCGGGGACGTTGTACTCTTCACGAACATCAGTCCGCATAGCGAACATTGTAGGAGATCGCGCATGGCGCCGCCAAGCACTCTGCTCGACCTCGGGCTGACCCTGCGCCCCGAGCACGACGCCGAGCGGCGGCGGCACATCGCCCGGCTCGCGGCGCGGCTGGGCTTCCGGTACGTCTGGCTGCCGGTGTCAGCAGACGCGGCACCTGCGGAAACGGCCGCGCTCGCCCAGCAGGCCCGGCCGGCCCAGCTCGGACTGATCGTCACCGACGGCCCCACGGACGTGGTGCGGCGGGTAGCGGACCTGCGCGCCACCGGGCTCGACGTCCTGCTGGAGATCCACGCCCCGGCCAAGCTACGCGCGGACCTCGTCGGCGCCGTCGGCGGTCCGCACGAGTGGCGGCGGCGGGTGTTCGTCCCGTGGTACGACGCCGACGCGGCTGGTCTGGTCGTGCTCGCGGAGGGCGCGCCGGACCTGGCCGCGGTGCAGGCTCGGGTGGCCGAGGCGGCCGCCCGCCGCCGCGCGGACGCCGGCGATCGCCGCGACTTCCCGATCTCGGTCGCGCTCACGGTGTCGATCGGCCGGACCATGAGCGAGGCGCAGGCCCGGGCGGTGCGCGACCCGGCGCTGTCCGGCGCCCGCGACCCCCGCACCGCCGGCCTGTTCGGCACCCTCGAAAACGCCCAGGAGCAGGCGATGCGGCTGGCCCGCGCCGGCGCCGACGCCGTCCGCGCCACGCTCGCCGACGAGCACGACGTGGCCGACCTGCTCGCCCAGCTTCGCTCCGTCGCCGTCGGCCCGACACCGGTGCTGCACGGACGGCACGCCTGAACCGCACCCGCAACGGAGGAGACGACCATGGCCCTGACCACCGAGACGATGACCGACGAGCAGCGCAAGTCGGTCGCCATTGAGTACCTCAAGGCCTTCGACAACGGCGGAGTAGTCACCTCCACCGGCGGCAGCATCCTCGACCTGTTCGCCGACGACGCCCAGGTGTACTTCCCCAAGTGGGGCCTGGCCACCGGCAAGGAGCGGATCGGCGCGCTGTTCGGCGACGTCGGCGGCACGATCAAGAACATCGAGCACCACTACTCGCACTTCAACTGGGTCTTCGGCGGCGACGTCGTGGTGTGCGAGGGCACCAGCCACGGGGAGCACCAGGACGGCCCCTGGCGGGCGGGAGTGCCGGAGTGGGGTGCCGGCCGGTGGTGCGACGTGTTCGAGATCCGCGACTGGAAGATCCAGCGGGCGTTCATCTACCTCGACCCCGACTACGCCGGCAAGGACACCGACCGCTATCCGTGGCTCGCAGCTAGCTGACCGACCGGGCGCCGTGCGAGCTCAGGATCGCCGCGGCCACCGTCTGCGGCTCGTCGATCTGCACGTAGTGCCGCGCACCCTTGACCAGGTCGAGCGCCGCAGCCGGGAAGAGCCGGGCGAACCGGCGCGCGACGCGTACGTTGAGGTACGGGTCGTCGGTGCCGAACACGATCCGCACCGGCCGCGGGAAGGCGCGCAGCCGAGCCCCGCGCCAGGTCCGCGACAGCACGGTGCCGAGCAGGTCGACGTTGAGCCGCCAGAACGCGGGCCGGGCGGCCAGGAACCGTTCATAGAACTGCGGAAGCAGTTCGCGGCGGACCGCGTCGTCCCGGATGAACCGGCCGACCTGCCAGAAGAACAGCCGGCGATCCAACCCTTCGACGCGACGCATCACGGCCCGCGCGAGGTTCCGCAGGATCGGCGTGGAGTAGAGGATGATCGCCTCCGGCGGCCGCAGCGACGGCGTCCAGCCGTAGTAGGTGTTCAGCAGAACCACTGCGGCAACCCGTTCCGGGTGCTCGACGGCCCAGTCGATCGCCGGCGGCCCCGATGCGTCGTGGGCGACCAGCACGACCTCTTCCAGGCCGAGGCTGTCGATCACAGCGTCGAGATCGCCGGTCTGGTTGTCCGCTGTGTAGGGATAGCCGGCCGGCTTGTCCGATTCACCCCAGCCGAGGAAGTCGAACGTGATGACGCGGCGGCCGGCGAGAAACGGCAGGGTCCGGTCGTACAGGTGCTGATCATCGGGGAACCCGTGCATCAGCACGATCGCCGGTGACTCGCCGGGATGGTCCCGGACGCGAATCCGATGCGGGCCGCGATCGGCCCAGAGCTCGGTGAATGCGTGACTCATCGTGGAACCTCCTGGACGATATGGGGTGTGGCGAGCACGAGCGGGAGCATTGCGAGCGCCCCCGCTGCCGCGCACAGCGCGACGAACAC
>DASXTS010000205.1:0-2623 GCA_036505275.1 Pseudonocardiaceae bacterium
GGGCCTCGGTCGCGCGCGATGGACGGTACCGACGAACTGGTTGGCCTGTTTCCGCCCGGCACCCGCCAGGTCGGGTCGGAGATTCTCCGCGCCGAGGAGCTCGCCGCCGCCGTCGCGCCGTTGGCCGCCGTCGGCCAGTACCCGGTCTACGACCTCGGCGGTGGGCCTCGGCCCCCGTTACACCTACAACGACGACCCGCCGAGGCTGGACGAGTACCTTGACGCGCTGATCGGCGCGGCCCGTGAGCACCTTCCCGCCGGCGCCCGCATCCTGATCGAACCCGGGCGAAGCGTGGTGGCCACCAACGCGGTCACCGTCTGCACCGTCACCACCATCAAGCCAGGTGCGACCACGTTCGTTGCGGTGGACGGCGGGATGGCGGACAACCTCGAGGTAGCCCTGGTCGGGCAGCGTTTCGAAGCGACGATCGCGAACCGGGTCGGCGGCGGCGCGCCCGTCACCGTCGTCGGCCGGCACTACGAGTCGGGCGACGTGCTCTCCGACCCGGTGCCCCTGGACGCCCGCGGGTGGGTGACCTGCTCGCGATACCCACCACCGGCGCGTACTGCTACACGACGTCGAACAACTACAACGGCGCCCGCCGGATCCCGGTAGTGTTCGCCGACGGCGGCCGGGCCCGGCCGGTGGTCCGCCGCGAGACGTGGGACGACCTGCTGGCGCGGGACGTGGCCCCAGCCTGACCGGGGAGCGTCTCACCGCCCTGGAGTGACACACGGCGGCAACGGTTTCCCAGTCCGCAGCATCTTGGTGCAAGCCGACGGGCTCACCTGCGGTTATGCCGGCCTGCTTCCCATGCGTTGGATGGCAATTCATGCTTCGTGTGCTCGGTAGTCGCAACACCAGTCTGGGCGGTCACATGTCGCAAATTCCAGGTGCGCCGCATTAGAACGCCTGACCGCCCACGTCCACCTGGCCATGAGCCACCAGCCAGCGCAGCGCCTCGCGTAGCGCGTCGAGCGAGGTGTGTCGCGGGCAGTAGCCGAGCGTTTCCCGGGCCCGGGCGATGCTCGCGGTGATGCTGCGCAACGCATGCTCCCGCGACGTCGTCGCGTGCTCGCTGCCGACCCGATCCTCGAACTCCGCCCAGTCGACAAGGTCCAGCACGGCCTCCCGGCCGAACCAGCCGGCCACCCCGGCCGCCAGCCCGCGCAGCGTCATCGCCTGCTCGGAGACCACATGGAAACTCGAGCCGATCGCCGCCGGCCGGGTCAGCGCGCGCGCGAAGGCCTGCGCCACGTCATCGGCGTGCACGTGGTGCAAGACCCCGAGTCCGTGATCGGGCAGGGCGAGCGGCTTACCCAGAGCCAGGCAGGTCCACACCCCGGGGTCGAGGTTGCCGGCCGGGTTGATCACCGGCCAGCCGGGGCCGCTGATATGTCCCGGGTGCAGTACGACACTGGGCACGCCGCCGGCGAGCGTCTCGCGGTGGAGCAGCGCCTCGATCTCCGCCTTGCCGATGCCGTACTCCCCATACGGCGTGCGCGGCTCGTCCTCGGTCACGGGCACCCGCAGGGCCGGCCCGTGCACCCAGATCGAGCCGCAGTGCAGCAACAGCGGACGGGTCGGCCGCAGCGCGTCCACCAGCCGCCGCGCGGACGCCGCGGTGAAGCAGAGGAGATCGACGACGGCGTCCGGGCGCAGCCCGGCGACCCGCTCACCGAACGTGCCGGCGGCGTCCTCGGCCTGCCGATCGACCGCGATCCGTTTCACCGATCGCCACTCGGCCCCCCGCTGGTAGGGGTCGCGCACGCCGCGGCTGAGCGCGATCACCTCGTGTCCGGCGCGGACCAGCCGCGGGACCAGGTAGGTGCCGATATGGCCGGTGGCGCCGATGACCACGACTCGAGTCATGCCCGGACCCCCCTGCTTCACCCCGACCTTGCTACGCGGGAAACGGCCGCCTCGTAACCTATTTGACCGCTCCCGCGGTCAGCCCGGCGACGTAGTAGCGCTGCAGGATCAGGAAGATGACGATGCAGGGAATCATCGTGACGACAACACCCGCCTCCAGGATGCCCCAGTTCAGCGTGCCCAGCTGGCCGGTCTGCAGGGTGGTCAGCAGAACAGGCAGGGTGAACTTTGTCTGGTCGGACAGCAGGATCAGCGCGGCCAGGAACTCGTTCCATGAGGTGAAGAACGCGAAGAGTGCGGTCGTGACGATGCCTGGCCGGACGATCGGCATCATCACCTGGAACAGTGCCCGCATGGTTCCGCAGCCGTCGAGGAGCGCAGCCTCCTCGAGGGCTGCCGGCACTTGCGCGAAGGAGTTGCGCATGAGGAAGAGCGAGAACGGCAGCTGAAAGGTGATGTAGACGAGGATCAGGCCGAGCAGCGAGTTGAGCAGGCGAGCCTGGTTCAGTACCGGGAACAGTGGCGCGGCGGAGGGCGGCGCGCATGCGGGCGAGGAGTTCGTCCATGCCGAAGGGTTTGGTGACGTAGTCGTCGGCGTCGAGAGCGTGGACTTCGGCGGGTTCGGCGTGGCGGGCGGACAGCACGACCGGCATCAGATAGAGCAGGGCGACGCCGGCCAGCGACAGCGCCGGCTGGGTGGGGGCGAGCGCGGTCGTGAGGGCGACCAGGCCGCCGGCGGCCGCGGCCAGG
>DASXTS010000206.1:0-4812 GCA_036505275.1 Pseudonocardiaceae bacterium
ACCCTGCTGCCGGCCCTGCTGGTGATCTGCGGCCGGTGGGTGTTCTGGCCGGTCCGGCCGTCGTACGGCTCGGCCGACCACGTCCAGACCAGCCTGTGGGCCCGGGTCGGCGCGATGATCGCCCGGCGGCCCCGGCTGACCTGGGTCACCGCTAGCTTGGTGCTCGGCGCGCTGGCCCTTGGCACATTCACGCTGAAGAGCGATGGGCTGACCAACGCCGCGCAGTTCACCCGCACGCCGGACTCGGTCGTTGGTGAGCAGGTGCTCGCCAGGCACTTCCCGGCCGGCACCGGCCAGCCCATCCAGGTCGTCGCCAACGCTGAGAAGGCCGGTGAGGTGCGGGCCGTGCTGGCCACCGTGCCGGGCATCAGCTCCGTCGGGGAGCCCGTCGTCAAGGACGGGTACGCCTACCTGGAGGGCACGACCAGCGACGCACCGGACAGCCCGGCGGCTGTGGCGACCCTGGACCGGGTCCGCGACGCGGTGCACCAGGTGCCCGGCGCCGAGGCGCTGGCCGGTGGGAACACGGCATTGATGGCCGACACCGCGGTGGCGAACAGGCACGACCGGGACCTGATCATCCCAATCGTGCTGGTCGTGGTGTTCCTGATCCTGGCCGGGCTGCTGCGCTCGCTGGTGGCTCCGGCGCTGCTGCTGGCCACCGTGGTGCTGTCCTTCTTCGCCACCATGGGTATCAGCGCGTTCGTCTTCAACAACATCTTCGGCTTCGACGGCACGGACGCGTCGTTCCCGCTGTTCGTCTTCGTGTTCCTGGTGGCGCTGGGCATCGACTACAACATCTTCCTGATGACCAGGGTCCACGAGGAGGCCACCCGCTGGGGCACCCGCCGCGGCGCGCTGATCGGGCTGTCGACGACCGGCGGCGTGATCACCTCGGCCGGGCTGGTCCTGGCCGGCACGTTCGCGGTCCTCGGCACGCTGCCGCTGACGTTCCTCGCCGAGCTCGGCTTCGCCGTCGCGGTCGGCGTGCTGATCGACACGATCATCGTCCGGGCCGTGCTGGTCACCGCGATCACCCTGGACGTCGGCCGGTGGATGTGGTGGCCGAGCGCGCTGTCCCGCAAGCATGACATCGACCCAGATGAGATCGACCCAGATGAGATCGCGCCTGCCGAAACGGCTCGTGCGCTGGCGTCGGAGTCCTGACCGGCGCGGTCGCCCGTCTGCGCTTGGCGTGGTTACCCGCGTCAGGCGCAGACGGACGCCCGTTGCTGGCCGTACATCGGTCGCGCCGTGCGATCTCTGACAGCGAAATCCGGCGAGGAACAACACGCCTCCCGCCTGAGTTGATTCAGGCGATGAGTGAGGCTGATATGACTGAAACATTGAACGTGCCGGTGCTGCCCCTGGACGGGGTGGTTGTGCTGCCGGGAATGGTGCTGCCGCTGTCCCTGGCCGAGGCCGACGTACGGGCCGCGGTCGAGGCCGCCCAGGCGTCCCATGACCCGGGTGCGCAGGGCGAACCTCGGGTGCTGCTCGTCCCGCGACTGGACGGCAAGTACGCGACGGTCGGCACCGTTGGCGTGATCGAGCAGGTCGGCCGGTTGCGCGGTGGCGAGCACGTCGCCATCGTCAGGGGCACTGCCCGGGTTCGCATCGGCACCGGAACCGCCGGGCCCGGCGCGGCGCTGTGGGTCGAGGCGACCACCCAGGACGAGATCGTCGGAAAGGACGCGGCGGAGCTGGCGCGGGAGTACAAGTCGCTGGCGACGACGATCCTGCAGCAGCGCGGCGCCTGGCAGTTCGTCGACTCGGTGCAGGGCATCTCCGACCCGTCCGCCCTCGCCGACCTCGCCGGCTATGCGCCGTACCTCACCAACGAGCAGAAGGTCTACCTGCTCGAGACGATCGACGTGGCCGAGCGCCTGCGCAAGCTCGTGATCTGGAGCCGGGCGCATCTGGCCGAGCTCGACGTCGCCGAGACGATCCGCAAGGACGTCCAGGAGGGGATGGAGAAGCAGCAGCGGGAGTTCTTGCTGCGTCAGCAGCTGTCCGCGATCCGCAAGGAGCTGGCCGAGCTCAACGGAACGACCGCGTCCGAGGACCAGGACTACCGAGCCAGGGTGGAGGCGGCGGACCTGCCGGAGAAGGTGCGGGCCGCCGCGTTGGCCGAGGTGGACAAGCTGGAGCGGACGTCCGACCAGTCGCCCGAGGTCGGCTGGATCCGGACCTGGCTGGACACCGTCCTTGATCTGCCGTGGAACGTGCGCAGCGAGGACTCCTACGACATCCCCGGCGCGCGGGTCGTGCTGGATGCCGATCACGCCGGACTCGAGGACGTCAAGGAGCGGGTGATCGAGTACCTGGCCGTGCGGCGCCGCCGGGCGCAGCGGGGCCTCGGCGTGGTGGGCGGTCGCCGAAGCGGCGCCGTCCTGGCGCTGGTCGGCCCGCCGGGGGTGGGCAAGACGTCCCTCGGCGAGTCGGTCGCGCGGGCCATGGGTCGCACATTCGCCCGGGTCGCGCTCGGCGGCGTCCGCGACGAGGCCGAGATCCGTGGTCACCGCCGCACCTACGTCGGGGCACTGCCAGGGCGGATCGTGCGGGCGATCAAGGAAGCCGGCTCCATGAACCCCGTGGTGCTGCTGGACGAGGTGGACAAGCTCGGCTCGGACTACCGCGGCGATCCGACCGCGGCGCTGCTGGAGGTGCTGGACCCGGCGCAGAACCACACGTTCCGGGACCACTACCTCGAGGTGGAGCTGGACCTGTCCGACGTGCTGTTCCTGGCCACGGCCAACGTGATGGAGTCCATCCCGGGGCCGCTGCTGGACCGGATGGAGCTGGTCCGCCTGGACGGGTACACCGAGGATGAAAAGGTCACCATCGCTCGCGACCACCTGCTGCCCCGGCAGCTGGAGCGCGCCGGCCTGACCGCCGGCGAGGTCGAGATCACCGACGGGGCCCTGCACAGGCTCGCGGCCGAGTACAGCCGCGAGGCCGGCGTGCGGGACCTGGAGCGGCTGATCGCACGGGTGCTGCGGAAGATCGCGGCCAAGGCCGCGGTGGACGAGCCCGACGGCAGCGTCACGGTGGACCCGGCCGACCTGCAGGGCTACCTGGGCCGCCCGCGCCACCTGCCCGAGTCGGCCGGGCGCACCCAGGTCCCCGGCGTCGCGACCGGGCTTGCGGTGACCGGAGCGGGCGGTGACGTGCTGTTCGTCGAGGCCGCGCTGGCCGAAGCGGAAACCGGGTCGAGCGGCATCACGCTCACCGGTCAGCTGGGCGAGGTGATGAAGGAATCGGCCCAGATCGCCCTGTCGTACCTGAGGTCGAACGGCGTTGCCCTGCAACTTCCGGTGTCCGAGCTGCGGGAGCGCGGCGTGCACGTGCACGTTCCGGCCGGAGCCGTGCCGAAAGACGGCCCGAGCGCCGGCGTCACCATGACCACCGCGTTGGCCTCGCTGCTGTCGGGTCGCCCCGTCCGGTCCGACGTGGCGATGACCGGCGAGGTCTCGCTGACCGGGCGTGTGCTGCCGATCGGCGGTGTGAAGCAGAAGCTGCTCGCCGCCCATCGCGCCGGCATCACTACGGTGCTGATTCCGAGCCGGAACGAGCCAGACCTCGATGATGTGCCGGCCTCGGTCCGCGAGGCGTTGACCATCCACCTGGTCAGCGACGTCCGTGAGGTGTTGTCGTTGGCGCTGACTCCCGCCGACGTGCCGGTAGACGTCGCCGCGTAGGTGCCGGGCCGTGTGAGCGGCCCGCGCCGCGGCACCCGGCCCAGCCTGGTGTGCACGGGTTGTTCACCAACCGTTCGCCGGCCGGTCCGCTGGCCGCGCCCGGCGTGGGATTGCACGGCCGGGTCAAGTCGGGACCTGACCCTGGCCCAGGTGCGCACCCTGGACTGCGGCTTCCAGCAGCTGCCCGGCTTCCCGCAGCAGGAGAACACCCCTGGCTCGCGGATCCCGCTGCTGCGTGAGGTGTTCGCGCTGGTGCGCCGCTACCACGCGGACGATGTCAGGCTGAACATCGAGACCAAGCACGAGGTCGTCCCGGTCGGTGCACCGCCGCAGACCGCGCCCCGCGAGCAGTTCGTCGAGGTAGCGGCACGGGAGATCCGCGAGGCCGGGTTCCTGCAGCAGGTGACGATCCAGAGTTTCGACTGGGCCTCGCTGATGCTGATGCGCAAGGCCGAGCCACGGTTGCCGATCGTCGCGCTGACGAACTACGACTTCCTGCAGGTCGGGCAGCCCGGCGCCTCGCCGTGGCTGGGGGGCATCGACATCGACGACTTCGGCGGCGATCCGATCGCCGCGATCCGCTCCTTCGGCGCGGACGCGTTCTCGCCGGTGCACGGCTTCCCGCAGGCCGGCAAGATCACTGATCCGGACTACCGGCCCTACGTCACCGCCGAGATGGTGGAGCACGCACACCACAGCGGGATCAAGATCATCCCGTGGACCGTGGACGACCCGGCCACCCTCGACAAGCTGATCGACGACGGGGTGGACGGCATCATCACCGACTACCCGACCAGCTGCGCGATCGCCGCCGAGCGCGGGTTCCGGCTGCCGCCCAGCTACGCCTCGCCGTTCGACATCCAGGGCCACCGCGGCGCCCGCGCGGTGCGCCCGGAGAACACGCTCGCGGCGTTCGACTACGCGCTGCACATCCCCGAGGTCTCCACGCTGGAGCTGGACACCGGGGTCAGCGAGGACGGCCTGCTCGTTGTCCTGCACGACCGGACGGTGAACGGCTCGCACTGCGTGGACACCGCACCGGCCTTCGCCGGCGACCCCGAGTACCCCTACGTCGGCAAGCTCGTGCATCACCTGACCTTGGCGCAGCTCG
>DASXTS010000207.1:0-3290 GCA_036505275.1 Pseudonocardiaceae bacterium
ATCGAGACCCCGATGGTCGCCGACATGATCGCCAAGGGCGAACTCGACCCGGCCGAAGCAGCCGCTGCGACCCCGATCGGCCGCCTCGGCCAGGGCGAGGAGATCGCCGCATCCGTCCTGTGGCTGTGCAGCCCTGGCGCCAGCTTCGTCGTCGGCGTCGCCCTCCCCGTCGACGGTGGCTACACCGCCCGCTAACAGACCGCTGCCTCATTTCCGCAGGCAGTGAGCCCGGCGGCGATGACGCACCGAGGATCCATGACTGACACCAACCTCGGCCTTACCGGCCTCAACCGCGACGCGCCACCACAAAACGGCTACACGGCCGCAGCTGACGTTGCTGCTGGCCGCAGCGGATTCCTTCTGATCACGCTGGACATCTTGATCGTCAACGTCGCGCTGCCCCAGATCAACCGTGAGCTCGGTGGCGGCACCGTCGGCCAGCAATGGGTGGTCGACGGCTACACGCTGGCGTTTGCGCAGCTGCTGCTGTTCGGTGGGAACCTGGCCGACCGGATCGGAGCGAAACGGACCTTCGGACTGGGTGTTGCCCTGTTCGGTCTCACCTCCGTCGCCTGCGCGCTCGCCCCAACGATCGACGCGCTGATCGCCGCCCAGGCGGCTCAGGGTGCGGCGACGATGATGCTGCCGGCATCGATGGCGTTGATCCGCGAAGCCTTTCCCGACCACGGTCGTCGGGTCCGCGCACTCGGGGTATGGGCGGTCGGCGGCGCGGTCGCGGTCGCGCTCGGATCCCTGCTGGGAGACCTGGTTCAGCGCCCGCTGCTCGAGGCGATCGCGGCCGGCGTCAACGACGATCTCCAAGACTGGCTGCAGGAATCGTTGCCGGCAGGGTTCTTCCGCGGTCCGCCCGTTGCCGGGGCGAAGTGGTTGACTCTGGTTGACGGCTTGGACGAGGTCATGACTACCGAGAATCGGGCCAAGGTCACGAAGAAGCTCGACCATTCACGAGGCGACACGTTGTGGTCACGACCAGGCCGCTGGCCGATCCGGATCTGCCGCGGGGTGCTGGCTGGCGCCGGCACGGGCTGCTGCCGCTCGACATCGGCCGGCTTCCGCCGTTCGCGGCTGCCTGGTTCGCCGCGCTCGGGTTGGCCGATCCGGACGGTGCGGCTCAGCGGTCGCCACTCAGATCCGGTCGGCCTCTCTGGGCCCGCTCGCCACCGCTCCGCTGAAGGCGACCTTGACGTCCTCGATCCGCTTGACCGCGCCGCTCGCCATCAGCACCTCGGTGCCGGCCGCGAAGCTGTGCCCAGTGGCGCACCTCTCGAGCGCCTCCTCGATGCCCTTCGCCCGGCCGGCCTTGGCCGCGTCCTCCAAGCCATTCAGCGCCGTCCGGTCGATGGATGTGCCGCGCAGCGTCTTCAGCGCGCCGTCGATGCCGCTGATGTCGCCCAGCGCGATAGCCAAGCGCAGCTCGCGGACGCCCTTGGCGACCAGGCCGGCGCTCCCACTCCTCGTTGAGGATGCACAGCAGGCACTCACGCACCGGGTAGCTGCGGGGCTCCGGCCACCCCGGGGCCCTCAACCGTCATTAGGTTCGGGTCGCCGCCAGGCTCTCCAGCTCGTCCGGTCCGGCATGGGACGGTCTCTCGTCGATGATCGCTTTGGCGATACGTTGCGCCGCCTCGCGGTACGCCGTGTGGTCGAGGACTGTCCTGAGGGCGGCGGCGATCGTGGCGGGGCTGCTCGTGGAGGAGAGCCGTAGGCCGGCGCCGTGCCAGGCCACTCGGGCGGCGTTGTCATGCTGGTCCCTGCCCATCGGTAGGCACACGAGGGGCAGCCCGTGGGCCAGCGCGGCGATGACCGTGCCGTGGCCGGCGTGCGTGACGACCGCATCGGCGTACGGCAGAACCCGCCCGTGCGGCACGTACTTGCAGACGTGGACGTTTGCCGGTACCCGCGACGGGTGACCGTCGACCGGTCCGGTGGTGACCAGGCCGCGCACCGCGAGGGTGCCCAGGGCCGACACGGTCACGTCCAGCAGGCTCTCTTGTCGTTGGTAGGTGGTGCTGAGGCCCACGACGACCAGCGGCCGCGTGTCGTCGGCCGCCCACGGCGGCTGCCAGGGCGCTGCCCAGTCCGGCTCTTCGAGCTGTGGACCGACGTAGCTTACGTTGGCCGGTAGCTCGGCGGGGAAGTCGAACGCCCGGCTGGTCAGGACCAGGATCCGGTCGGTCCGCTCGACCAGGTCGAGGACGCCGCGCGCCGGGTCGAGCCCGAGTCCGCGCCGTACCTCGTTGAGCCGGGGTCGCATGGGCACCGCCCAGAGCCGGTTGAACATCGCCCTACCCAGCCGGTCCCGCAGCCTGCCCCGTAGTCCCGGCAACGGTTGCCAGCCCGTGCCGAAGGGAGGCAGCCCTGGCGCCGGGTACGGATAGGTGTGGTGCACGAGCGCCGCGGCCGGTACCTCTGCCTTCTCAGCGGCGAATAGCGCACCGAACAGGCTGTAGTCGGTCGCCACCGCATCGACCCGGTGGTTGTCAAGCACCGCGAGCACGTCGGCGGCGACCGGCGCCGCCATGTCGAGCAACAGGTGGTCACGGACGGCCTTGGCCGCGGCGACGGGTGAGCGGTGCGCGAAGTCGCGAACCAGGGAACGGGTCGGGTCCGACTCGTCGTGCTCGGGTGTGTGGCGGTACGGCTCGAAGACGAGCCCGGCCGCCTCGACCCGTTCCCGGAGCACCGCCGGCGCCAGCATCCGCACCCGGTGCCCTCGCGCGGCGAGCCGCCGGGCCAGCGTGAGCTGCGGAGGGACGTTCCCACCGCCGGCCCATACCGCGAAGAGGAATGTGTTGGTCATAGCGGGCCCCCTTCCTGGGCCACCGCCCGGACCATGTCGATAAGCACGGTCCTGGTCTGCGCCTGGTCGAGCCCTAGGTCGAGGCGCAGCAGCTTCCAGGCGTAAACGTCGGTGAGCACGATCAGCTTTGCCCGAAGTCCCCAGCGGTCGTCCCGGGCCTCGAGAAACGGCCGGAACGTGCGGTCCACCCATGCGTAGTGGCCCTCGCGCCCGCGGTCCGCGATCTGGCGTAGCTGAGGCACCCGGTCCTCCTGCGCCAACAGCCGCAGAGCGGATGCCCCATGCTGCTCGTAGTGGTCAAGCAGGTTGTCGATAGCCGCGGGGAGGTCGCCGACCGGTGCCTCGAACCGCTGCCGCAGCACCTCGGCCTCGGCCTGCCGTGCCGCCTCCGCGACCAGGCGCTCCTTCGAGCCGAAGCGTCGAAGCACCGTCTGCGGCGTCACCCCCGCCCGGTCGGCGACATCGTCGA
>DASXTS010000208.1:0-10464 GCA_036505275.1 Pseudonocardiaceae bacterium
GGCCCCGAGGCCGGCCTGCGCATCGTCGACGGACTTGGTCTCGACGACTTCCGCTACCTGCACTCGACCAGGGCGGAGCTCTTGAAGCGCCTCGGGCGCACCGACCAGGCGCGTGACGCCTATCGACGTGCGAGGGAACTCACCGACGACGGTGCCGAACGGCGGTTCCTCGAACGCCGGCTAACGGAGCTGGCAGCCGCCACAGGCTCGGGTTAGTCGTCGTTCTGTCCAGACAGAACGACGAGCGAAGCACATATCTCCGTCTGATCTCTGGACGCTGCCCTATCCGTACAGCAACCCGTGGTCGCACGGCATGTCGATCGCCTCCGGCGACGCAGCGCTGATGCCAGCCCGAATGAGATTGTCAAACTTCTCGAAAGGCAGTACCTGGCCGAGGTGACGGCGACCGGAGCTGCCGTCGGCGGGACCGCTGCAGCACCTGGCGTCGGCACGGGCGTCGCATTCGCGTTGAGCGCCGGCGAAACGGTCGGCCTTTCTAGAAGCGAGTGCGCTGTTCTGCCTAGCCGTAGCGGAAGTTCACGGCCTACATATCGAGGACCTAGATCATCGACGCACCTTGCTGCTGGCCGTACTGGTCGGCGACAGCGGCGCCGCGCTCATCGAGAAGGCGGCCGGCCAAACGGGCAAGCATTGGGGGAGTCTGCTGACAACAGGGATCCCGATGTCCAGAATCAATGCAGTGAACAAGGTGCTAGGTCGTTGGTTTGTCACGAAGTACGGGGACTAAGCAAGGGATCGTCGTGATCGGACGCCTCGCCCCTTTCGGCCTCGGCGCGATCATCGGAGGAGCGGGCAACGCAGCACTTGGGCGAACGGTGATCGCCGGAGCTCGACGAGCTTTCGGCCCGCCACCCGACGCCTTCCCCGATGCGACCCCCGTTGTTGAGCTGCGCTAGGTTATTAGCACTTGCGTTCGAGCGCGTCGACCGTGAACGGGACGGCAGCGAACGGATGTTGAACCTGCGGACGCTGCTGCAGTAGTCGAACGGATCAGCCAACTCACGCCACGTTGGTTGTCGGCGGGGCCCAGGCAGCGGCAGGTCAAGTCGCGAGAGCCTCGCAGAGGCGTGCTGTCAGCGGCTCATCTTGGCGACCATGTTCGAAGAAATTGCCCTCGTCGTCGAATCCGCTGTGGCCAGCAGCGAGCTGCACCGTGCCGAAGCCCGGAGCCACGACATGGACGTTGGTCCCCGTGCTGCTCACGAACTGGCCGGTCGGGGTCAGGACGATGACGCGGACACCGCCGGCCGAAAGCGAGGCGCCCGTCATGGTGTCACGAATCGTGCCACTGATAGGCGCGTGGACCAACTGCCGAACAGCCGTGCCGTCTGTGTAGAAGATCGTGACCCTGCGGACGAAAGTCGAACTCCGCAGTGACAGGGTGACCGTCGCACTCGCCGATGACTTCAGGTGGGCGAACGATGTGTTGCTCGATGGTGGTCGGCGAATCGGCGAAGGCGGGCGCGGCCGCGAAGATCAGGAGTGTGTTACCAGACCGGATCACACCCAACTTGGCAGCATCCGAATAGCGACGCAACAGCGCGCCTGCGACGTCCGAGCAAGGTGCCGACTGACCTTAGCATTGCTTGATCACTACAGCGCAACGGACGGCGCAATGGGCCGAAAGAAACAGTTGACCGGCGGCACCCGCGGCGCCGGTCAACGCTCGGGTCGACAGGGCGTCGATCGGGACGGTGCTGCCGTCCGGTCGGGTGTGGCTGGTGCGCGGGTAGACGCGTGAGGTGGCGTGCTCGGCGGCGAACAGGGTCGCCGGCCGGGAGCCGTCCGGGCCGGTGGCCGCGTCCACCGCGCAGCCGTGCCCGAGCGCGGCGACGTCCCGGTCGTACCGGTACGAGTCGGCGACCTGCTCCAGCTGGTACGGGACCAGCGGCGCGTCGGTGTCGCAGGTCAGCTGCACCTCGTATGGACGGCGGCGCACCGGCGGCGCGCGCTGTACGAGGCGCTCCTCGCGCGACTGGCCGAGCGCGGCTTCCGCACCGCGGTTGCCGGCATGACCCTGCCGAACGACGCCAGCGTCGGCCTGCACAGCGCCATAGGTTTCGAGCCGGTCGGGACTCACCGGCGCATCGGCTGGAAGCAGGACCGCTGGCATGACGTCGCCTGGGTCCAGCGGGGGATCACCGCTGGGGAAGATCCGCCCACCGAACCACGATAGTGAGCGTCACCCGGGCGATCGGCGACCGGATACGGAGGCAATGGCGCATGCGATGCGACTGTGGTCAGTGGATGTGCGAGCCGCCATTGACGTCGTAGGTCACGCCGGTGATGTAGCTGGACTCCTCACGGCAGAGGAAGGTGATGAGGTCGGCGACGTCATTGACATTGCCGCCGCGGCCGACCGGTACTGCCGCGATGAGTTGTTTCTTGCGCTCGCCTTCCAGCGCTCCGCCGGTGATGTCGGTTTCGATGAAGCCAGGAGCGACCGAGTTGACGGTCACGCCGTTCGGTCCCAGCTCGCGGGCCAGGGCGCGGGCGAACCCGAGCTCGGCGGCCTTGGCCGCCGAGTACGCCACGCCGCCGAAGACCCCACCGCCCCGCTCGGCGGAGACAGACGACAGGAAGACGATGCGACCGAAGCCACGGTCGGCCATGCCCGGCACTACCCGGCGGGTGATGTTGTACGAGCCGCGGACGTTCACGGCGAAGATTCGGTCCCACTCCTCACCGGTGACCTCGAGAAACCGGGTTGGGGACGTGATGCCGGCGTTGTTGACCAACGCTCCGACGGGAGGCATTGATTCATCGAGGCCGGCCACGGCGGCCTCGACCGAGGCCTCGTCGGTGACATCGCAGCCGATCCCTACCGCCTGCACTCCGTGCCGTTCGGCGACCTCGTTGGCCGCCTCCTTCGCGCTGGGCTCGTCAAGGTCGAGGATGGCGACGTTCCAGCCGGATGCGGCCAGGGCGTGCGCGGTGGCACGCCCGATGCCGCGCTTCGAGCCGGCTCCGGTGATGATGGCGGTCTTGTCGGACACGGGCATGGCTTCTCCAATGTGCTTGCGATCGGCGGCTGGCGTCAGACGGTTGGCGGTTCGGGGTCGGCGGTCCACGGGCCGTGGCCGCGGGCGGTTGCGCCGAGTTCGGTCTTGATCCTGGCGACGACCTCGTCGGTGGATAGCCCGTAGCGGTCGTGCAGGGTGGGTAGAGCGCCGGCGGCGAGGAACTCGTCGGGCAGCGCGATCGGCGCGATGCGGCGGCCCTTGCCGGCGAACGCCAGGGTTGCGGCGACCGCCTCGGCCAGGCCGCCGACGACGGTGTGGTTTTCCAGGGTAACGATGAGCCGGTCGGTGTCCGCGACCCGCAGGATGGCCTTGGTATCGAGCGGCTTGATGGTGGGCACGTGCAGCACGGCCACGTCGACGTGGTCGGCTTCGAGCCGTTCGGCGGCAGCGAGGGCCCGCATCGTCATCAGGCCGGTGGAGATGAGCACCACGTCCCGGCCGGTGCGCAGCTCGGCGGCCTTGCCGAGCTGGAAGCGGTAGTCGTACTGGTCGAGCACGGTGGGGACGTTGCCGCGCAGCAGCCGCAGGTAGGTGGGTCCGGGATGGGCGGCCAGCGCCGGCACGGCCTGTTCTATGTCGACCGAGTCGCAGGGGTCGACGATGGTCAGTCCGGGCATGCCGCGCAGGATGGCCAGGTCTTCGGTGGCCTGATGGCTGGGGCCGTATCCGGTGGTCAGCCCGGGTAGCCCGCCGACGACGTTGACGTTCAGGCCCGGTTCGGCGATGTCCAGGCACAGGAAGTCGTAGGCGCGGCGGGTGGCGAATACCGAGTAGGTGGACGCGAACGGCACCAGCCCGACCTCCGCCATGCCGGCGGCGGCGCCGAGCATGAGCTGCTCGGCCATGCCCACCTGGAAGAACCGGTCCGGGTGGGCGTCGCGGAAGATGTGCATGTCGGTGTACTTGGCCAGGTCGGCGGACAGCCCGACGATGTCGGGGCGTTCGTCGGCCAGCCGGGCCAGGGCGTGCCCGAACGGGGCGCTGGTGGTCTTCTGGCCGGGGTCGGCGAAGGACGCGATCATCGCCGAGGTGGTCAGCTTACGGACGGGGGTGGTGTTCATCGCCGGTAGCCCTCCTCGAGCTGGTCGCGGGCGATCTGCCATTCGTCGGCCTCCACGCGCATGAAGTGCGCCTTCTCCCGGGTCTCCAGCAGCGGTACACCCCGGCCGATACGGGTGTCGCAGATCAGCACCGACGGTGAGCCGCGGTGTGCCCGCAGCTCATCGAAGGCGGTCACCAGTGCGTCGATGTCGTTGCCGTCGACGCGCACGGCATGCCAGCCGAAGGCGCGCCACTTGTCGGTGACGGGTTCGGTGCGCAGGACCCCGGCGGTGGGGCCGTCCGCCTGCAGGGCGTTGACGTCGACGATCGCGGTCACGTTGTCCAGGCCGTGGTGGGCGCAGGCCAGGGCGGCCTCCCAGGTGGAGCCCTCGTCGAGCTCGCCGTCGGAGAGCAGGTTGTAGACCCTGGCGTCGTTGCCCAGGTGGCGCAGGCCCAACGCCATGCCGGTGGCGACGGTCAGCCCGTGTCCGAGCGAGCCGCCGGAGATCTCCATGCCTGGGGTGTAGGAGGCCATCCCGGACATCGGGAGACGGCTGCCGTCCGAGCCGTAGGTCTTGAGCTCGTCGACCGGGATGATCCCGGCCTCGGCCAGCGCCGCGTACAGGGCGATGGCGTAGTGCCCGATCGAGAGCAGGAACCGGTCCCGTCCCTGCCAGTGCGGGTCGTCGGGGCGGTAACGCAGCTGGTCGAGGTAGACCACGGCGAGGATGTCGGCCACGCCGAGGGCCTGGCCGATGTAGCCCTGGCCCTGCACCTCGCCCATGTCCAGGGCGTTGCGCCGGATCCGGTACGCCGAGTGCCGAAGCGTGGCGAGGCGTTCGGTGCGCCGATCGGTGGTTGTTGTCGTATTTGATGTCATGGTGAGCCTTCCTCAGACTGTCAAGTCGGCACGGTGCGCCCAGGAGGCACCCTCGGGGATGACCGGCCGGCCCGCGGCCCGTTCCCGCTGGATCTCGCGTTCCAGCCGTTCCACCTCGGCCCGCTCGGCCGGTCCCCAGGTGTCCCTGGTGACCAGCGCGGCGAGCAGGCCCAGCAGCCCGTAGGAGCTGAACAGCAGGGCCGGTCCGATCCAGCCGTAGCGGCTGTACAGGGCGGTGGCCAGCAGCGGGGTGAAGCCGGAGACCACCGCGGACAGCTGGTAGGCAAGCGAGGCACCGCTGGTGCGGGTCTTGGCGTCGAACAACTCGGAGAACCAGGCTCCCTGCACACCGGCCAGCGAGTTCTGGCAGATCGCGTAGCTGACGACGAAGGCCAGCACGATCAGGACGGCGGTGCGGGTGTTGATCGTCAGGAACAGCGGCAGGCCCCACAGCACGACCAGCGCGCAGCCGAGCAGGTAGACCGGGCGCCGGCCGATCCGGTCGGTCAGCGCACCCCAGTACGTGGTGGCGAAGATGCCGATGCCGGCGGCGATGAGCAGCGCGGTGAGGACAACCGGCCGGCTGGCGATCTTGTTCAAGCTGATGTAGGACAGCATGAAGGTGACCGACACCGCGTAGCCCGCAGTCTCGGCGATGCGCAGGCAGAATGCGCGCAGCACGTTGCGCCAGTCGTCGCGCAGCACTTCCAGCACCGGGTTCTTGGAGACCGCGCCCTCCTCCTTGAGCTCCTCGAACTCCGGCGACTCGTCGATCTTGAGCCGGATCATGATGCCGACCACGATAAGCACCACGCTGAGCAGGAACGGCACCCGCCACGCCCACTGCGAACCGAGCGGCACGCTGGCCAGGAAGGCCAGGTTGGCCAGCAGCAACCCGACCGGGAAGCCGGCCTGGGTGATCCCGGTGTACAAGCCGCGTTTACGCCAAGGTGCGTGCTCGAAGACCATGAGGATCGCGCCGCCCCACTCCGCGCCGAACGCCAGGCCCTGCACCACACGCACAGCAACCAGCAGGATCGGCGCCCAGATGCCGACCATCTGGTAGGTGGGCAACATCCCGATCAACACCGTGGCGAAGCCCATCAGGAACAACGACCCGACCAGCACCGGCTTGCGCCCGATCCGGTCACCCAGGTAGCCACCGACAATGCCGCCCAACGGCCGCACCGCGAACCCGATACCCAACGTCGCAAAGGACAGCAGGGTGCCGGACAGCGGATCAGACTTCGGGAAGAACACGGTGCCGAAGTACAGCGCAGCAGCCGTGCCAAAGCCGATGAAGTCGTACGTCTCGATGGTCGCCCCCACCGCGCAGCCGATGGCGACCCGTTTCTTTTCCGGGGTGCCCTCGATGGGATGCCAGTGCGCAACCTCTTGCAAATGTGGATCGCTCATGTCGATCTCCTCCGGTTTGGTTCAGAACGGCCAGCGCCGCGCCGCAGGCGCTCAGCGATGTCAAGAGACCGTTGCTCTGCCGGTGACGAGTTATTTCGGTGGTCGGCATCGAGGCCCTGCACATACGCCTCCAGATCCGCGACCCGCACCCGGGCCGCACCCTCCACGTGCACCAGTGGCAGCCGGCCAGCGGAGATGAGGCGCTCGATGGTGCGCAACGAAACCCCGAGTTGCTCGGCGGCTTCGGCCTTCGTTATCAGTAGTCGCCTCGGCACAGCCGGAGGATCGGACCCGGCCCGCGCTCGGTCAAGCAGTGGCACCTCCTGACACGGCCTGGCACGAGCGGCCAGGAATGCCGTGAGATCCACTAGCTGCCCTGGTACCCGTCGCCTGTCGGTACGCAGTTGACGCAGATATCCCGACAACGCCATGACGAGGTGTGCAATGATGTCGGCCGGCGGCGGGTCAACGCCGTTGCCGGGCGCACGTCCCAGGTCTGGCGAGCTGGATCGATGAACCTGCGAAGCCGCATGCGGGGTTTCGAAAACCTGTGGTTGGTCCGGCCAGGTACGACGTTGGAAACGGGGCCGGTTGTGCGTATCGGTCATCGGACTACTCCAGGTCATGGGTAACTTCGGCTCGTCGCATAGCCATTGGATATGGCGGCCATTGGATATGGCGAATGTGCGCCGTGCTGCCGAACGCTGGCGAACGGTCTCGGTATCGGCCTTCAGGCGCAGTTACAGGTCCGGGTCAGAGATCAGCGGCAGAGCCCAGTACTCGTCTTGGCGTCTGGATCGGTCGATGACCGATCAAGGCCGCTTCCCATGGCCAGCCGTAGCCCTCCCCGGCGATGCAGCGCAACGTCGTGGCCTGCTTGATCTCGCACCCCTTCGCTTTGACGGCAGTTGACTGTTAACAGTCAGCTGTTGACACACATGGTGCAGGCTTGGGCGAGAGCTTGTCAACAAGTAGGACGAGAGCGTCCACAATGTGGGACGCTGCGAGATGGTGCTCCCCACACCGGCACGGATCAGCGAGTCGGAGAACTGAGGCGCTCAGCCCGGAGGAACCATCAACGACTGGCAGGGGTCGGGCTGTCGGCGGGGCCGGCCAGACGTTCGGCGGCATGGGCCATATGGTCCTGCACCACCCGCACCGCCATGGCGGCGTCGCCAGCCTCGATCGCGTCGACGATCGGGGCATGGTGGCTGGCTGACATCAGCTTCGGGTGCTGATCGTCGCCGTCGGCCAGGATCGTTATGCGCACCCGACCCTCCAGGTTGCGCCACGCGTCAACCAGCACGGAGTTGCCCGACAGCTCGCACAGCAGCTGATGGAACGCGAGGTCGGCATCGATGTGACCGCTGACGTCACCGTGGCGGTCGTCCAAGGCCAGCAGCGCCGTGCGCAGGGCAGCCACCGCGGCGTCCCGTTTCGGCGAGGTGGTCAGCAACGTGACCGCGAGCCCCTCCAGCGCGGCGCGTACCTGGAAGAGGTCCCGAATTTCGGCCGGCGGCAGGCTGTGCACGCGCAGCATGCCGCGAGCGCCGGCTGTGACCAGGCCCTCCTGCTGGAGGTGCCGGAGCGCCTCACGGACCGTGCCACGGCTCACCCCGAGGCGCCCAGCCAGTTCAACCTCGCCAAGGTGATCGCCCGGGCGATACTGCCCGGACGTGATGGCTGACCGAAGTGCCTCGAGGGCACGCTCGCGCAATGTGCTGCGATCCAAGGTGACCAATGGCTGCACGGTCCGTCACGCTCCGTTCCAGGCGACACAGAACGACCCTGTCTGCCGATGTCGGCAGCCGACAAAGCAACGTTACCTGTTGACAATAGGCACGACTCAACACCGATGGACGTGCTCTACGCTCGTGACATCGCCCGAAACGCACGCGGGAGCTGTCATAACGAGCCCCCTGATTGAGGCAAAGCTCTACATCCCGGGCCTCGGCGCAGTCTGGTGGCACGTCCGCGACTACGCGAGCTACTGGGTCGTGGGGCAGAGTCGAGGCTGACGCTCATCTCCGCGCCCACCGGCTTCGGCAAGACGACGCTGCTGGCCGAGTGGCTGGCCGCCGCGGCCCCTGGTGGACGCTCCGTGGCGTGGCTCTCCCTCGAGGAGCGACGGCCAGCCCGTTTCGTTCTGGACCTACGTCATCAACGCCCTGCGGCCGGTCGTGCCCGGCGTCGGGTCCACTGCGCTGCCGCTGCTGGAGACGGCCCAGCCGCGGATCGAGACCGTCCTCACCATGCTGCTCAATGAGCTGGGTGCGGTGTCGAACGACATCGTTCTTGTGCTCGACGACTACCACCTTGTCGACGGGCCCGCTGTCCGGACCGGGATGGCATTTCTGCTCGAGCACCTCCCGCCGTGGGTGCACCTGGTGCTCAGCACCCGAGCCGACCCGGCGCTGCCGCTGGCTCGGCTGCGGGCGCACGGCGAGCTGGTCGAGGTCCGAGCCGCCGATCTGCCTGCGAGCGTGACGACCTGGATGCCGCCAGACAGCACCTGTTGCGGGGCTAGGAGCTTGGTGAGCACGCCGGGTTCCCTCATGTACCGCTCCAGGCGCGTGCCGCGCATGATCCCCACGATGGGCCTCGTCGGAGCCCCCATGCTCCTCGCCGCTACCACCGCGACCCTGTTCGGCAACAACGAGCAGCTTTCCGCGTGATCGGCCATCGCGACGCTGCCGGTGGCAGCATGGGAGCTCTCCATCGGCGTCTGGATGGTCGTCAAGGGCTTCAACCCGTCACCCATCACCTCGACCACCGTCCCGCCGGACGCCCGTCACTCGTCGCTCCCGGTCACCTGAACATCCGCTCAAGAAGGAACCACGGCCGGCGCTACCGCTCCTCAGCGGCAGCGCCGGCTGTGTGGCCATGTCCACGCCCCGGCGACAACGGGTTGCATGTCGGCATGGAGTTCGCGGGAGTGGATCCTCACGCGTTCAGGTCAACCAGCACTGGCGCATCGCGACCGCAGCCACACCGCGGTGTCGGCGGGCACGCGGGCATCGTCGGTCAACGGGCCGCTGGCGAGGATGACCTGTGCGCCCTCGGGGAGTGCGACGGGTTCGGCCGAGACGTTGACGATGCACACGAAGCCGTCGGACCGGGCGAATGTGAGCGAACCCGCTGGGCTGTCGAGCCACTCCAGGGTGCCGTCCCCGAGCGCCGGGTTGCTGCGGCGTTCGGCGAGCGCCGACCGGTAGAGCTCGAGCATGGATGTCGGGTCGCCGAGCTGCGCGGCGGCGGTGTAGCGGGCCCACTCGTCCGGTTGCGGAAGCCACGTGGGCGTGCCGTCGGGGCTGAATCCGTACGGTGCCGTGTCTCCGGACCAGGGCAGCGGCACTCGGCAACCGTCCCGGCCGGGATCGGTGTGCCCGGACCGCCGCCAGGTCGGGTCCTGGAGAACGTCCCGCGGCAGGTCCTCGACCTCGGGCAGGCCGAGCTCCTCGCCCTGGTAGACGTACACGCCGCCGGGCAGGGCGAGCATCAGCAGGGCCGCGGCGCGGGCCCGGCGGGTGCCGAGCTCCAGGTCGGCCGGGACGTCTCGGACGTCGAGCAGGGAGCGTAGGCCGCGGCCGGGGGTCTGCGGCCGCGCGTACTTCGACACGTGCCGGATCACGTCGTGGTTGGACAGCACCCACGTCGGTGGAGCGCCCACCGCCTCGTGCGAGGAGATCGCGTTGTCGATGGCCTGCCGTAGGTCGCCGGCCAGCCAGGGCGAGACGAGGTACTCGAAGTTGAACGCGGTGTGCAACTCGTCGGAGCGGACATACCGGGCCAGCCGTTCCGGGTGCGGCACCCAGGCCTCGGCCACGAACACCCTGGGGGGGTCGTACGTGTCGGCGATCTTGCGCCAGACGCGGAAGATGTCGTGCACCTCGTCGCGGTCCCAGTGCGGGTGGTCGACGGCAATGTCCTCCATGTTGTCGACCAGGTCGTAGACCAGCGAGCCGACGTCCGGGAGGCCCTCTGCCTTCACCATCGAGTGAGCAACGTCGATGCGGAAGCCGTCCACGCCCATGTCGAACCAGAAGCGCAGCGTGCGCTCGAAATCGGCCTCGACATCCGGAT
>DASXTS010000209.1:0-26682 GCA_036505275.1 Pseudonocardiaceae bacterium
ACGGAGTTGTGCCGCCGCGCGTTGGACGGCGGTGGGCTGCCGGAGGTGAACGGGGAGAAGCCGCACCTGCTGGTCACCCTGTCCTACGAGAGCCTGGTCGGGCAGTTGGGCGCGGGGCCGGCAAGCCTGAGTTGGGTGGGGCCGATCAGCGCCGCGGACGTACGCATGCTGGCATGTGATTGCTCGATCATTCCTGCGGTATTGAACAGCGCGGGTGAGGTGCTGGACATTGGGCGCAAGACAACGTGTGGCCGATCGCTATCCGCCGGGCGATTGAGTTGCGGGATCGGACTTGCCGGTACGCCGGGTGTGAGGTGCCGGCGCAGCATTGTGCTATCCATCATAAGCGGCCGTGGGTGGAGGGTGGGCCGACCAGTTACCGGGGTGGGGTACTGGCGTGCAGAAATCACCACGCCCAGGCGCACAGGTACGTCGTGTTCCGAGCCCACGGCCGATTCACCGTCAACGTAATTAGGCCGTGCCCATGACACGCGCGGGACGGCGAGGTCCACGGTTTGGGCGGCTCAACGGGGCACACTGGTCGGCGTGTACCGGGTGTTCGAGTCGCTCGACGAGCTGGTGACGCTGGTCGAGGAGGCCAGGGGCGTGCCGATGACGTCCGGATGCGTGGTGCCGCGCGGAGCTGTGCTCGAACTGCTCGACGAGGTCCGCGACGCCCTGCCGGGGGAGGTGGACGATGCGCAGGACGTACTCGACCACCGCGACGAAATCCTGGCGAAGGCGCGGACCGCGGCGGACGAGCTGCTGGCCGACGCCAAGGCGCAGGCCGAGCGGGCCGTGGCCGAGGCGCGGGCCGAGGCGCAGCGGCTGGTGGCCGACGCGAGGGCCGAGGCGGAGCGCACTGTGGACAGCGGCCGCCGCAAGTACGACGAGCTGGTGGCCAGGGCCGATGCCGACGCGGAGCGGGCCATCGCGGCCGGCAAGGCCGCATACGACCGTGCCATGACCGACGCCAGGGCCGAGCAGGCGAGGCTGGTTTCGAACACGGAGATCGTGCAGGCCGCGCATCGGGAGTCGGCACGGGTCGTGGACGCCGCGACCGAGGAGGCCGACCGGCTGCGCGGCGAGTGCGACGAGTTCGTGGACGGCAAGCTGGCCGAGTTCGAGGAGCTGCTGGACCACACCATGCGCCTTGTCAGCCGGGGCCGCGGCCAGCTCCGTGGCCCGGTCGGTGCCGCCGACGCCCGCAGCCGGCACTGAAGGCCTGTCTCGCGGATCTTTGGCCTGCTGGGCGGCGCCGATCCACGGGACGGACCCTGGCGGCCCGGCGGGGCCGCCGATTTCGCCCAGCCGGCCGCGCTCACGTACCCTGGCCGTGCTGGCCTGCCTGCCGATCCGCCAGCAGAGCCATTGATATGTCCTACCGTCGTACCGCGCCGCGCGCATCGGCCCGTCGCGCAGACCGCCGGGACCCGTCCGGTCCGTGGGTGATCGACACCCGCGATGTGGGCCGCCGACCAGGGTCCATGCGGCGCTACCACCGCACCGTCGAGGCACCGGCCGGGATCGGTGTCCCCGGGGTCATCGAGGTGCCTGCGGGCAGCGCCGTCGAGCTGGACCTGCGGGTGGAATCCGTCGTGGAGGGCGTGCTCGTCTCCGGCACCGCGACCGCGGACGTCAGCGGCGAGTGCTCGCGCTGCCTCGACCAGCTCTCGGACACCGTTGTGGTGGCTCTCACCGAGCTGTACGCGTACCCGGACAGCACCACCGACGCGAGCACTGACGAGGACGAGGTGAGCCGCGTAGTGGACGACCTCGTGGACACCGAGCCTCTCGTGCGCGACGCCGTCCTGCTGGCGTTGCCGCAGGTCCCGCTGTGTGCCGACGACTGCGCCGGGCTATGTCCTGAGTGCGGCGGGAAGCGGGCCGAGCTCGGACCGGATCACCGCCATGAGACCATTGACCCGCGCTGGGCCGCCCTGCTTCGCCGGCGCAGCGATGTCGAGGAGGAGAAAAGGTAACGTGGCCGTCCCCAAGCGCAGGACTTCCCGCTCGAACACCCGATCCCGGCGTGCCCAGTGGAAGACCTCGGCGCCGACCCTGGTGACCTGCAGCAACCGCGCCTGCGGCAAGCTGAAGCCGCCCCACATCGCCTGCCCGGCCTGCGGCACGTACAACGGCCGCCAGATGGTCGCCCCGGCCTGACCCTGGCCGGCTCGCCAGTGGGGGTCAGAGCACAGAAGGGCCGGGCCGCCGACCGGGCTCCGTTGGTGACCGCGCTCGGTGTCGTCCTGGACGCCGAGCTGCTGGAGCTTGCCCTCACCCACCGGTCCTTCGCGTACGAGAACGGCGGACTGCTGCCCAACGAGCGGCTGGAGTTCCTCGGTGACGCCGTGCTCGGCTTCGCAGTGACCGATCACCTCTACCGCACGCATCCGAAGCTGCCCGAGGGCCAGCTTGCCAAGCTGCGGGCGAGCGTGGTCAACATGCACGCTCTCGCCGGCGTGGCCAGGTCGCTCGGTGACGGCGGCCTCGGGCAGCACCTGCTGCTGGGGCGCGGCGAGGAGCTGACCGGCGGCAGGGACAAGGCAAGCATCCTTGCCGACGCCGTCGAAGCGCTGATCGGCGCCGTCTACCTGCAGCATGGCATCGCCGTCGCCGTCGAGCTGGTGCACCGGCTGTTCCGCGAGCTGCTCGACGCCGCGCCGCTGCTGGGCGCCGGCCTGGACTGGAAGACCAGCCTGCAAGAGCTGACCGCGACGGCGGAGCTCGGCGTGCCGGAGTACCGGGTCACCGAGGACGGCCCGGACCATCTCAAGCACTTCACCGCCGCGGTGGTGGTCGGCGGCGTCGAGTACGGGCACGGCGAGGGCCGCACCAAGAAGGAAGCCGAGCAGAAGGCGGCAGAGGCAGCCTGGCGTGCCCTCTCCGAGGGCACGCCGTGAGTGGCAAATGGTGCTGCAACACCATTTGCCACTCACGAGCGACGCGAAGGCGTCGTGCCTGAGCTGCCCGAGGTGGAGGTCGTCCGCCGGGGCCTCGGCGAGCACGTGGTCGGCCGGCGGATCACCGCTGTGGAGGTCCGGCATCCGCGGGCGGTGCGCCGGCACCTTCCTGGGGCGGCGGACTTCGCAGCGCGGCTGGACGGCCGGACGGTGACCGCGGCATGCCGGCGCGGCAAGTACCTGTGGCTCGAACTGGACGCCCAGCTGGAGGCCCAGCCACCCGAGCGCGCCACTGACGCCGTGCTCGCCCACCTCGGCATGAGCGGGCAGCTGCTGGTGCGGCCGGCCAGCGCGCTGGACGAGACGCACCTGCGCATCCGGCTGCGCCTGGACGACGGCAACGAGCTGCGCTTCGTCGACCAGCGCACGTTCGGCGGGTTCTCGGTCGAGGAGCTGACCGCGGACGGCGTGCCGGCGCCGGTTGCGCACATCGCCCGCGACCCGTTCGACCCGCGCTACGACATGGACGCCGTGGTGGGGCGGATGCGCCGCAAGAACACCGGGCTCAAGCGGGCGTTGCTGGACCAGACGCTGATCTCCGGCATCGGCAACATCTACGCCGACGAGGCGCTGTGGCAGGCACGGCTGCACTGGGCCCGGCCGACCGCCACCCTCACGAGGCCGGCCGCCCGCCGGCTGCTGGCCGCCGCCGCCGAGGTGATGACCGCCGCCCTCGGCGAGGGCGGCACGTCGTTCGACGCGCTGTACGTCAACGTCAACGGCCAGTCCGGCTACTTCGACCGGTCGCTGGCGGTGTACGGGCAGGACGGCAAGCCGTGCCGGCGGTGCGGCGAGCCGGTGCGCCGCGAGGTGTTCATGAACCGGTCGTCCTACTCCTGCCCGCGCTGCCAACCACGCCCGCGCCGCCCGCACTGGTAACCGCAAGCAACCGCAACTGCTGACCGCTGCGGTAGCACGGGCGCTACGCTGCGCGACCATGAGCAAGCTTGCCGGATTCCTGGTGCCGCAGCGCGGCAAGGCGTACTTCTTCTACGAGGACCGGTACGCCCGCTACGACGTGACGGCGGATGCGGTCGACCCCGGCTATCCCAAACCGATCAGCGGCAACTGGACCGGCGCGTTCGACCGCGACATCGGCGCCGCGGTGCTGCGACCTGCCGGCGACTACGCCTACCTCTTCCGCGGCGCGGAGTACGTCAAGATCGACATGCTGGCCAACAGCCGCATCGACGGCTACCCGAAGTTGATCGCAGACTACTGGCCTGGGCTGTTCGACGCCGATATCGACGCCGCGCTGCCGGCGCTGGACAGCACGCACACGTACTTCTTCAAGGGCAGCGAGTACACCAAGTACGACTGGGGCGCCGACCAGATGGTGGACGGCTACCCGAAGTCCATAACCGACCACTGGCCCGGGGTGTACCCGTGGGGCATCGACACGACAGTGGCCTGGCCCGACGGCAACGCCTACTTCTTCAGCGGCTCGGAGTACGTCCGGTTCGATCTGAACACCAACACCGCGCCGGCCGGCTACCCGAAGTCGGTCGACCTGTACTGGCGCGGGCTCTCCGCGCTGACCTCGCCGGGAACGGCTCCCACGGCGGAACGGCCGATAGCGGTGGAGAACCCCGGCGGCGGCCGGATCACCGACAAGCACGACCCCGCTGCGGCCGACCTGGTGACCGTCACCGGCCCGAACGGCAAGCAGGTGCAGCTGCACAACCTGGCCGCCCGGTTCTGGGGGCAGCTCGTCGCGGCCGCGCGGGCCGACGGCATCGCCGATCCGCTGCTGCTGCCCGTCTCCGGTTATCGCAGCTCGGAGACCCAGCGGCGGCTCTTCGAGGCCGCGGTGGCCAAGTATGGCTCGGAGGCCGAGGCGCGCAGGTGGGTGGCGGCGCCCGGCGGCAGCGCGCACCAGTCCGGCCGCGCGGTGGACTGCTGGATGGGCACCGCCAACGACAGCGAGAACGTGGCCACCCAGCGGGCCACTCCGCAGTGGACCTGGCTCAATACGAACGCAGCACGGTTCGGGTTCTACCCCTACGACGCCGAGCCGTGGCACTGGGAGTACAACCCGACGGCCTGACGACCGCTCCGCGCTGGCTCATACCCGGCCGCGGTCGATGTCCGGCTCGAGATAGATCGTGCACTCCAGCTCGACCGCGGCCCGCACCCGCCGCTCCGCGCCGTCGATCGTGCGCGCCACCGTGGCCGCGGTGTCCGCCCCGTTCACCGCGATCTTGGCGCCGATCAGCAGATGGTCCGGGCTGAGGTGCATGGTGCGCATGTGGATCACGCGCTGCACCCCGGGCTCGTCGACCAGCGCCCGCTCGATGGCTGCCACCACCTCGTCGGTGGCCGACTCGCCGATCAGCAGGCTGCGGGTCTCGATCCCCAGCACCCAGGCCACCGAGATCAGCAGCCGCCGATCGCGAGGGTGCCGATGCTGTCCCACACACTGTCGCCGGTGATCGTGGTCAGGGTGACGCCGACCAGGGCGAAGAACAGCCCGAGCAGGGCACCGAGGTCCTCGAGCAGCACCACAGCCAGCTCCGGCGCCCTGGTGTGCCGAACGAACTCCGCCCAGGTCCGGCCGCTGCGGGCCGCCCGGGACTCGCGGACCGCGGTGCGCAGCGAGAACGACTCCAGCACGATCGCGATACCGAGCACGCCGAACGCCCAGGCCGGGCTCTCCAGCTCCGCCGGGGAGTGCAGCTTGTGCCAGCCCTCGTAGAGTGCGAACAGGCCGCCGACCAGGAAGATCGTCAACGCCACCAGGAACGCGTACAGGTAACGGAACGCCCCGTACCCGAACGGGTGCAGCGCCGACGCCGGCCGCCGCGCCCGCTTGCCGCCGATCAGCAGCAGGATCTGGTTGCCGGAGTCGGCGGTGGAATGCACGCCCTCCGCGAGCATCGATGACGACCCGGTGAACGCCCACGCCAAATACTTGCTCGCCGCGATGCCGAGGTTCGCCGCGAGCGCCGCGATGATCGCCACCCGGCCACCGCTGCGCTCGCCGTTCATGTAAGCGCAGCCTACGGGCTGGGCGGGGGCGCCGGCCCGGTACGGGCCGCTGCCGGCGGGGGAGCGAGCACGGCCGTCCGGGTGAGCCGCGCCGCCATCCCGGCGACCAGCCGAACCGCGGCCGCCAGCGCGCAGCCGGCCAGCGCGGTCCCGAGCAACACCGCGGCCGCATCGGCCGCCTGCAGGGTCAGCGCGAGGTCGCCGCTGCGGCCGAGGACGAATCCGGCGTGCAGCCCCCACGCGACGGCCGCGGTGCCCAGCGTCGCCGGCACGGTAGTGAGCCCAGCCAGCGTGGCCACCACGACGCAGAGGGCGAAGAGCGACCGCGCCGGATGCCCGGTGCCGCCGGTCGCGACGGCTCCGATCGTCACCGCGACGGCGGCAAGGGCCCCGACGGGAATACCGGTCGCACCGTCGACCGGCGGGCTCGACACGACACGGCCAGGCACGCCCAACAGTGCACCGCTGGCCGCGGCTGGTCAGGCGTCCCCTGTCGCGGAATTGTCGCGGAATCTGCGGCCGGATGCCCGATCTTGACGACTCCTTGATCCGGCCGTGTCGGGTTAGGGTTAGCCCGGCGCGCCGGGAAGTCTGGTCGGCACACGTGGCCGGACGAGGGACGAAGGGGCGCGGTCATGCACAGTGTGGAGACCGTTCTCTTCCTGGTCGTCCTCGCGACCGTGGTCGCTACATTCGCCAAGCGGCTGCGGGTGCCGGCACCGTCGCTGCTGGTCGTCGCCGGTGTGCTGGTCGGGCTGCCGCCCGGCGTGCCGGCCGTGCAGGTCACCCCGGACGTCGTGAGCCTGGTCGTGCTGCCGCCGCTGCTGTTCGCGGCCGGTGAGGAGCTGCCGTGGCGGGACCTGCGCGAGGTCTGGCGGCCGGTTTCCGCGCTGGCGATCGGGCTGGTGGCGGCCTCGGCGTTCGCGGTGGCCGCGGTCGCCACCGCGATCACCCCGCTGACCGTTCCTCTGGCGTTTGTGCTCGGCACCGTGCTGGCCAGCACCGACCCGGTGGCGGTCACCGCGCTCGGCCGGCGGCTGTCGCTGCCGCCGCGGGTGCAGGCGTTGGTGCAGGCCGAGAGCCTGTTCAACGACGCAACGAGCCTGCTGCTGTTCAGGGTCGCGGTCTCGGCCACGGTGACCGCCGGCACGCTGCACTGGGGGCGCGCCGCCGGCGAGTTCGCGCTGCTGGGCGGCGGCGGCATCCTGGCCGGTGCGCTGGTCGCCGGCGGGGTGTGGCTGATCCGGCGGCGTACCGAGGACCCGGTGCTGGAGACGGTGATCGCACTGGTCACCCCGTATGCGGCGTACGTGCTCGCCGAGGGGGTGCACGCCTCCGGGGTCACCGCGGTGGTCGTGGCCAGCATCATCCTCGGCACCCAGGCCAGCCGGCTGACCACCGCGAACATCCGGCTGCAGGTGGCCGCGGTGTACCAGACCGTGATCTTCCTGCTGGAGAGCGTTGTGTTCGGCCTGATCGGCCTGCAACTGCCGGCGCTGATCCGCGAGCTGGCCGGCACCGACTACACGTGGCCGCTGCAGGCACTGGCCATCGCCGCCACGCTGATCGTGGTCCGGGTGCTGTGGGTCTTCCCGCTGTCGGCCGTGCAGCAGCGGCGGCGCGGCGAGCAGCGGCCGTCCTGGCAGCTGCCCGCCGTGGTGTCTTGGGCCGGCGCCCGCGGCGTGGTGCCGCTGGCCGCCGCGCTGTCGATCCCGCTCGCCACCTCGGCCGGCACGCCGCTGCCGCACCGCGACCTGGTGCTGCTGCTCGCCACTGCGGTCATCGTGTACACCCTCGTGGTGCAGGGCTTCACCCTCGCCCCGCTGGTGCGCCTCGCCGGCATCGCCCTGACCCCGGCCGACATCCGGCACGAGGAGACCCTGGCCCGGTTGCGGCTGGCCAGGGCCGGGCTGGCCTATCTCGAGCAGATCGCCGAGGCGGAGGCGGCGCCGACCGTGCTGGTGGAGCAGCTGCGGCAGAACTGGCAGGCGCGCCTTCAGCGGTTCGAGCCGCACCATCGCGACGGCTCGCCGAACGCCTCGCTGAACGCCACCTACCGCCAGTTGCTCCGCGACCTGCTGGCCGTGGAGAACGTCGAGCTCAACCGGCTCTTCGAGTCCGGGATCATCACCGACCCCACGCGCCGGCGCATTCAGCGCGCCCTCGACCTCGAAGCCGCCGGCCTGGAGGAGGAGCCGTGACCGCCCGTGAGTGGCAAATGGTGTTCCAACACCATTTGCCACTCACGACTTATCCACAGGAGGACACTGGCAACGTGCACGGGCAGGCGGCGCGCAGGCGGGGGGAGCTGCGGATATACCTCGGGGCGGCGCCCGGGGTCGGTAAGACGTACGCGATGCTCGGCGAGGCGCGGCGCCGGGTCGAGCGGGGCACCGACGTGGTGGTGGGCTTCGTCGAGACGTACGGCAGGCGGCGGACCGCGGAGGCCATCGGCGAGCTCGAGGTCGTGCCCAGGCAGAAGCTCGTGTACCAGGGCCGCGACGTCACCGAGATGGACACCGAGATGGACACCGAAGTGGACATCGAAATGGACATCGAAATGGACATCGACGCGGTGCTGGCGCGAAAGCCCGCGGTGGCCGTGGTCGACGAGCTGGCGCACACCAACGTGCCTGGCGCGCGCAACCCGAAGCGGTGGCAGGACGTCGAGGAGCTGCTCGAGGCCGGCATCGACGTCCTGACCACGGTGAACGTGCAGCACCTCGAGTCGCTCAACGACGTGGTCGAGCGGATCACCGGGGTGAAGCAGCGGGAGACCGTGCCCGACGAGGTGGTGCGCCGCGCCGAGCAGGTCGAGCTGGTCGACATCACCCCGGAGGCGCTGCGCCGGCGGATGGCGCACGGCAACATCTACCCGCCGCACAAGATCGACGCCGCGCTGTCCAACTACTTCCGGCCGGGCAACCTGACCGCGCTGCGCGAGCTGGCGCTGCTCTGGGTGGCCGAGAAGGTTGACGTGGCGCTGCAGCACTACCGGGCCGAGCACGACATCGACGAAACCTGGGAGGCGCGCGAGCGCGTCGTGGTCGCGGTGACCGGCGGGCCGGAGAGCGAGACGGTGCTGCGGCGGGCGGCCCGCATCGCGGTGCGCGCGGGCGCTGCGGAGCTGCTGTGCCTGCATGTGCTGCGCGGCGACGGGCTGGCCGGCGCCTCACCGGCCGCGCTGAACAAGCTGCGTTCGCTCGCCGAGGGCGTCGGCGCGTCCTTCCACACCGTGGTCGGCGACGACGTGCCGGCGGCCATGCTGGACTTCGCCCGCGGGGTCAACGCCACCCAGCTCGTGATCGGAACGTCCCGCCGGTCGCGGCTGGCCAGGCTGTTCGACGAGGGCATCGGCGCCAAGACGGTGCAGGACTCCGGCTCGATAGACGTGCACATGGTCACCCACCGGGAGGCCGGCGGGCGGCCGCGGTGGCGCCGGCGGCGCAGCGCTCTGGCCTCGTCGCGGGTGGTGCGGGGCTGGCTGCTCGCGGTTCTCCTGCCCTTGGCGGTCACCGCGCTCGGCGAGCTGACCGGCCCGGTCATCGGTCTGGCGGCCGCGACCGTCGCGTACCTGCTGGCGACCGTGCTCGCCGCGCTCGTCGGTGGGCTCGGCCCGGCGCTGTTCGCCGCCCTGGGCAGCGGCGTGCTGCTGAACTTCTTCTTCATCGAGCCCTTGCACAGCCTGGTCATGTCCTCCCCAGCCGACGTGGTCACCGTCATCGGCATGGTGCTGGTGGCCGTCCTGGTCGCGCTGGTGGTCGACCGGGCGGCACGCCGCGCCGAGCAGGCCGCCGAGGCGAGCACGGAGGCTGCCCTGCTCGCCTCCTTCGCCCGCACGGTGCTCACCCGCACCGACCCGCTGCCGCGGCTACTCGAGCGGCTGCGCGAGGCGTTCTCCCTCGACTCGGTCACCCTGCTGGAACGCGTCGACGGCGGCTGGCAGACCGCCTGCACGGTCGGCCCGCAGGCCTGCCGCCGGCCGGACGAGGCCGACATCGACGTGCAGGTCGAGGATGGCGTGCACCTCTCGGTGCGTGGACGGCCGCTGGCCGCGCACGACTGGCGGGTGCTCGAGGCGGTCGCCGGCCAGGCGCTGCTCGCGCTGCGCCAGCAGCGGATGGCCGCGGCCGCGGTCGACGCCCAACGCCGCGCCGAGGCCACCGAGCTGCGGTCCGCGCTGCTGTCCGCCGTCGGCCACGACCTGCGCACGCCGCTGACCTCGATCAAGGCGGCGGTGGGCTCGCTGCGCGACCGGGAGTTGCGGCTGTCCACGTCGGACACCGCCGAGTTGCTGGCCACCATCGAGGAGTCGGCCGACCGGCTGCACGCCCTGGTGGACAACCTGCTGGACTCCTCGCGGATCGCGGCCGGTGCGGTGACCCCGGCGCAGCGGCCGGTGGGTTATGACGAGGCGGTGGCCCGCGCGCTCTCCAGCCTGGACGGCGCCGGCGCGGTCGCGGTCGACGTGGCCGAGGAGCTGCCGCCGGTGCTGGCCGACCCCGGCCTGCTCGAGCGGGTGATCGCGAATGTGGTCGACAACGCGCTGCGCCATGCCAACGGCGCCGCGGTCGCGGTGCGGGCCAGCACCCACGCCGGCCGGGTCGAACTGCGCGTGGTCGACGTGGGGCCCGGGCTGCCACGCGGCGCGGCCGAGACCGTGTTCACCCCGTTCCAGCGACTCGGCGACCAGGGCGGCTCCGGCGTGGGTCTCGGCCTGTCAGTGGCGAAGGGCTTCGTCGATGCGATGGGCGGCACGATCAGCGCCGAGGACACCCCTGGCGGCGGGCTCACCATGGTGATCTCCCTACCGTCGGCGATGGTTCCGGCATGACGACCGTGCTGGTGGTCGACGACGAGCCCCAGATCGTGCGCGCGCTGCGGATCAACCTGGCGGCCCGCGGCTACCGGGTGCTCACCGCCGCCGACGGCGCCGGAGCGCTGCGCGGCGCGGCCGAGGGCCATCCCGACGTCGTCGTGCTCGACCTCGGGCTGCCCGACATGGACGGCAGCGAGGTGATCGCCGGCCTGCGCGGCTGGACCACAGTGCCGATCATCGTGCTGTCCGCGCGGACCGATTCGACCGACAAGGTGGACGCCCTGGACGCCGGCGCCGACGACTACGTCACCAAGCCGTTCGGCATGGACGAGCTGCTCGCCAGGCTGCGCGCCGCGGTCCGCAGGGCCAGCGTCGCCGGTCCGGACGGCGAGGCCGTGGTCGCCACGCCGTCGTTCACCGTCGACCTGGCCGCGAAGAAGGTCCTCCGCGACGGCGCCGAGGTGCGGCTGACCCCCACCGAGTGGGGTGTGCTGGAGGTTCTCGTCCGCAACCGCGGCCGGCTGGTCACCCAGCGCCAACTGCTGCAGGAGGTGTGGGGGCCGGCCTACGGTACCGAGACCAACTACCTGCGGGTGTACCTCGCCCAGCTACGGCACAAGCTGGAGGCCGAGCCGTCCCGGCCGCGGTACCTGATCACCGAGCCCGGCATGGGCTACCGCTTCGAGGCCTGATCGAAATCTTGACGGGATCCATACGCCGACCCGGCCGGGCGGCCCGCCGGGCAAACCTACCCTCGGCCCGGTGGGGTCACCGACGGCGGTGCTGAAGCGGCTGGTGGTCGGCCGGCCGTTCCGCAGCGACAGCCTCGGCGAGACGCTGCTGCCCAAGCGGCTGGCGCTGCCGATCTTCGCCAGCGACCCGCTGTCTTCGGTGGCCTACGCGACCCAGGAGATCCTGCTGGTGCTGTCCATCGGCGGGCTGGCCTTCCTGCACCTGGCGCCCCTGGTCGGCTTGGCCGTCGTGGTCCTGCTGGCCGTGGTGGTGGTCTCCTACCGGCAGGTGGTGCGGGCCTATCCCAGCGGCGGCGGCTCCTACGAGGTCGCCTCCCGCAACCTGGGCAGCTCGGCCGGCCTGGTCGTGGCCGCGGCACTGCTGGTGGACTACGTCATGACGGTGGCGGTGTCGGTGGCCGCCGGCGTGGACAACATCATCTCCGCGGTGCCGGAGCTGAACCAGCACCGCATCGCGATCAACCTGGCCTTCATCCTGGTGCTGACCGCGATGAACCTGCGCGGGGTGCGGGAGTCCGGCAAGGCGTTCGCGGCGCCGACGTATCTGTTCGTCGCCGGCGTGCTGCTGATGGTCGCTGTCGGCCTCGGCCGGACGCTCACCGGCCACGCACCGGTGGCCGAGACCGCCGGCTACGACATCCACCCCGAGCAGGTGGGACTCGGCGGTCTCGCCCTGGCGTTCCTGCTGCTGCGATCGTTCTCGTCGGGTTGTACCGCGCTCACCGGTGTGGAGGCGATCTCCAACGGCGTGCCCGCCTTCCGCAAGCCCAAGGCGCTCAACGCCGCTCGCACCATGACCGCGATGGGCCTGATCTCCATCACCATGTTCAGTGGCATCACGGTGCTCGCCATGATCACCAAGGTGCGGGTCGCCGAGCAGACCTGCGACCTGATCGGCTACCGGGGAGACTGCGACACGGACGCGCAGCGGACCGTGATCGCGCAGATCGCCGCGGCGGTGTTCGGCGGGGACCACAGCGTGCCGTTCTACGTCATCCAGGCCACCACGGCGCTGATCCTGATCCTCGCCGCCAACACCGCGTACAACGGCTTCCCGCTGCTCACCTCGATCCTGGCGCAGAACCGCTACCTGCCGCGGCAGCTGCACACCCGCGGCGACAGGCTGGCGTTCTCCAACGGGATCATCCTGCTGGCCGTCGTCGCCGGGCTGCTCATCTACATGTTCCAGGGCTCGGTGACCCGCCTCATCCAGCTGTACATCCTCGGCGTGTTCACCTCCTTCACGCTCTGCCAGGCCGGCATGGTGCGGCACTGGCGGCGCGAGCTGGACACCGCGACCAGCCGGCTGGAGCGGCTGCGGATCAACCGGTCCAGGTTGATCAACGCGGTCGGTGCCGGGTTCACCGCGGTCGTGCTGCTGGTCGTGCTGGTCACCAAGTTCACCCACGGCGGATACCTGGTTGTTATCGCCATGCCGGCGCTGTACGCGATGATGACGGCGATCCGGCGGCACTACGACCGGGTGCGCGAGGAGCTGCGGCCGGACCAGGAAAGCGCCATGCTGCCCAGCAGAGTGCACGCCGTCGTGCTGGTTTCCAACCTGCACAAGCCGACCCTGCGCGCGCTGTCCTTCGCCCGTGCCACCCGGCCGGACACCCTCACCGCGCTGACCGTCAACTTCGACGATGCCGAGACCCGAGCCCTGCAGCGGGACTGGGAGCTGCGCGACGTCCCGGTCCCGCTCACCGTGGTCGAGTCGCCGTACCGCGAGATCACCCGGCCGGTGGTCGAGTACGTGAAGAAGATCCGCCGGGCCAGCCCGCGGGACGTGGTCTGCGTGTACATCCCCGAGTACATCGTCGGCCACTGGTGGGAGAACCTGCTGCACAACCAGAGCGCGCTGCGCCTGAAGGGCCGGCTGCTCTTCGAGCCGGGCGTCATGGTGACCAGCGTGCCGTGGCAGCTGCGCTCCTCGGCCGACCGCGACCTGCAGCGCGCCCAGCACACCCCCGGCGAGATCCGCCGCGGCATCCTCCGCCCCTGACCGTCAACTTCCTGACCGTCAACGTCGGCGCTGAGGGCGCGGGTGACTCGGCGGCGACGGTCACGCGACGCCGAAGAAGCCGGGCGGCGGTGCCGGCGATGGGCGGGCGGTGGCATCCGTGACGGGTGCCGCGCCACCGGTGAAGCGGGCGAGCGCGGCGCCGTGCCGCACCCGCGCCGGAAACGGGTCGCCGGCCACCGCGGCGGCCAGCCCGGCGACCGGCAGCTCGCGGTCGCCGGCCACCAGCACGAGGTTGCCGAAGCGGCGACCGGCGAACACGGCCGGGCAGGCGACCAGGCTGGCCCGGGCGAATACCGCGAGCACGGTGCTCACCTGGGCTCTGGTGAACGCCAGCGGCGCGCCGTCGCCGATGTTCGCCGCGTACAGCCCGCCCGGTGCCAGCGCTGTCGCGCCGGCCCGGACGAACTCCACCGAGGTCAGGTGCGCCGGCGTGCGGGCGGCGGCGAAGGCGTCCAGCACGATCAGGTCCAGGCTGCCCGGCGGCGTCCGCGCCAGCCAGGCGCGGGCGTCGCCCACCCGCACCCGCACCGAGGCGGGCCGCGGCACCGGCAGCTCCCGGCGCACCAGCTCCACCAGCGCGGCGTCCAGTTCGACGGCGTACTGGCGGGAGCCCGGCCTGGTGGCGGCCACATAGCGGGCCAGGGTCAGCGCGCCGCCGCCGAGGTGCAGCACCCGCAGCGGCCGGCCGGGCTCGGCGGCCAGGTCAACCAGGTGCCCGAGCCGGCGCACGTACTCGAATTCCAGGTGCGTCGGATCGTCCAGGTCGACGTGGGACTGTGGGGTGCCGCACACCAGCAGCGTCCAACCACCCCTGCGATCGGGGTCCGGCACCAGCTCGGCCGTGCCGGAGTCCACCTCGGCACGCAGCGTGCCGGCCGCGCGGCGTCCCACCGCACCATCGTGGCCCACTGGCGTCAAGCGGGGCCGTGCGGACCGAACGTGGTTTCAGGTGGTCGGGTGCGGGGTCGTCGTGGTGGTGCTCGTCGGCGGTGGTGGGGGCGGCGGCTTGCTGCGGGTGGTGGTCCGCTGCTGGGTCCTGGTGCCGCTCGACTGGATCATGCTCGGCGTGGCGGTCTGCACCGGCGGGGCTGGCTGTGGCTGCGGCTGCGCCTGCTCGGCCGTGGTCGGCGGCCAGGACAGGACCGGGAACGGCACCCGGCTGCTGATCTCCGGGACCAGCGTCAGCTCGGTGGTCGGCTCGGCATCTTCCCCGCACCCCACCGTGCCGAGCAGGACGGCGCCGAAAATCACGGCCGGGGCGGCAATGCCGACGGCACGGCGCGCGATGCGGCTCTGCACCGAGGCGGCTCCGTTCCTGATGGGACCCGCCCGAGGAGGGCGACCAGGGAAACGCTCTGCGACGGCGGGACGCTAGCAGGCGTCACCCGCCAGCGTGAAGCATGCGTTCGTAACAATGGGTGCCGTGCAGGACGCTGAACGGGTGCGGCTGGTCGCCATCGTCCACGGGTACGTGCAGGGCGTCGGTTTCCGCTGGTGGACGATGCGGCGCGCGGAGGAGCTTGGCCTCCGCGGGTACGCCCGCAACCTGTGGGACGGGCGGGTCGAGGTGGTGGCCGAGGGGCCGCGCCCGGCCTGCGAGCGGCTGCTCCACCTGCTGCGCAGCGGGTCGACGCCGGGCGCGGTCGACCGGGTGGCGGAGAGCTGGGCCGCGGCGACCGGCGAGTGGGCCGACTTCGATGCGTATTGATCACGCCCGGCCGGCCTGGCGGGCACGTAACGTGGACCCGCTCTGGGTACCCTCTGCCGGAGAGTCGAGCGCGAGGGCGAGCGCCCGACGGGAAGCGGGACAGGGGAGAGGGACCGCCGACAGTGCACCTGAAGAGCCTGACGCTGAAGGGCTTCAAGTCCTTTGCCTCGGCGACCACCCTGCGCTTCGAGCCGGGCATCACGTGCGTCGTCGGTCCCAACGGCGCCGGCAAGTCGAACGTGCTGGACGCGCTGTCGTGGGTGATGGGCCAGCAGGCGGCCAAGGCGCTGCGCGGTGGGAAGATGGAGGACGTCATCTTCGCCGGCACCGCAGGCCGGCCGCCGCTTGGCCGCGCGGAGGTCACCCTCACCATCGACAACTCGGACGGCGCGCTGCCGATCGACTACACCGAGGTCTCGATCACCCGGCGGATGTTCCGCGACGGCGCGAGCGAGTACGAGATCAACGGCAACCACTGCCGGCTGCTCGACGTGCAGGAGCTGCTCTCCGACACCGGCATGGGCCGGGAGATGCACGTGATCGTCGGCCAGGGCCAGCTCGGCGAGATCCTGCAGGCGAGGCCGGAGGACCGGCGGGCGTTCATCGAGGAGGCCGCCGGCGTTCTCAAGCACCGCAGGCGCAAGGACAAGGCGCTGCGCAAGCTGGAGGCGATGCAGGCCAACCTCACCCGCCTCACCGATCTCACCGCGGAGCTGCGACGCCAGCTCAAGCCGCTGGGCAAGCAGGCCGAGGTGGCCCGCCGGGCGGCCGTCGTGCAGTCCGAGCTGCGGGACGCCAAGCTGCGGCTGGCCGCCGATGACCTGGTGACGCTGCGCGCCGAGCTGGCCCGCGAGGAGGCCGACGAGGCGGTCGCCCGGGCCAGGCGGGCCGACGTGGAGGCCGACATCGCGGGCGCCCAGGCCGAGCAGGCGGCGCTGGAGGAGGCGCACGCCGAGGTCGCGCCCCGGTTGGCCCGCAGCCAGGAGACCTGGTACCGGCTCTCCGCCCTGCAGGAGCGGTTGCGTGGCACCGTGCGGCTGGCCGCCGAGCGGGCCCGCCACCTGTCCGCGCCGGTCGCGGAGCTGGACTGGGTCGATGGCGATTGGGTCGATGGGGATTGGGTCGATGGGGATTGGGTCGATGGGGATGGGACACAGCGACGCGGTCGCGACCCCGACGAGCTGGAGCGCGAGGCCGCGCGCGCCGCTGAGCAGGAGGCCGAGCTGGCGTCGGTGGTGGAGCGCGACCGCGCCGCGCTGTCCGCGGCCGTCGCGGTGCGCGCCGAGCTGGAGGACGTGCTGGCGGCGGCCGAGCGGCGGCACCTCGACGCGGTCCGCTCGATCGCCGGCCGCCGCGAGGAGCTCGCCAGGCTCGGCGGGCAGGTCGAGGCGTTGCGGTCCAAGGTGGACGCCACCGAGGAGGAGATCGAGCGGCTGTCCGCCGCGCTGGCCCAGGCCCGCGAGCGGGCCGCCGTCGCGCAGCGCGAGTTCGACGAGCTGCAGGACGAGATCGGCGCGCTGGACGCCGACGACGTCGGGCTCGACGCCCGGCACGAGGCCGCGCTCGCCGCGCACGCCGGCGCGCAGCAGCGGGTCGCCGAGCTGGCCACCGCCGAGCGGGAGGCCGAGCAGGCCGTCGCGCACTGGAAGGCCAGGGTGGAGGCCCTGTCGCTGGGCCTGGCCCGCAAGGACGGCGTCGGCGCGCTGCTGGCCGCCGGCGAGAGGCTGCCCGGGCTGCTCGGCTCGGTTTCCGCGCTGCTCACCATCGAGGCCGGCAACCAGGCGGTGGTCGCGGCGGTGCTCGGCGCCATGGCCGATGCCGTGGCGGTGTCCTCTGTGGATTCCGCGGCGGCCGCGATCGAGTACCTCAAGGCCGAGGACGCCGGTCGGGCCGGCGTGCTGATCGGCTCGTCGGACCCCGCCCACCGAGGCCCGGCCCGCACGGCCGTGGCCGGCACCGGCGTGGATCGGGATGGCTGGCCGGAGCTGCCGGCCGGGGCCCGTTGGGTGGCCGACCTGGTGACCGCCCCGGCGGCGCTGCGGCCGGCCCTGGACCACGCGCTGGACCGGGTCGCCCTGGTCGCCGACCTCGCCGCGGCGTGCGCCCTGGTCGGCGCCGACCCGTCGGTGCGCGCGGTGACCCGCGACGGGGACGTGCTCGGCGCCGACCGCGCCACCGGCGGGTCGCGGTCCGGCCACGAGCAGTCCGTGATCGAGGTGCAGGCCGCCGTCGACGAGGCCGAGGACCAGCTCGCCGCAGCCGAGCGCCGGATCGGCTCGCTGGCCGCCGCGCTGGAGGGCGCCCGGGCCGAGGAGGCCGCCCGCGCCGAGGACGTCGCCAACGCTCTGGCCGCACGCCACGAGTCGGACGCGCAACGCAACGCCGTTGCCGAGCGGCTGGGCCGGCTCGGCGAGGCGGCCCGCAGTGCGGCGGCCGAGGCCGAGCGGGGGCAGCGCCAGCGCTCCACGGTCGAGGCCACCCGCGACCAGGCCCTCGCCGCGCTGGCCGAGCTGCAGGAGCGGCGCGCGGCCAGCCAGGGCGAGCCGATCGACGACGAGCCGAACCCCGCCGAGCGCGACGAGATCGCCGCCGCGCTGGCCGCCGCCCGCACCGCGGAGGTGGACGCTCGGCTCACGCTGCGCACCGCCGAGGAGCGGGCCCGCGCCCTGTACGGCCGGGCCGACCAGCTACGCCGCGCCGCCCGTGCCGAGCGCGAGGCGCGGACCAGGGCCGAGGCCGCCCGCGCCGCCAGGGCCCGCGGCGCCGCCGTGGCGCAGTCCGTGGTCACCGCCGGCGAGGCCGCCCTCGAGGCGATCGAGGTGTCGCTGCGCCGGGCCGCCGCCGAGCGGGACGCGGCCGCCACCGAGGGCGCCCAACGCGACGCCGCACTGGGCTCGGTCCGAGCCAGGCTGCGCGAGCTGGAGGGCGAGCACGCCAAGCTCATCGACGCCGTGCACCGCGACGAGCTGCTGCGGGCCGAGGCCCGGCTGCGCGTCGAGCAGCTCGAGACCCGCGTCGCCGAGGACCACGGCATCGGGCTCGACGACCTCGTCGCAGAGTACGGGCCGCAGGTCCCGGTACCCCCGTCGCTGGCCGAGATCGCCGAGTTCGAGGCGGCCCGCGACCGTGGCGAGGACGTCGTGGCCCCGGGCGCCGTGCCGTACGACCGGGCCACTCAGCAGCGCCGTGCCCAGCGGGCCGAGCGCGACCTCGCCCTGCTCGGCCGGGTCAACCCGCTGGCCCTCGAGGAGTTCGCCGCTCTGGAGGAGCGCTACAAGTTCCTGTCCACCCAGCTTGAGGACCTCAAGGCCACCCGCCGCGACCTGCTCACCGTCGTCGCCGAGGTGGACGCCAAGATCCTCGAGGTGTTCGCCGGCGCGTACCACGACGTGGCCCGCGAGTTCCAGACCGTGTTCGCCACGCTCTTCCCCGGCGGGGAGGGCCGGCTGGTGCTCACCGACCCGGACGACCTGCTCACCACCGGCGTCGAGGTCGAGGCCCGCCCGCCAGGCAAGAAGATCAAGCGGCTGTCCCTGCTCTCCGGCGGGGAGAAGGCGCTGACCGCGGTCGCCATGCTGGTCGCCATCTTCCGGGCCAGGCCGTCGCCGTTCTATGTGCTCGACGAGGTCGAGGCGGCCCTCGACGACACCAATCTGCGGCGGCTGCTCGGGCTGCTCGAAGAGCTCCGCTCGACCTCCCAGCTCATCGTCATCACGCACCAGAAACCCACGATGGAGATCGCGGACGCGCTGTACGGCGTGAGCATGCGCGGCGACGGCATCACCACCGTCATCTCCCAGCGCCTGCGCGGACTCGTACCGGATACCCAGGAGGGCGCGGCGTAGCGGCCGTGTCCAGTCACGTGTGTCCGCGCGTTCAGACACGTGTGTCCGCGCGTTCAGACACGTGTGTCCGGCGTTTGGGCACCCGGCGATGGGACGACGCGGTCGGGACTGACGAGCCCCCTCGATTGGGCTGATGGGACACTGGACGGGTGTCCAGTACCGCCGTGATCCTGATCGTCGTCATCGCGCTGCTGGTCGTCGCTCTCGCCCTCGTCACGGGCGTGGTGCTGGCGAAGCGGCGTCGGATCAGCATCGCCGATCGCGAGCCTCAGCCCGTCGACGAGCAGGAGACCGGCCCGGGCGGCTACCGGGCCGGCGGAGGGATCAGCCTCTCGTCCGGCCCGCGCACCACGACCGCACCGCCGCCAGAGGCCGGCACGGTGCCGCCAACCCCGCAACCCTCGGTCCCCGAGCCGGAGCCGACGCCGCCGCCCGAACCCGGCGAACCACGGCCGCAACCCCCGCCGCAACCTGAGCCGCAACCACGGCCCGAGCCAGCACCCCAACCCCAGCCACCGCTCAAACCCCAGCCACCGCTCCGGCCAGGGCCAACCCCCGGGCCCGGGCCCGAGCCGCTCCCGCTACCCAGGCCAGAGCCGCTGCCCGGGCCCACTGCGGAAACCATTGCGCCGACCGCGGGCCGGCTGGAGCGGCTGCGCAGCCGGCTGGCCCGCTCCCGCGGCACCCTTGGGCAGGGTCTGCTCGGCCTGCTCGGCGCCGGTGACCTGGACGAGGACTCCTGGGCCGAGGTGGAGGACACCCTGCTGTTGGCCGACCTCGGCGCGGCGACCACGGACGAGATCGTGCAGCGGCTGCGCACCGGGATGGCCAGTAGGGCGGTCCGCACCCCGGAGCAGGCAAGGGCGTTGCTGCGGGAGGTGCTGACCGACGCACTGCACCCCGAGATGGACCGCTCGGTGCGCGCGCTGCCGCACAACGGCAGGCCGGCCGTGGTGCTGATCGCCGGTGTCAACGGCACCGGTAAGACCACCACCACCGGAAAGCTGGCCAGGGTGCTCGTGGTGGACGGGCGTCGGGTACTGCTCGGCGCGGCCGACACGTTCCGAGCCGCGGCCGCCGACCAGCTGCAGACCTGGGGCAACCGGGTAGGGGCCGAGGTGGTGCGCGGCAACGAGGGCGCCGATCCCGCCGCGGTCGCCTTCGACGCGGTTCGCCGGGGCACCGAGGCCGGCGTTGATGCGGTGCTGCTCGACACCGCCGGCCGGCTGCACACGAAGGCCGGACTGATGGACCAGCTGGGCAAGGTCAAGCGGGTGGTCGAGAAGCAGGCGGTGGTCGACGAGGTGTTGCTCGTCCTGGACGCCACCACCGGTCAGAACGGCCTCATCCAGGCCAGGGTGTTCTCCGACGTGGTCGACGTCAGCGGCATCGTGCTCACCAAACTCGACGGCACCGCGAAGGGCGGCATCGTCTTCCGCGTCCAACGCGAGCTCGGTGTGCCGGTCAAGCTGGTCGGGCTCGGCGAGGGCCCCGACGATCTCGCGCCGTTCGAGCCGGCCGCATTCGTGGACGCGCTGCTCGGCTGACCGCCAGCCGACCAGGGTGACCTGACCCGGAGCGGCGTCGCGCGTCCACAACCCGGCGACGCGCGCCGGACCGGCGTCAATAGGATCGCGCAGACCCGCCGCGGGTGATCGACGCCGCCCACCGAGAGGAACCTGCCTTGCGCATGCGCTCTGCCGCCAGCACCGCCGTCACCGCCTGCGCCGCCGCGCTGGCCGCGTTCGCCGCGTTGACCGCCGGCTGCTCGGCCAGCGACGAGCCGGCCGCCCCCAGCAGCACGACCAACCCGCCCGCGCCCGCCGCACGCACAACCACCGCCACCACCACCGCCACCACCACGGCCAACCAGGTGATCAGCGTGACGGTGGCCGGTGGCAAGGTCACCCCGCCGCCGGCGACGATCGACGTCAAGCTCGGCACCACGGTTGTGATCGAGCTGACCTCGGACGTTGCCGACCAGATCCACGTGCGTGGCTACGAACGGAGTCTGAACGTCGAACGAGGGAAGCCGGGTCGGCTGGAGCTCGCCGCCACCACGCCTGGCCAGTTCGAGGTTCAGCTGGCGAGGGCGCAGCTGCTCCTGTTCAACCTCCGCGTCAGCTAGGCGCCGGTTAACGCGTTAGCTCTAAGGCATTGCTCTGGTGGGAGGAACCTGCCGCAGGATCCTGGACGGCCACACGGCGGGTGCGATAGCTAAGCCGCTTCGTGGTCCGGGCCAGCGGACCGCGGCGGAAACCGAGGAGCACCCCATGAGTGAGCGCGTCTCGCGGCGGCGACTGATCAAGGGCGCCGCCGCGGCGGCCACCACGGCGGCCGCTGCAGCCGTCGTCGTGGCGTTCGACCCGATCAGCCGGTCGTGGGCCACCGCGGCAGGGAGCGCAACGGTGTCGGTGCCGGCGCTGGACGGCACACTCACCACGGACCCCGCGGCCATGCAGGAGGCCGCAGACGACTACGGGCACATCGTGCACCGGCTGCCGGTCGCGGTGCTCCGGCCCGGATCGGTGAACGACATCGTCGTCATGGTGCGCTACGCGCGCGAGCAGCGGCTGAAGATCGCAATGCGTGGCCAGGGCCACGTGTGCTACGGGCAGGCGCAGGTCGACGCCGGCATCGTGATCGACTCGCGGACCCTGAACGCCGTGCACCTCATCCTGCCCGACCGCGCCGTCGTCGGCCCCGGTCTCACCTGGGGTGAGTTGCTGCGCGCCACCGTGCTGCAGGGCCTCACCCCGCCGGTGCTCACCGACTACATGGGCCTGTCGATCGGCGGCACGCTGTCCACCGGTGGCATCGGAGGCGCCACCCAGCACTACGGCGTGCAGGTCGACACCGTACTGGAGCTGCAGGTGGTCACCGGCCGGGGCGACCTGGTCACCTGCTCGCCGCTGCTCAACCGGGACCTGTTCGACGCCGTGCTCGCCGGCCTGGGCCAGTACGGGATCATCGTGCGGGCCACCGTGGCCCTGGTGCCGGCGCCGGTCCTGACGCTGGTGTTCAACCTTTACTACAACGACCTCGAGTCGTACCTGGCCGACCAGCTCATGTTGCTGCGCGACGCCCGCTTCTCCTATCTGGAGGGCCAGGTGAACCCGCCCCAGGTGGGCCCGGGATGGCGATACATGATCGAGGCGGTCAGCTACTACACCCTGCCGAACCTGCCCAACCAGGTCGCGCTGCTCGACGGGCTGCACGACGACCGGCTGTCCGCCGTCATCAAGACGGGGACCTACCTCGACTGGGCGTTCCGTCTCGAGCCGTTCATCGCGGCCTTCAAGGTCAACGGTGACTGGACCCGGCCGCACCCGCTGCTGGACCTGTTCGTGCCGGCCTCCCAGGCGGCCACCGTGGTGGGCAACGCGCTGGCCACACTCACCCCGACGGACATCGGCGTCGGCCCGATCCTGCTGTACCCGGCGAACACCGCCCGGTTCACCCGGCCGCTGTTCCGGGTGCCGGACGAGCCGGAGATCTTCCTGTTCAGTCTGCTGCGCACCACCGCCAACAGCGACCCGGCGCTGCTGTCCAGCCAGCTTGCCAGCAACCGCGCCCTCTACAACGCCAACGTCGCGGCCGGCGGCACCTGGTATCCCATCGGCGCCATCTCCGACTACAGCCAGTCCGACTGGCGCCAGCACTACGGCCGCATGTGGAACAGGGTGGTCAGCGGCAAACGTTCCTACGACCCCGACACCGTCCTCACCCCCGGTCAGCGCATGTTCTGAGCGCCGCCACGGATCGTGATCCCGCCGTCGCAGGCAACAGTGCCGTAACACGGCGGCGGGGTTAGTTCACCGCCGCGAAACGTCTGGCGAGCCCACACGAAACAGCGCCTGCCGATGCTGTCGCCCATCTGTCGTACTTGTTGGAGGGCGATGTGATCAACGCAGGAGATACGGCCTGGGTGCTGGCGTCCGCCGCCCTGGTCATGCTCATGACGCCGGGGCTGGCGCTCTTCTACGGCGGCATGGTCCGCTCGAAGAGCGTGCTGAACATGCTGATGCTGAACTTCATCGCGCTTGCCGTCGTCTCGGTGCTCTGGGTGCTGTACGGCTTCAGCCTGGCCTTCGGCGACGACGGTTTCGGCCGACTGGTCGGCGGGCTGGACCACATCGGGATGGCCGAGACCTGGGGCAAGGTCGCCGGGTTCGCCGCCGCGACCGCCGACCCGCCGGTGCCGTGGCCAGGCCCGGATGCGCTGCCGGTGCTCGCGTTCGTGATGTTCCAGCTGATGTTCGCGGTGATCACCCCGGCGCTGATCTCCGGGGCGGTCGCGGACCGCACCAAGTTCTGGTCGTGGGTGGTCTTCCTTGCCCTCTGGGTGACCGTGGTGTACTTCCCGGTCGCGCACTGGGTGTTCTCCTTCGACGGCTTCATCGGCGAGAACGCCCTGGGCGGCTGGATCGCGAACAAGCTCAAGGCCGAGGACTTCGCCGGTGGCACGGCGGTGCACATCAATGCCGGCGCGGCCGGGCTGGCGCTGGCGCTCGTGCTCGGCAGGCGGCAGGGCTGGCCCAAGGAGCCGATGCGGCCGCACAACGTGCCGCTGGTGCTGCTCGGCGCGAGCCTGCTGTGGTTCGGCTGGTACGGGTTCAACGCGGGCTCGGCGCTGTCCGCCGGCGACCTGGCCGCCGTCGCGTTCACCAACACCACGGCGGCCACCGCGGCGGCCGTGATCGGCTGGCTGATCGTCGAGCAGTTCCGGGACGGCAAGCCGACCACGCTGGGCGCGGCGTCCGGCGCGGTGGCCGGCCTGGTGGCCATCACCCCGGCGTGTGGTTTTGTGAACCCGCTCGGCGCGCTCGCGATCGGCGTGCTCGCCGGTGCGATCTGCTGCCTCGCCGTGAGGCTGAAGTACAAGCTGCGCTTCGACGACTCGCTCGACGTCGTCGCGGTGCACCTCTTCGGCGGTCTGGTCGGCACCCTGCTGATCGGCTTCTTCGGCACCAGCGCGGTGAACTCGCTCAGCGTGGACGGGCTGTTCTACGGCGGCGGGTTCACTCAGCTCGGCCGGCAGGCGGTGGCCGCGTTCGCCGTGATGGGCTACTCGTTCTTTGCCACCCTGCTGATCGGGCTGGCGATCAAGTACACCATCGGCTTCCGGGTGGAGACCGAGGACGAGGTGGCCGGCATCGACGAGGCAGAGCACGCGGAGAGCGGCTACGAGCTCAGCGGGCTGCTGCGCGGCGGCCCTGGCCTCGGTGCGCACTCGGCCGACGCGCTGACCAAGATTCCGGCGACCGCCGGCATCCCCGGCAAGGAAGGCTGATCAGCCATGAAGCTGGTGACCGCGATCGTCAAGCCGTTCGTGCTTGAGGACGTGAAAAACGCGCTGGAACAGGTCGGCGTGCTCGGTATGACGGTGTCCGAGGTGCAGGGCTACGGCCGGCAGAAGGGGCACACCGAGGTCTACCGCGGCGCGGAGTACTCCGTCGACTTCGTGCCCAAGGTGCGGGTCGAGGTAGTGGTCGACGACAACCTTGCCGAGAAGGTGGTGGACGCCATCGTGGAGTCGGCCCGCACCGGCAAGATCGGTGACGGCAAGGTGTGGGTGGCGCCAGTGGAGGCCGTGGTCCGGGTTCGCACCGGGGAGCGCGGGGCGGATGCCCTCTGATCGTCTCCGACCGCTCACCGGCGCGGCGCACGACCGCGCCGGTGAGCTGTCCGGCGAGGCGGCCGACCTGGTCCGGGCCAGGGCCGTGCTGCTGGCCCATCAGCCCGGACAGCGCCGGCTGACGCCGGAGGCGCTGCGCACCGCCCTCGCCGATCTGTACGACTTCTGGCTGGCCTCACGGGTGTCCTCGCTCGGCCTGTCGGAGCTCGGCATGTCCGAGGGGCTGGCGCTGGTCGCGGTCGGCGCGCTGGGGCGGCGCGAGCTCGCGCCGTACTCCGACCTCGACCTGGTGCTGGTGCACTCCGGCCATGGCGGCGGCAAGATGCATGGCGGCCAGGCGGGGTTGGCCGCGATCGCCGACCGGCTGTGGTATCCGCTGTGGGACGCCGGCATCGGGCTGGACCACAGCGTGCGGACGGTCGGCGAGGCGGTGCAGGTCGCCGGCACGGACCTTCGGGTCGCCATCGGACTGCTGGAAGCGCGGCACCTGGCCGGTGACGCGGCGCTGACCACCCGGCTGATCGACGCCGTCCGGCAGGCCTGGCGGGCCGGCCTGCGCGGCCGGCTGGACGAGCTGGTGGCCAGCACCCAGGCCCGCTGGCAGCGCATCGGGGAGATCGCGCACCGGGTGGAGCCCGACCTGAAGAGCGGCCGCGGCGGGCTGCGGGATACCCAGCTCATCGACGCGCTTGCCACGGCGCAGGTCGCCGACCGGCCGGGTCGGGATGTCGTCGCGGCCCGCACCCTGCTGCTCGACGTGCGGACCGAGCTGCACCGGTTGGCCGGCCGCTCCCGCGACGTGCTGCGTGCCCAGGACGCGGACGAGGTGGCAGTGCTGCTCGAGCTCGGCGACCGCTTCGAACTGGCGAGGGCACTGTCGGACGCGGCCCGCACCGTCGCCTACGCGGCCGACGTGGCGCTGCGCTCGGCGCGGGCCGCGATGCCACGCCGCGGCCTGGCCAGCACCCTGACACTCGGACGGCTCGGTCGGGGCCCGGTGCGGCGGCCGCTGGACGACGGCGTGGTGGAGCACGCCGGCGAGGTGGCCCTGGCCCGCGACGCGCAGCCCACCCGTGACCCTGCGCTGGTGCTCCGGGTGGCTGCGACCGCGGCCAGATGCGGCATGCCGATCGCGGCCGGCACCCTGAACCGGCTCGCCGACACCGCGCCCGAGCTGCGCGAACCCTGGCCGCGGGCGGCGCTGGACGAGCTGCTGTCGCTGCTCGGCGCCGGCGTGCGGGCGGTGGAGGTCGTCGAGGCGCTGGACCGCACGGGCCTATGGGGGCGGCTGTTCCCGGAATGGGGCGCGGTACGCGATCTGCCGCCGCGCGACCTCGCGCACACCTGGACCGTCGACCGGCACCTGGTCGAGACCGCAGCGCGTGCGGCCCGGCTCACCACCAGGGTGGCCCGGCCCGACCTGCTGCTGCTCGGCTCTCTGCTGCACGACATCGGCAAGGGACGCGGCGGTGACCACTCGGTGGTCGGTGCGGCGCTGGCCGCGCAGGTGGGCCGGCGGCTCGGGCTGTGGCCGGCCGACGTGGCCACGCTTTGCGCCGTGGTGCGTCACCACCTGCTGCTCCCGCACACCGCCACCCGCCGCGACCTCGACGACGATGCGACCGTGCGCCGGGTGGTGGACACCGTCGGCGGCGACGCCGGCGTGCTGGAGCTACTGCACGCCCTTGCCGAGGCCGACGCCCTGGCTACCGGCGCAGGGGTGTGGAGCGACTGGAAGTCCGCCCTGGTGGCGGAGCTGGTGGAGCGCTGCCGCGCGTTCATCGCCGGCTCGGCGGCTGAATCGGGTGCCGAGCCGGTGGGACGGTTGGGGTCGTTGGGACGCGTGGGGTCGCAGCCGCTGGACGAGCGGCTGTCCCGGTTGGTGTCGGAGGCCGAGGCCGCCGATGGCGTGCGGCTCGTGCTCGATCAGGCGGCCCGGC